>JBARKH010000482.1:0-2514 GCA_049801295.1 Allostellaceae bacterium | reverse complement strand
GCCTTCGCCTATCTCGCGGTACGCTCGGTTTTGGGCCTGCCGCTGAGCCTGCCCACGACGACCGGTGCACCGCATCCGGTCTGCGGCGGGCGGCTGTTTCGCGCCGCGCCCTGAGCCCAATCCAAATGTCGGAGAAAGACATGAGCGCCATCATTCGACCGATGACCGAAAATGACCTGCCGGCGGCCTGGCGCATCTGCCGTACCGCGTTCGGCACGTTTCTCGGGGCCCCCGACCCGGCGAATTTCTGGTCCGACCGCGACCTCGTCCATGGCCGGTTCGGGGCGGAGCACGTCGCCGGTTTCGCCGCCGAGCTGGAGGACGAACTGGCGGGATCGAATTTTGTCACCCAATGGGGCAGCGTCGGGTTCTTCGGGCCGCTGACGGTCGATCCCGAGCGGCAGGGCACGGGAATCGCGAAAGCCCTGGTGGAGGCGGTCAGCGCCCAGCTCGATTCCTGGGGCACCAGCCATTCCGGCCTCTTCACCTTCCCGCAGAGCCCGCTGCACCTGGCGCTCTATGGGAAATTCGGTTTCCACGCCCGCTTCCTTACCGCGATCATGATGGCGAGGGCAGAGGCCAGTGGAACCGCCGTGCCGTGGTCGCGCTATTCGGAGCTCTCGGAAAGCGAGCGGGAAGCCGCCTTGAAATCCTGCCGCGAGCTGACCGAGGCGATCTATGAGGGGTTGGACCTGGGCGCGGAAATCCGCACCGTTGCGGCGCGCAACCTCGGTGACACGCTCCTTTTGTGGGACAACGGCAGCCGCCTCGCCGGCTTTGCGGTCTGCCATTGGGGCGCGGCGAGCGAGGCCGGCGAGGGCTGCTGCTTTGTAAAGTTCGGCGCGGTGCGGCCGGGGTCGGGGGCCGACGAGCGCTTCGGCCGCCTCCTCGATTGCTGCGGTGCGCTCGCCATATCGGTCGGGATGCCGAGCCTTTTGGCCGGGGTCAACCTGGCCCGCGAGGAGGCCTATCACCAGATGGTCGCGCGCGGGTTCCGCGCCCAAATCCAGGGTGTGACGATGCACCGGCCCAACGCCGCGGGCTACAGCCGCGCCGGGATTTACCTCCTCGACGACTGGCGGTAGGTTCCGACTGATTGGGTTTTGACCCTGGCCTCAATAGGAGGGAGGCTGTTCGTCGCCCGGGAATGGGGCGACCGGTGGCCGCACCGGCTGGACCTGACCCTCCTCGTCCTCGCCCTCGCGCGGTTCGCCCTCGCCGCCGGCCATTTCGAGATCGGCCGGGGTGGTCGGCCGGGGCGGGCCCTGGCCCTGCCCCTCGCCCTGCAAATTCATCAGCCGAAAATAATGTTCGGCGTGCTGATAGAGATTTTCCGCCGCAACCCGGTCGCCGCTGGCCTGCGCCTCCCGCGCCAGCGCGACGTAACGCTCGAACACCTGATAGGCGTTGCCGCGAATTTTCACGCTTGGTCCGTTGCTGTCGAAAGTCTGGATGCGATGCGGCAGGCGCGGCCGGTTGTCGTGACGCAGACCGCCGCCACCCCCGCCGCCGCCTCCGCCACCATTGCGGCCGCGTGATCGCTTGTTCTGTCCTGGCCTCATTGGTACCTGTCTAGTCGCCGTGGATGCTGGTGGACCCGGGGTCCGAAGGGAACGCTGTCGGCTGCGGCTTGAGTACGACAGGCTGGCTGCGCAATAAATCTCGCGCGGCGCGGGGCTCCCGAGCGCAGTCAGCGTAGTCGCGAAGGCGCCGCATTCCAAACCTTTTTTTGCGCCGGGCCGTTCCGCGGCGCGGTGCAGCCAACGATCTACCGGCGCGCGGCGACGCAGCGAATGACACCGCCGAGGTCGGCCGCGAACCCCTCTATCGCCAGACCGTTTTGCGCCAGGATCGCGCTGACGCAAGCGGCCTGGCCCGCCCCGATTTCGGCAGCGAAGAGCCCGCCCGGCAACAACAGCCGCGGCAGGTCCGCGGCGATCCCGCGGTAGGCGGCAAGCCCGTCGGCGCCGCCATCGAGCGCCCGGTGGGGGTCGTAATCCCGAACTTCCGGCATGAGGGAGGGGATGGCGCTAGTGCCGATATAGGGCGGGTTGGCGATGATTACATCGAATCGGCCAGTGATAGCCGCCGCCCAATCTCCCACCGCGAAATGCGCGCGCTCGCCAAGCCCGAGCCGCCTGGCGTTATCCCGCGCGGCCCGGACCGCGCCACCCGCGACGTCGATCCCGATCCCGGTCGCCCGGGGGAACTCGGATAAGAGCGCCAAAAGAAGGCACCCGGTGCCGGTCCCCAGATCAAGAAAGCGATAGAAGGGGGCGCGATCGGCTAGCCGCGCAAGCACCGCCTCGACGATGGTTTCGCTGTCCGGCCTTGGGTCGAGCGTGTCGGGCGAGAGCACGAATTCGAGCCCCCAGAACTCGCGCCTGCCGATGATCCGGCTGAGCGGTTCGTGCGCGGTCACCCGGCAAAGCATTTCAGCGATTCGGGCCTCCTGTGCGGGGGCCAGAACCGTTTCCGGATGCGCGAAGATGTCGTTGGCCGCCACTTCTAGCG
>JBARKH010000481.1:0-3023 GCA_049801295.1 Allostellaceae bacterium | reverse complement strand
CCTATGGCTCGTCAACGCGCTGTGGCTCGGGCGGCGCCAGGAGCGACGCGCGCAGGGGCGCTCGCCGCACGAATTGCGGTGACCTCTACCTATAAATCGACCATATGCATTCTGCCGATATTTTCTTTTGTCTTTGCGCCGACGGTCGATTGTATGTCCTTGATGAATTGCGGTTCGAACGCGTTGAGTTTCGCCTTGTCGACATAGGGTGGCGTGCCGGGCTCTAAGATAAAGATGCAGCCGTTCGTCGCTTCCCGCTTGTGCAGGTCCACCCGGACATGACCGGTGCGATACCAGCCGCGCGAATCGTCGATCCACAGGCCATAATATTTTATGTCGAAATTGGTGTTTCTATACAACGAAACAGGTTGCCCGTCCCATGCGTCGTAGACGAGGTTCGCGGTGTGTTCGCTCCATATATTTGGGTTGACTATCGAGATCGGGCGGCGCAGCAGAGCGGAGTTGATCAGCTTGCCGGATTTATCGAAAGCAGTCAGCAAGTCATTGTCATCGAAAATCATCGAGGTGCCCGGCTTGCCGGAGGTCGTCGGCCCGGTCCTTACGACACGGCTGGCATCTGTCCCGATGTAAGTCGGATCGAGAAACCCTTCCGCGCCACCCCTGATGATGAAGAACTGAATTCCCCTCGCGGAGCTGCTTACCGTTCGCCTGCCGCTGGAAGCGAGTCTTATCAGTTCTTTGAGATACCCTTCGTTGTGGATGGTGATCGCGTCGGCCTTGGAAAAATCCCTGCCCAGGATCTCCCCATCGATCGCCTCTTTTCGAGTTGCCTCCGGAGCGTTCGAGTAGGCATGGGAGGCGAGGAATTTTGCTAGCTGCAGGGCATCGTTCACACCCATCGACGGGTCCCTTCACGCGAGTTGCTGTTAACAACATTCGCTCGCCGCCGCGTTTCTGTTTCCCCACAGTCTGGGTCAGTCTCGCTGAAAAGTCACGCCGCCTCGTCGAGGGTCGAGCCAATGTCGAGCGTTGTCGCCCGGCGCATATCGCGCGGCTGGGTTTCGTCGTGCGGCCGGCCGCGATGCATCGTGTCGCGATTGTCCCAGATCACCAGGTCGCCGATCCGCCATTGGTGGCTGTAGACGAATTGCCGCTGGGTCGCGTGCTCGTTGAGGTCATTGAGGAGGAGCCGCCCCTCGGGGATCGGCCAGCCGACGATGTGTGAAGCGTGCGCCGACAAATAGAGCGTCTTGCGGCCCGAGCCCGGATGCCGGCGCACCAGGCGCTGGCGCGACGGCGGGTATTGCTCGCGCTCGCCCGGGGGAAATTCGGTAAAGCCGATCTGCCCGCGCGACCAGAACACGTCGTGCTCGACGACGAGCCCGTCGATCTCAGCCTTTTGCGCGTCCGGCAGCGCATCGTAGGCGGCGCGCATGTCGGCGAACTCGGTCTCGCCTGCGCCGAAGGGCGAGGCTGGCGGGACCGCCACCGCGAACAGCATGCCGAGCACAACCGGCACCGGCATGTACGAGGCATCGGTGTGCCACAGGCGATTGCCGAGGCTGTCGAGGCGCCTCTGGTCATCGCGGGCGCGCAGGCGGTTATCCTCGTCGAGGTTGGAAATGTCGCCGATCTCGGGGAATTTGAGGCGCCGCCGCCCACCGCGCGCCGCCGACCGGCCGATCTCCAATTCGCCAAAGCGGGCGGCAAAACTGCGCAGCTGTTCGTCGCTCAAGTTCTGGTCATGGAACACCAGCACCGCATGATTGTCGATCGCCCGCCAGAGCGCCGCCAGGGTCGCCGCGTCGACCGGCTCGCACAGATCGAGGCCGCCGATTTCGGCGCCGATATGGGGGTGGGGTTGAGTGATCGTGATGGCCATGCGCCGCTCTCCCGCGCTGTCGGGCGGTGATACAGCCAGCATCGATCCGCCAATCCGGCGTTGTCAATCGCTCCGACAGGTGGTCAGCTTGGCGGCTTTCCCACGCCAGGAGCGCAATCCATGCCCCAGCGGACCCTCGGCACCTTGACGATCGGCCAGGCGCCGCGCCTCGATGTCGTCCCGATCATCGACCGCCACGTACCTGCCCCGGTTCGCCGCATTCATCGTGGCGTTCTCGACGGCTTGTCGCTCAGCGAGATCGCCGATCGGTACCGAGCCGAACCGGGCGAGCCGGCATTGGTCACCCGGCTGCATGATGGCAGCGTCGTCAAGCTGTCGCGGCATCGCATGCGCGACGGCGTGCAACGGGCGCTCGCCGCTCTCGAAGCCAAGGGCTGTGACGTGATCCTCCTCTTGTGCACCGGCACTTTCGACGGCCTCCGATGCGATCGGGCTTGGCTGGTCGAGCCCGACCATATCATCCCGGGAATGATCGCCGGCCTCATTGAGCAGCGGCAGCTCGGCATCATCGTGCCGATCGCCGGGCAGATCGAATCCGAGAGCGGCAAATGGCGAACGCTCGCCCGGCCGCCGATCTTTGCCACCGCCAGCCCCTACTCCGCCCCGCCCGAGGCGGCGGGCGACGCCGGCGCGACACTCAAATCGCGCGGCGCCGACGCAATTCTCTTGGACTGCATCGGCTTTACCGAACGCCATCGCGCGGCGCTGGCCGGGCTCGACATGCCAGTCATTCTGTCCAACGCCGTCGTCGCCAAGGCGGTCGGCGAATTGCTCGAAGGATAACGCGAATGTCCGACGACATTGGCGCCTTCGTCCCGGGGCAGCAATTTCGCCTGGCGGGCAAACTGGGCGGGCCGCTCGCGGGCCTCACCTTCGCGGCCAAGGATCTGTTCGATGTCGCGGGCCATGCCACCGGCGGCGGCAACCCCGACTGGGCCCGCGCCCACCCGGTCCCGACCCGCCATGCCTGGGCTGTACAGACGTTACTCGATGCGGGCGCCGATCTCATTGGCAAGACCATCACCGACGAGGTCTCGCTAGGCATCCTCGGTGAGAACCCGTTTGACGGCACCGCCCACAACCCGCGCGCGCCGGGGCGGGTGCCAGGCGGCTCCTCGTCGGGATCGGCGGTCGCGGTCGCCGCCGGGGTCTGCGACAC
>JBARKH010000480.1:0-2151 GCA_049801295.1 Allostellaceae bacterium | reverse complement strand
GGATCGCCGGCTTTCGCGTCTTTCTCGGCTGCCTCCTGCTCGGGGTCGGCGCCATCGCGGCGACGGGATCCCTCGGCGCCGCGGTCGAGGCCGGGATCCAGGGCGACGCGCGCACGCTTCTGGGGGGCGACGTCAGCGCGCGCCTCGCCTATCGTCCGGCGAGCGAGGCTGAGCAGCGCTTTCTGGCGGCGTCCGGCACTCTGTCGGAGACCGCGAAGCTGCGCGCCATGGCGCGCTCGCTCGACGGCAAGCGGCGCAGCCTCATCGAGCTGCAGGCCGTCGATGATGCCTACCCGCTCTACGGCGCGGTCGTGCTCGCGCCATCACAAAAGCTTGCCGCTGCGCTCGCGCCCGAGGATGGCGTCTTCGGCGCGGTCGCCGAGGCGGCGGTCGCCAACCGGCTCGGCCTCAAGCTCGGCGAGGAGTTTCGCATCGGCGAGGCGGTGCTGCGTCTCTCCGCGATCATCGAGAGCGAGCCCGATCGGGCGTTCGCGGGGCTCAGCTTTGGTCCGCGGGTCACGATTCCACGCGCGTCGCTGGCGGCGGCAGGGCTGATCCGACCCGGCGCGCTGGTGACCTACGAGTATCGGCTGCGCCTCTCGCCCAAGGGCGATGGCTGGACCGACGCGGCCGGCTGGACCCGCGCCGCTCGCGCCGCCTTCCCCGAAGCCGGCTGGCAGTTGCGCACCGGCGCCGATGCCTCGCCCGTGTTGCAACGGTTTATCGATCGCATCGGATTTTTTCTGAACCTCGCCGGCATCACCGCGCTCCTCGTCGGCGGGGTCGGCATCGGCAATGCGGTGGCCGGTTATGTCGCGGGCAAGACCGCGGCGATTGCCACGCTGAAATGCCTCGGCGCGTCGAACCGCCTGGTGTTTGCAGCCTATTTCCTGCAGATTCTGGCGCTCACGCTGCTCGGCATCGCATTGGGCCTGCTCCTCGGCGGCGTCGCGCCGGCGCTGGTCGCGCCGCTGCTCCAGGGGCTCTTGCCGGTGTCGCTGCGCCTCGGCATCTACCCGGAACCGCTGGCGATTGCCGGGCTGTGCGGCTTCTTAACTGTGCTGGTGTTCGCGCTGTGGCCGCTCGCGGCGATCGGAGAGGTGTCGCCGGCTGCGCTGTTCCGCGACCGGGTCGCGCCGGCATCGCGCCAATTTGCGCCGCTGGCGGTCGCCGCCAGCGCAGCAGCCGCGCTCACCCTGGCGGCGCTGATTGTGGCGACCGCGACGGACCGCAAGATCGCGCTCTGGTATGTCGGGGGCGCGCTTGCCGCCTTCGTCCTTTTCCGCCTCGCCGGTGCGCTGGTGGTCGCGGCGGCGCGGCTGCTGCCTCGCCCGGCCCGGCCGCTGCTACGCCTGGCGCTCGGGAATCTGCACCGGCCGGGAGCGCCGACCGCGCGGATCGTGCTCTCGCTCGGCATCGGGCTCAGCGTGATGAGCGCGCTCGCGCTCGTCGAAGGCAATCTCGCGGTCGAGATCGAGGGCCGGCTCGCCGAGCACGCACCGGCCGATTTCTTCATCGACATCCAGCCCGACCAGCTCGCCGGGTTCGAGGAGATCGTGCATACCGTGCCGGGGGCCAGTTTCGACCAGGTGCCGATGCTGCGCGGCCGCATCACCCAGCTCAACGGCACGCCGGTCGAAGCGGCAAAGGTCGCGCCGGAGGCGCAGTGGGCGCTGCGCAGCGATCGCGGGCTGACCTATGCGGCGACGCTGCCGGAGGGCTCGCGCCTCGCCAGCGGCGCGTGGTGGCCCGCCGATTATCACGGGCCTCCGCTCGTCTCGTTCGATGCTGAGTTGGCGCGCGGCATGGGGCTCGCTCTCGGCGACACGCTGACCGTCAACCTCTTGGGCCGCGACATCACCGCACGGATCGCCAGCCTGCGGCAGATCGACTGGGCCCGGCTCGGCATCAGCTTCGCGATCGTCTTCGCTCCGGGAACGCTGGAAGCGGCGCCGCAGACCCACCTCGCCGCCGTCTACGTGACACTGGCCGAGGAGGAGGCGCTGGTGCGCCGGGTGACCGAGCGCTTTCCCAACGTCTCGGCAATCCCGGTCCGGGAAGCGCTCGCCGCGGTGGCGCGCGTCGTCGCGACGATCGGCACCGCGATCCGCCTCGTCGCGCTGGTGACGCTCGCCGCCGGGATCCTGGTGC
>JBARKH010000479.1:0-15942 GCA_049801295.1 Allostellaceae bacterium | reverse complement strand
TCTCGGTGCAGGCCGAGCTGGCTCACCGAGCGGCTGAACTGGCTCGTACGCAAGAAGCCGCCGCCGATCGGCGGGCGGAGACGGCCGCCGTCCAAGCCGAGCTCGCCACGTTGCGCGACGAGCTTAGGGTGCGCAACGCCACCCTTCGCCAAGTCTCCGGCCGCGCGGCGGAGGCGCTCGCCAAGGCAAACGGAGGGGCGCGGCGCCGCTCTTGAGCCAGTGATCAGCGCGAACGATAATAAGAGGTCTGTGAGCGAATGGTGGACCGCGTAAGCAAATTCACCGAGGTATTCCAGCGAGCGGAGGCCTCGAGTCTCTGCATGCCGGAGGGTTACCGGGAGCGGCCAGGGCCCACGAAGGTCTATTGCATCCTGTTTACGCCGCGAAGCGGCAGCACTTGGCTCACCCAGGAAATCGGTCGCCTGAGTGTTATGAGTTATCCGCTTGAATATTTTAACGCGGATGAATTCCACAATAGCCTTGTTGAATACCCCTGTGCAAATCTCAGAGAATACTACGACGTCGTATCAAAAAAACACAGGACGATGGATGGTCTTTTCGGATTCGAAATAGGCTATTGGCATTTGGCGGAACTAGAGAAGGATCTTCAGCTGCTTAACCTTCTTCCAGAGAGTAGGAAATTTATTTATCTGAAGCGGCAAAATTTTGTGGCACAGGGAGTATCACTTTACCTTGCAACCGAGACTCGCCGTTTTCACAGCTTTACGACTCCGAAAACACCGGATGAAAAGGAGCACCCCGTCAGTTATATTGGTCCGATGATCAAGGCCTGGATCGCCCACATCCTCTACCAGGAATACGCGATCGAGCAATGGCTGCAGGCGCGTGACCTGACGGCGCTGCGGATCACCTACGAGGAAATGTTCCCAGACATTGAAGGGGTGATCGCCAAGATCGCACAGTGGATCGGCGTGGATGTGGACTTTAACCGCCCGCGGCTGCCGATACCCTCTCCGACGCGGCTCTATTCCGACGTCAACCGCGAGTTCGAAGACAGGTTTCGTCAGGAAAACCGCGAGTGGTGCGACGAGTGGACCACTCTGCGCGGCCGGTCCACAGACCAACTAGATCGCCTGTGGCAGCTGGGGCTCAATTATCGGCGGGCTGGCGATCCTGCGACCCCCCTGAGCTAACAGCTGCTTCGACGTGGTAGTTTTTGATTTCGATCGAGGTTTGCGTGGCGCCCTCCGATTCAATTGCGAGATAGAGGCCTTTGAGTGTAGCGGCGCTCCAAGCTGCGGGAGGTGAAACCCAATGCAGCGCGCGGATGGCATCCGCGATTGGGATGCGGATGTGCATCCAGCCGTCGCCGCTCAGAGGCTCACCGTAAGGCTGCAACTGATAGCGAACCTCTCGCCCTTCCGCGTGCTCGCCATTGGGAGCGTAGAAGCACCGATCATAGGCAGCGTCGTTGCAAAGGGGCCGGATGGGATCGCCGTAAGATTGCGAATAGCCATTCGACTGAACCAAATCGATCTCGAAATAATGGGAGCGGTTCGCCCGGGGTGCGGCTTCTACCCAATCGGCAAGCGCGCCCAACATGACGCGGCGGCCGCTGTAACCGGCATATAGGCCCGGGCGCACGTCGGCGACTGGGATACGGATGTCAAACTCGACGGAGACAGGCTTGTCCAGGGCGGTGCTGACCGTCCCATCGTTGAGCCCGAAAAACAGGTGTCCATACCGCAGCGGCCAGCCAGTGACGTTGACCTTTTTGAAATTGACCGTGTCGAGCGACATTGCAAGCGCCGGCGGAGTGCCGATGAGGTCGAGCTTGAGCCACCGCCCGAAATCGGCGTCGTAATCGAAATCGGCCATGTAGGATGCGTTGTTCGGATCGTAATTCGCCGCCCCGCTGTGACTGTTGGCTGCATTTTCATGGGTGACAGAGACGACGAGCGGCGCCCGCTTTCCGCTACAGTCGCCCTGATGCCGGCCGAAGGTCGGAAAGCGCATCGAACCCTTGCCCGGCACCGTTGCATAGCCATTGGCAAATGCTATGCAGGCGTTGGCGAAGCCGGGATAGGCCGTAAGTTCGCTCAGTTCCGCCGCTAGGTTAGCGTAAGCAGTGTGTGAAGCCGTATAAAATAGTAATATAACAATTAGCAATCCACGCACTAAACTTGACCTTATATCACCATGTAGAGTTAAATCGCACGTTAATATCTAAACCGACTCGACTAATTGGCGGACGTTTTTGAGATCGACAAGATTTTCGGAATGCAGGGCTGCGACTACCTCAGCATTGGATCGGCTGAACGTGCTCCAGATATCCGGATCCGCCTCCACGAGTTCACGCACCAGTTCCGGGCTATGCTCTGCGCCATACCACTTCAGGAAACCGTCGACAACATTACCTGCCCAATGACTGGTTGGGCCAACACGACCTCTGATACACCAGCCGCAGTGTTTTTGCGGATACGCACCACTGGCAATAGCGTTGCGAAAGGCACGGTAACCGGAACCTTGCCAGATCTCGGTCGCCGAATGCGTGGCGATTGAGCCGAGGAACGGCACCTCGTCGTTGAAGCAGCACGGCTTCACCGCCCCATTTTTTCTCACGTACATGGTCTTGAAGGGCTCCATGCAGTAGAATGGAGACGCTTCCAGCTCCGGTAGCCGCCCTATCTCCAATTGCTGCCACGCGAGATCATCGGGGGCGTCGAGCGGGACGAACGTTGTAGGGCGGCTTGAGTTGGCACCGCCCGACGGATGCTGCTGCCGTCTCACCGCCGGGAATGTATCGATCGGATTACTTCCGAATTTCTTGCCTTCGAGACCGAGTACCGCACGCTCTCTAAAATTTCGGATGCGCTCTTCGTAATTCTCCGGAGAAAGCGCCTGATCGGCGACATACTGACTGCAATCTACAAGGACACCGCGCGCCCGACCGATCTCGATCGCACGCTCGATGATGGGGCCTTCGATCCACGGGCGCATGATCGACACATGCTCGAAAAGCTCCGGAATATGGTCGTAAGGCTGGAGGCCCTTTAGATAGACCACATCGGCCCCCGCGTCGGCCATCATCTCGACGAACCGGTCAAAATGCTCAACGTGGTGCCGATATGCCAATGAGTTGATCTCGATCCTCGGGTATTGCGTGCCCGATCGCGCCTTGACGTCAGCGATGTGTCGCACTCCGGCCAGCACCCGCTCGAAGTTCCCGCCGAGATACGTGTTTTCGTAGTCCTTCTTGGTTATCCCAGAAAAGCTGACCATCAGCCCGAACACCTTCTTGTCCACGAGGAACTCGGCCATCGGCAGATCGATGTGCATGCCATTGGTGATGAATTTGATAAGAACTTCGTACTGGCTGAGGAAGGAGATGAATTCCTTGAAATCCGGGTGCACGGTGGGCTCGCCATAACCGCTGCACATCACCTGCAGAGCGCCGCGGAGGACCTCTTCCATGTTTGTGACCACTTCGTCGGGTTGAAGGAAACCCCGTTCTTCCTGTCGCAGAGCAGAGAATCGATGTGGGTTTAAAGCAGAAAATGTAGTACACATAGCGCATTTCAGATCGCAAACGTTACTGACCTCGAGAAAAACTTCGAGGGGCGCACGCGGAAGCTCTAGACCTCTAAGAAATCGAGAAAAGGAAAGTATTGTGTCGAATTTAGACGTCGTGTAACGGCTCATGCTCTGGTCCTTTGCTTCCTAGATCTCAGAGTAGCTTTCAGAATAGTCAATTCGGTGGCGAACGCCGTTGCCGAGCCGTCCGGAAATCTCGTCGACGACGCTCTTAGAGAGGTACGATCTGATATGTCGCCGAATCGAGAAATATACCATAGCAAATCCATCTGTACAACGGGGGGCCGACGCCAGACAGCCCAATATCGGGACGGCCAAACTACCGTACGGGCAGCAGCGCCCGTGCCCCCGAGGCGGCGGTGGCGTAGACTTCGAGGCGACCGCGCTCGCCCGCGCCGATCGGCGGTGCGGTCTGGATGGTGAAGCCGTGGCGCGCCGCCGCGCCGTTCAGCGGTCGGCCGTTGATCGCGCGGTCCGCCCAGGCCAATCCGCGGAGCACTCCATCGACAAACGCCTCGACCAGCAAATGATCCTCGGCATCCTCGCAGGCGGCGGCCCAGCCGCGAATGCCGCTCGCGTCGACCGCCTCGACCGCGCCTTTGATTGCCCCGTCGCCGGCTTCGGCTGCCGCGGCGGCGGCGGGGGATTCCGCGATGTTCCCGCGGGCGACGACGCTGATGTCCGACAAGCCGGGCGCCTCGGCGCGCGCGGCGGCGTCTTCGCGGCGCCGTTCGCCGGCGAAGCGTAAGAGCGCATCGAGGAGCGCCTCGCCGCTCAACAGCGGCAGCACCTTGCCCTTCGGGTAGAGGCGCACGCGCTCGGCCGGCGCGCCGATATCGAATACCGCCAACGGCAGGCCGAGGCACATCGCCTCCTCGGCCACATAACAAAAGGTTTCGGGGCAGATCGAGGGGACGAGGACGAGGTTGATGCGGTGCCGCGCGATCTCCGCGGCCAGCGCCTCCGGCTGATAGCGGCCGGCCAGTGTCACCCCGCTTAACTGCGCGGCGTTGTTGATCGTGCCGATGACGGTGAGCGACACCGCCGGATCACCGCGCTGGAGGATAGATTCGGCGAGGCTCTTGACGATGTGCGCGCCCTTTGGCTCGTTGATCCCCCCGATCACTGCGATCCGCAGGCCGGGCTCATCCGACACGGCGAATTCCGCCGGCGCCTTGAAATGGTCGGCGAAATGCGGGAGCACCGTCATCTTCTCCGGCGCCGGCGCGTAGACCTGCGCCACGCGCAGGGCGCCGTCCCGCGAGAAGCAGAGGATGCGTTGCGCCAGGCCGACGAGGCGCCCCATCTCGGCGCGCCAGGCACGCATCGAAAAGCGCTTTTGCGCCGCCGCCTCGAGCCGGAAATGCGCGTTGCCGGGGGCGCAGCGGTCGCAGGTCTCGGTCGCGGGCAGCCCGCAAAACCTGTCCTCGCCGTTCAGCAGATTGAGGGAAGGGCAGAGCAGAAAGTAATCGTGCATGTATATCGTGAGCGACACCCCGCTCGCTTCGATCGATTGCACGATCTTTGCCAGCCCGTTCTCGAGGTCGGGGAGCTCGGCCAACTGGTTGATGATCACTTCGTCGAATTTTACGAGGCGCGACAGCGCCAGCGCGTCATCGAGCGTCGACTTCCGGAACACCCGGGTGAGCCCGTCGGCCAGAAGGGTTACGCGGACCGAGGGATCGCGATCGTTCCAGCCGGCCCGAACGATGGTGTGGCCGTCGGCGATGAGGTCGTCGACCAGCCGCTTGCCGAACACCGCGGTGCCGCCGCCCAGATCATGGTCGAGGAGGAGGATGGTGCGCCCCCGCGCATGCCGCGCGGCGAGCACGAAGGCAACGAGCTCGCGAACCGCCCCGATCGGGTCGGCGCTAAAAAACGCCGCCACCTCGGGTTCGTATTCGGGGTAACGCTCCTGCACGATCTTGAGGCTCTTGCGCGACAGGGCAAGCTTTTCTTCCTGATAGATGCCGCCATGCTTGTGGTAGACGAACAGGTTGGGGACCAGCACGTTGCGGAAGCCGGCGCCGCGGGCGCGCAGGCACCAGTCGTTCTCCTCGCCGTAGCCTTTGCCGAAGGCGTCGCGATCGTACCAGCCGATGCGGTCGATGGCGGCCCGATTGTGGGCCATGCAGAACCCGACCCCCGATGGCAGGTCGATGCGGCATTCCTGTCCGTCGACCTGGGCGAGCGCGGCGTCGATCGTCTCGACCGGCAGGCCCAGATAAAGCGTGTTGTCGACCCCGAGCGCGGGAAAACTGGCGCTCGTCCCGGCGTTGGTGAACGGCGTCGCACTGGCGATCGTCGGCTCCTCGAAGATCGGCGCCACCAGGCGCTCGAGCCAGTTGGGCGGCAGGACCGTGTCGGTATTGAGGACGACGACATGCCGGCCCGGCGGCGCGTATTCGATCGCCAGGCACATCGCGCCCACATAGCCGCGGTTTTCCTCGACCCGGACGAGCGTGATGTTGTCGTGTGCGGCGGCCAAGGCCCGCAGATAGGAAACGATCGCCGGATCGTCGTTGCCGTTGTCGATGACGATCAGCGAATAGGGCGAGGTGGTGTTGACCAACAGAGAGGAAAAGAACGGCCGCAAATATTGGGTGCCGCGATAGACCGACGCCAGCAATACGACCGGCTCGGGCAGAAGGGGGGCGAGCCGGCGCTCGCTGGAGAGGAGCGAGGACACCGCGCCGAGCGACCGGCTGCGCGAGAATTTGTGGCCGCCCCAACGATCGGAATCGGACGAATAATGCACGCACTCGATGACTTCGGTGCATTCCGGAACGCGCCCCTCGAGCGTCCACGACCCGTCCGCGACCCTGAGCGTGCACAGCTCGATCCAGAGGCTATCGCCGTTCTCGAATTCAACGCCCAAGGTCAGTCGATTTTCGCCCTCGGGGGTCAATTCGGCATCGGCGACCCCAAATCCCGAGCGCTTCGCCTGCTCCAACCCCCATTCGCCATAGACATCGAGGCGCTCCCGGCCGACTTTCGCCTTCGTCCGCTCGGCGCCGCGCCCGTTCTCGACCGCCAAGTATATGTTCGCGACCGCGTGAGTCTCGTGAAAGAGCCAACCTTCGAGGCTCAAGGTCTCGTCGAGGCTCAACTTGTCGACGTAGAAATGCACCTGCTGGCGAAGCGCGTCGTGCGAACGGCCGTCGGATGATGCCACTGAATGACCAAGTCCAGAATTCGGGGAGTCAGCCGATCGCGAGCGTTCGCGAGGAACGCACCGTCAACATCGGAATGCCACTCTCTAGGCGCGCCGCCAGGGAGTGTCAAGTCGGCGCGGCGCGGCGGCCGCGATGCCGCTCGGTGGTCTGTGCGATCGAATGCCGGATGCCATACGAGCGATTGAAGTTGCTGCCTACGTTGTTTCTCGACACGGTTCCGGTCGACGAGGAATGGCACAGCGCGACCTACCCCGACGAGGGCTGGTATCTCTCGGTTGACCCCAACGTCGCCGAGGGGATCCCGAACGGCGGGTTGATGCCGAAGGAGCATTATCGGAACGATGGGTATCGCGAGGGAATCTGGCCTGTCAGGTCTCCAGCTTACCCGGAAGAGAGCGCGCCCGCCGGCTGCCGCTAGACAGGATCTTCTGTCGGAATATTTGGTCTTCCTTGGCCAGTCTCTCAGGGTTTTATTCTCAAAGGCCCGCCGATAGTTCAGAGGGCAGGCTCTTGCAACTCGCATCGCCGCTCCAGAGCGAGCCGAGAAACCTGAGGAGCGACGGGAACTTTTGCTTGATGTCGAAACGCAGCTGGTGCTCCTCGCTGGGTCGGCGAAACTCCGGTGAGCGGATTTCCGCAGCGTCGAGCGCGCGCAGCACGCGCATGGCGTCGGCGGTGTTGGTCGTACCGTGGCACAGGATCGTGCTGCGTCCGAGAAAATCGGCAACCGCCGTGGTTCGCGAAAAACACAGCACCGGTACCCGCAGCGACATCGCCTCGGCCAGCACCAGCGGGTTCGTGTCGACCCGTGACGACAGGAAGAACAGGTCAAACCGGGCGATGTACTTATAGGGGTTATCGACCCCGCCGGTCACGTAGAGGTTGGGAAGTCCGCGCTCGAGATATTGATCGACGACCGGATTGTCCGGCGCGTCGAGGCGGCTCCAATTGCCGACCCAGACAAAATCGTGTTCGGGGATGGCGGCGGCGGCCTCGAAGAACACGTCGGTGCCCTTGCGCAGCGAAGCATGTCCGCACATCCCGATGACCAGGCGATCTCCCCAAGCGGCGAACTCGCCCCGCGCATTGCGCGCCGGGGCATCGCGCTCGCTCGCCAATCTGCCGATCTCTTCGTAATCAATCGCAATGCCAAAGTCGAGGCAGGGCTCCGGCACAAAGCCGAAAACCTCGGCGAGGTCGCCGCGCAGATCGCCCGCCGCCAGGACGATCCCGTCGCACAGCGACAGCATTTCCAGTTTCGCCAGATCGACCTCCAACAGGCGCCGCAGCATCGCCGCGTTCTCGTGGACGTGGAGGACGACCATTCTTCGCAAAGCCTCAGCGGCGAAAATGAATTCGGCGGCGGCGGCCGAGTTGACGTAAACGAGCTCGCACGGCGTCTCGGTGAGCACTTTCCTGGCGATGTCGACGCGTTCGCTGAACGGCGTGCGGGGGCGCCCATCGGCAAAGTCGAACACGCTGACGTTCTCTTTCCCGACGTGTTCCCTGAGCCACCGGACGTTCGGTCCGTCGCTCAAGCACAGAACGCGCACGTCGCCGTGCTTCTGCAAGGCCGCCGCAATCAGCCCGCCAACGCGTGGCCCGCCGGTGCGGGTCGCCTCGTGCAAGACGACGAGCGTGCTCATCGTTATCGCCACACGATCCGGTAGCCCATCTGCTGCACCAGACTGACGATGATCCGCTCGATCCCATGAGCGATCTGCCCGTCGCGGTGGTATTCGACATCCTTGTCGTATTCGAATTGGGTCTCCTTCAGCGTTTCGTATAACCGGGCGATGACCTCGGAGCGGATCATGAACATCGTGCCCGACAGATATTCGGGGTCGCGGTGCGCCTCGTCGATGTCGAAGCGGTCGAGGAGGGCGCGCACGCGCTCCTCGTTTTCGCCCAGATCGGTCTCGCGGTAGGCGCCACAGCCGATCAGACCGACCGTGGGATCCTGACGGAAGAGGTCAACGCACTCCTCGACGGTCTCGCGACTGCCGGCGAAGGCACTCAGCAACTCGCGCCGGCAGTGCGCGCCCTTTTCGGGCGCCATGTGCGGGCTCTTCCTCGAATGCATCAGCGCGAAGATCTCGTATTTGCCGATCTCCACATTGTCTAGCAGCCGCAGGAAGCCCCCGATGTCCCGGCCGTTATCATTCGATAGCTGAACGAACGTGCCCGGGGCCATCTCGCGGATCTCACGCTGGAGGCGCGGCGTCCACGCTTCGTCAACGACATTGATGAACACGTCGCGCGACACGACGTCGAAATTCTCGGCAAAACCGGCCAATTCCGGCCACAAATCGGTGTGGAACAAATGGATCAGCACGCACGCGTCGATATGCGGCAGGGCGCTGTCGGCTGAGAGCCTCGCGATCGGCCCCGACAATTGGGGCGCCGGCATCGCGTTCAGATAGAATTGCCAACGACCGATGCGGCGGTTCTCCAGACGTCCGAATTCGAGATAGTGTTTGAAGAGGGCAAGAAAGTCGTCCCCGAGGACTACAAGATCGGGGTTGAACCGGACATAGTCATCGCCAAAGAATCCGAGCGGAATGTCGCGGATGCGCAATCCAAGACTCTCGACCAGATGGCGCGGCGAGCCGAACCGGCCTTCGTGTATGCCGTGTTCCTCGAATTGTTCTACCACCGCGGCATCGCTCAGCGGGCCCAGATCCGGATTGGCGGCGCGATAGAAACCGGGATCGACGCCCCCGACCGAATTGATCACCGCCGCGATGAATTCGCGTGGCTCGCGGGCCAGCGGGCGGTCGAGATGGGGGTGGCTGATTTTTATCGCCTCGAGTGGCGAGCGCAGGCAATGCTCGAGCGCGGTGATCTGTTCGCCGTCGTCGCGCGCGCTGTTGTAGGTATCGGCGCAGAACATCGGATGGCACCAGAATCCCGCCCGATCGCCCTCCAGGCAATAATGGACGAGTTCCGGCCCGTCGATCTCGGCCTGGTTGCGCCCAACATAGGTCTCGGGATCGAACAGCAGGTTCGGCAACAGCGATTTGTCGCGATAGCCGCGCTTCAGATAATCGACGATCGGCGACTCGGATAATTCTCGTTTCGGCTCGTTTTCGACCTGGTAGCGATAAAGCCGGGAGTCGAACAACGGGTGCGGGTCGATGTCGGCGGTCTCGTCGAGCTGGCAGAAATATTCGAAGGGCGACATCTCTTCCGGCATGACAAGCCCGCGCTGGCCCAGTTCGGCACTCAGATACTCAAGGTCAAAGAGCGGATGCGGCGTCGCCGACGCCCACAAATCGGGCCACTTCAGGTAGGTGACGAGCGGCGCCTCGGCAAATTCGGCGATCCCCGCTTGCCGCGCAAGATGCACGGTGGAAAACAGCGGATGCGGGTCAGCCGCCCACTCGCCACCCTGCTTCAGGTAATCCTCCAGCGGATTGTCGCCGGCCATCGGCGAATCGTAACGCTCCAAAAAATATTCGGTGTTGAACATCGGCGAGGGCGGCCGGTGCTCCCGTCCACCGAACACCTGATAATGGTAGATCGGGTTTTGCTCCGAGGCGGCGACGTCGGGGTTTTGCTTCCAATAATACGCACCGTCGAGCAGCGGGTGCGGCTTTCTGCCTTCGAAAACCCCTGTCGTCGCATAGTCGAGCAGCGGATCGCCGTCGATCGGCCCGACTTGCCCCAGGTAATATTCGGTGTCGAAAAGCAGGTTCGGCCGGCGCCCTTCATCCCACCCCGACGTGACGTAATGAAGTAGTGGGTTAACGCCGGCGCTACCGATATCCGGGTATTGCGAAAGGTAATAGACCGGATCAAAGATGTCGGCGATCGCTTCGGCGTGCGCTTTCACCTCATCCGAGACCGGCTCGGTGCGGATTTCGCTCAGCAGCACGAAGGTAAACAGCCGGCGCGGATCATGTTTTACGCTCTCCGCATAGTCGGCGAACCCCTCGCAGCGCATGGCGAAGAGCCTCAGACACCATGCCTGTTCGTCGAGCCATCGGCTGGCCTGGGCCGTCAGCGTTGCGACCTTGCGCGAACCCGCTCGGTTCTGCGCACGCAATCGCGCGTTGTCGCGCGCCAGCCCGGCAACTTCCTCGTCGAGCGGCTGCTTTTCGTCACGCAGGCGGGCGAGTTGAGTTTGCAGGTGTGAGAGCTGCGATTTCGCGACGTCTCGTGACAGCTGCAATTCGCCCAGCTCGACACCGAGAGCGCCGATGCGCCGGCTGGCGCGCTCGATCGTCTCGCGCAGGATCGCACTCGGGTCGAACCCGCCCCCCGCCGCGACGCCGTTCCCCGCACCGGCGGGGTGCCGCTCCCCCGGCGCGGCCGAACCATCGAGCAGTTCCAGTGCCCGCCCGACGGACTGGGCGACGCCATCGAGCTCGTCCTTGGCGCGCTCCCGCTCGAATTCGGTCTTTCGGCCTTCCGCGCCCACCCGGTTCAGCCGGCCTGCGAGGTTTTCCACCCGGCTCAGGTCGAGCTGACAGTCATTCTCGATATCGGCTATGCAGCGGGCGAGCGCCTCGCGCAGTTGTTGCGCCGCGTCAATCGGCTCGGAAATGGCCGCCACCCGCTCCGCGGCGCGCGGCGCGTCTCGCTTCCTGGCCACATCCGGCCGAGTAAGCTTTCCTCGCACTTATCCCTCGCCAAACCGATGTCCTGGGCAAGCAACGCCGTGCATACCCGCGGCTCTCACCCTACCATTATCAGTTTGCGTAGTATTGGACGAAACCGTCCCAGGCCGCTGCCTCGCTCCAGTCGAGCTTTGCCAGGTCGACCACATCGGTGTTGATGCGGATTTGCGGTTCGGGAAATTCGGTCTGGTCGGCAAACGCTAGCTCGCATTTCAGCGGCAGGCGGACGCGCACTTCGCGCGCGACCCGTTCGGCGAACGTCCCCTGGCTCTCGGCATAAAGGCTCGGGCCAAGGAGCCTCCCACCGCTGGGGCCGGCCCCGGCGACAAAATCCGCGTAGGCCTTAGCGAGGAGATCAACATGGATGTTGTCGCGCACATAGCGCGGGGTTCCGACCCGGGCTACCTCGCCCTTGGACCAGGTCCGCATCAGATAGTCGGTGAACCGCGGCTCCTCGAGCGGCCCGAACGGGTTGGGGATGATGAACCGGTCGAGCCCGATCCCCTCACGCGCACAGAAATAGGCGAAATATTCGGCGGTCAAACCCTTCGACAAACCGTAGGGGCTGAAGGCGCGCATCGGCCGATTGCCGACCCCCGAATTCTGCTCGAAGACGCTCCCGGTCAGCACGATCGCGCCACAGCCGTGGTCCGTCATCGCGTGGAACAATTTGACCAGCTCGCGCGAATTGGCGGCCAGCGCGCCAGCGACATCGAAATCGGGGCTGCGGTAATCGCGCACCTCGGCCCAATGGTGACACATGACGTCGAACGGGCCGGCACCGCCGAGTGCGGCAAAAAACGCGTCGCTGCCGAAGGGGGCGGAGAAAACTGGCCGGCATAGCTGCTTCAGCGCGGCCACTCGCCGGGCGCGAACCCCGCTATAAGTGGCTGCGTCATCCGCGCCGCTCAACGTCGCGATCACCTCGTGACCGCTATGGCTGAGCGAGCGGGCGAACCAGTACCCGGTAAACGAGCTCGCCCCGGTCAGCACGACACGCATGACGCGCGCTTCACTTAAGGTTGATCAAAGGATCGAAATCCGGGCGGTCACGGTCCTTGTCGGAGATGACGACCGGCGCAGAGGGCCACTGAATGGCGAATTTGGGGTCGTTCCAGCGCACCCCGCGCTCGGCTTCGGGGGCATAAAAGGCCGATACGAAATAGAACGCCTCGCAATCGCCGCTCAGCGTCAAAAAGCCGTGCGCGAAGCCGCGCGGCACGTACATCATGCGGCGGTTGTCCGCGGTCAGTTCGGCGCCGAAGGATCGCCCGAAAGTCGACGAGCCCTCCCGCAGATCGAGGATCACGTCCCACAGCGCGCCCTTGAGGCAACGCACGACTTTGACTTCGGCCGCCGGGGCGAGCTGATAGTGCATGCCGCGCAGGGTGCCGCGGTCGACGCTCAGCGAGTTGTTGACCTGGACAAACCCGGTCTCGAGGCCGTGCTCCTCAAATTCGTTGCGGCAAAAGACCCGCGCAAAAAACCCGCGATCGTCGCCGCGCTTTTCGAGGTCGATCAGATACGCGCCGGGAATCGGCGTTTCGGTAAAAATCATCGCTTGATCGTCCTTATACGGGCAGGCGATCGAGGTGATGCTTCAATACGCGCAGCCGCACGAAGCGGTCGCCGTCGAAATCACCGACGTCAAAATGGTGATCGACCAGGGCCCTGTGCAGATCCTCCATCCCCGAATGGAGGTCGTATTCGAGCCGGAAATCGGGCAACACCCGGCTGAGGAGGTCGAACTTGACCCGGTAATCGCGGGGGTCGTTGCCAATTTCGCCGGTATAGACGATGCCGGCGCGCGGCACCAGCTCGTGGACGATGTCGCCGACCTGGGAGACCTGGAAGTTCTCGGCATTGGCGCCGATATTGACCGCACGATTGTGGATCGCCTCGCGCGGCGCGTGGAGGAAGGCGACAAAGGCGCGGGCGATGTCCTTGCAATGGACAAGCGGGCGCCAGGGCTTCCCGTCGGACATGATGCGGATGTCGCCCTTGGCGACAGCGCAGCCGAGGAGATTGTTGACGACGAGGTCGATGCGCAGCATCGGCGAATAGCCGTAGGCGGTCGAGTTGCGCAGGAACGCTGGGGTGAAATCAGCGGTCGCCAGTTTTGCGATCGCCGCCTCGGCGAGGATCTTCGACTCGGCATAGACCGAGACCGGCGAGAGGCCGGCGTTTTCGTCGAGGTCGAGGTCTTTGGCTTTTCCGTAGATCGAGCAACTCGACGAGAACAGAAAACGCGGCACCCCGGCGCGGCGCGCGGTCTCCGCCAGCTGCTGCGACCCGCGGGCGTTGACCGAGCGGGTGACCTCGGGATCGAGCGCGCCCATGGGATCGTTCGAAATCCCGGCCAGATGCATGATGCAGTCGTAGGGCTCGAGCTCGCGCACGGTGAGGGCGCGGAAATCGCCGATGATGTCGCGATCGGGCGCCACCAGCGGATCCCAGTCGCAGCCCTTGAACAGATCGAGATCGCAGCCGTCGACCTGGTGGCCGTGCTCCATCAAGAGTGCGACGAGGTGACTGCCGATATAGCCCTTATGGCCGGTGACAAGAACCTTCACTCGTTTACCGCCTTTTCATGGAGCCAGCCGACGCGGGGTGCCGGATCGTGAAATACCGGTTGCGGCCGCGGCAGGCGCGCCCAGGGCGCCCGCCCGCTTTCCCATATTTTAGTTAATTCTTCGTGATCGCGCTGAGTATCCATGCATGCCCAGTAGCCGCGATGGCGATGAATTTCGAGCTGCCCGTCATTGGCCAGCGCGACAAGCGGCCGCTGCTCCAAAACACAACCCTCGTCGGTCGAGAGGTACGGCAGGAATTCGCGGCGGAAGAAGAAATACCCGCCATTGATCCAGGCCGAGCGGATTTCCGGCTTCTCGGCGAACCCTATCAATCGGTCGCCGTCCATATGGAATTCGCCGAAGCGTGAGGGCGGGTTGACGCCGAGCACGGTGCCGAGCTTGACATGGCTCTGGTGAAACTCGAATTCGGCGGCAAGGTCGACGTCGGCCAGACCATCGCCGTAGGTCACCGCGAAATGCTCGCTGTCGCCGAGATAGCGGGCCGCCGCTCGCGCGACCCGCCCACCGGTCATCGTAAGTTCGCCGGTATAGGCCAGCGTCACTTCCCACGGGCAGGCGTGATCGACCTTGTGAACGACGACGCCGTTGCTGGCGAGGTCGACGGTGACATCGGAATTCATCTCGTAGAACCGCAAAAAATATTCCCGGATGACCTCGCTGCGGTAACCCATGCAGAGGACGAACTTGTTGAACCCATAATAGGAATAGGTGTTCATGATGTGCCAAATGATCGGGTATTTGCCGAGCGGGACCATCGGCTTGGGACGAAACTCGGTCTGTTCTTTAAGGCGCGTGCCGAGCCCGCCGCATAGAATGAATACCGGGATGTCCTGGTTCCTCATCACCCACCTCAGCGCCTACCCGGATAAGTGGCTAAGAAGACTGTCGACAAACGGGAAGGGCGGGGGGCATCGCACCGCCGCCCGCTCTAAAAACCCGCTCAGCCAAGTCCATTGCAAACAAACCTATCATACGAGCGTATGCTCATACCAGCGCATGTATGACCTTCAAGTTAAGCCCGAACAAGGTGCCGGCGCAGTTTGCCTCACCCCTGCGCGCCGTTTGCCGCCGCCCGCGGGCGTTGTCGGTCAACGTCGCCGGAGGGGAGTGGGTCTTCGTCCGGTCCTGCGCGCGCGGTAACGGCTGGCCTCGGCCCGCCGGCGGTGCTAAAGAGGGGTCGCCGTATGCACGCCCGCAGGAGAGGTCGCGCCCTCGTTTGACTTGAGGGGCCGCGGCGCCGAAGGAGCAACCGCCCCGGAAACTCTCAGGCAAAAGGACTGCGGGGGGAAGGGCGCTCTGGAAAGCTGCGGGTTGGCCCCAAGGGATTGATATCCGGGCTGGCCCGCACACCGAAGGAGTAAGCCGCGGCCGGGTTGCAGAGTGCGGCCGGCGTGGTGAATCTCTCAGGGTCCACGACAGAGGGGGCATCTCCCGGACGCAGCCCGCGTCCGCCCGGCCGGAGGTGCGCCTGTGTCTGTTTCCGCCGAAGCGCCGCCCTTGAAGCGCACCCCGCTTTACGATCTGCACATCGCGCGCGGCGCCCGCATGGTCCCCTTCGCCGGTTATGAGATGCCGGTGCAATACCCCGCGGGAATCATCGCCGAACATCTCCATACCCGCGCCCAGGCCGGTCTGTTCGACGTCTCGCATATGGGCCAGATCCGGCTCCACGGCGCCGCGGCGGCACGCGCGCTGGAGGCGCTGGTTCCGGGGGACATCCAGGGGCTCGGACCGGGGCGGATGCGCTATACGCTCTTCCTCGATGACCAGGGCGGCATCCTCGATGATCTGATCGCGACCCGCACGGATGATGGGCTGATGCTCGTCGTCAACGCCGCGTGCAAGGAGGCCGACCTCGCGCACATCAAGGCCCGTCTCGATCCCGCGGTCGCGGTCGAGCCGCGTTTCGAGCGCGCGCTTCTGGCGCTGCAAGGGCCGCGAGCCGCCGCGATCCTGGCGCGCTTTGCCGGCGGGGTGAATCGGATGGCGTTCATG
>JBARKH010000478.1:0-2569 GCA_049801295.1 Allostellaceae bacterium | reverse complement strand
GTGTCGCGGCTGCCGGAGGGGCCGCTCGGCCGCATCGTCGACGGCGAGGCGCGGCGCCACGGCGTCGACACCCGCTTTGTGCGCTGGATCGATGGCGCGCGTCTCGGGCTGATGTTTTTCGAACCGGGCCCGGCGCCGCGCAACGCCCGCGTGATCTATGACCGCAAGCAATCCGCCGCCTCCGAAATGGGTTTCGAGGACGCGCCTTGGGAGGGGCTGATCGCAGCCAGTGCGCGGGTCCATCTGTCGGGCATCACCCCGGCGCTGGGACCGAGCTGCCGGGCGCTGGTCGTCCATGTCGCCCAGCTCGCCGCCGCCGCGAGCAAGCCGGTGTCCTACGATCTGAACTTCCGGTCGACGCTCTGTAGCGCGGTTGAAGCGCGCACGATGCTGGCCGCCGTCGCGCCGCACCTCGAGCTCTTGGTCGTCGCCGAGCGCGACGCGCGTGCGGTTTTGGGCTTCGAGGAGGAGGCCGAACCTCTCGCCGAAGCGATCGCGGCGCGCTATGGCATGCCGTTTGTCGCGTTGACCCGGCCTCCGGGGGAAGAGCCCGGCGATCTGCTGCTGGCAAACGGCACGATCCGCTATGCGCCGCGCTATCCGGTCGAGATTGTTGATCGCATCGGCGCCGGCGACTCGTTCGTTGCCGGCCTCATCCACGGCCTGATCGACGGCGATCTCGACCTGGCGATCCGGCTCGCCGCCTACGCGGCGGCGGTTGGCCTGGCGACGCCGGGCGACATCAACTATTTCGCCCCGGAAGACCTCGCCGCGTTTTACGCCAACTTGACCGGCGCGCTGGTGCGGTAACCCGCCCGGCGCGCCGATAGTCAGCGACCAACCAGCGCCTTCTTGACGCGCATGACTCCGGGCTCGGCCGGATCGGGCGAGACGGCAAACCCCAGTTCGCGGCACATCGCCAGCATCGGCTTGTTCTCGCGCAGCACTTCACCCAACAGTTCGCCGATGCCGGATTGCCGAGCGATGGCGATCAGCCGGTTCATCAGCGCATAGCCGACACCGCGGCCTTGCCAGTCGCTGCGCACGGCGATGGCATATTCGGCGGAGAGCCGGTCGGGATCGGCAAAGAAATGCGCGATCCCCAGTGCTGTGCCACTGTGCTGCGCGACCAGCGCCATCTCCCGGTCGTAATCGATCTGGGTGAGGCGCGCGGCGACTGCGTGCGAGATCCCGCTGACCGGGGTGAAGAAGCGCAGCCGCAAATCCTCCGGGCTCATATGCGCGGCGAGGTCATGCAAGAGCGGCTCGTCTTCGGGCTGCGCCGGCCGCAACTCGACTTCGGTGCCGTCGCGCAGCCGCTCGGTGGTCTGAAGTTCCTTCGGATAGGGCGCGATGGCGAGCCGCGCCGAGCCGGCGACCTGCGCCGGCGCGACCCGGATCCGCGCGTCGATCGCGATCACGCCCTCGGCGTCGGCCAGGAGCGGATTGATATCGAGTTCGCAAATCTCGGGGTGCTCGGCGGCGAGCTGGCCGATCCCGATCAAGACTTCGCCAATCGCGCCGATCGCCGCCGCCGGCCTGCCGCGGTAGGGCTGCAGCAGCCGCCATACCCGGGTGCGCATCATCTGCGCCCGCGCCAGAAGCGCATTGAGCGGCGGCAGCCCGATGGCGCTGTCGTCGATGACCTCGACGGCGGTGCCGCCCTGGCCGAAGACGACGACCGGCCCGAACACCGGGTCCTCGGCCAGCCCGGCCAAGAGCTCGATCGCACCCGGGCGATGCACCATCTGCTGCACGAGAAATCCGTCGAGCCGCGCCCCCGGTTGCGCCTTTGCCACCCGCCGGGTCAAGAGCGCCGCCGCATTGCGCACCGCTTGCCCGTCCGGGAGATCGAGGGCGATGCCGCCGATATCGGATTTATGGGTGATATCGGGCGAGCGGATTTTGAGCGCCGCCGGAAAGCCGATCGCCTCGGCCGCGGCGGCGGCTTCCTCGGGATCGGCGACCTGGCGCGATGCGGGCAGCGGGACCCGGTAGGCGGCCAGCACGCAAGCGACCTCTTCCGCGTCGAGCCACGAGCGGCCGGCGGCAAGCGCCGCAGCAATCGTGGCGCGGGCCGCCCCGATGTCCGGTTCGAACCTGTCGGGGCGCACCGGCGGGGTCTCCATCAGCAAGGCCTGGTTACGCTGATAGCGCACCCGGTGGAGAAACCCGGCCACCGCCTCCTCGGGGGTATCGTAGGTCGCGATGCGGGCCGCGTTGAACAGCTTACGGGCCGCTCCCGCCGATTGTTCGCCGAGCCAGGCGGTGAAGATGTTGCTGGCATGCCGTGCCGCCGAGGGAACCGCGGCGACGCCGTCGATCACCGCGCGCGCCGCCTCTTCGGGCGGGGCGAGCGCGGTCGGACAGTTGAGCACGAGGATCGCGTCGACCCCGTCATCGGCGAACAACGCTTCGAGGGCGGCGGCATAACGCGAGCCCGGCGCGTCGCCGATGATGTCGACCGGGTTGCCGCGGCTCCAGGTCGCCGGCAACACGGATTCGAGCCGCGCGATCGTCGCCGCGGAGAGAACCGCAAGCCGGCCGCCCGCCGCTTCGAGCGCATCGC
>JBARKH010000477.1:0-3336 GCA_049801295.1 Allostellaceae bacterium | reverse complement strand
GCCCGGCTCCGCCACCTCACCCGGTTCCGCCGCCTCGCCCGGTTCCGCCGCCTCGCCCGGCTCGGCTGCCGCACTCTCTGCGGCCCCGCTCGCCTCAACCGCAACCTGCGGGGCCCCGCCTTGCCCGGCATGGGCGGCAAGCACCCGCGCCAGCTGGCCGCCGGGCGTCTGCAAGAGCGCGGCGAGCTTGGTTGCCGGCGCGTTGATGAGGCCGATGATCTTGCCGCGCAACTCGTCGAGCGAGGGCAGGACCGCCAGCGCCTTCACGCCGGCCTGGTCGAGCATCTGCCCCGACAGCCCGCCGCCGACGATCGTCAGCTTGGCGTTGCGGTTGGCGTATTCGACCGCGGCTTTCGCCGCTGCGACGGGGTCCTGCGAGAAGGCGATCGCCGTCGGCCCGGTGAACAAGGGCGCCAATTCGGCGAACGGAGTCCCCTCGAGAGCGCGCAGCACCAGGCGGTTCTTGGTCACCCGATAGCTCGCGCCGGCGCTGCGCATCTGGCGCCGCAATTGGGTGACCTCGGCGACCGACAGCCCGGTCTGATGAGTGACGACAACGCACACTGTCTCGGCCAGATCCCGATGCAGGGTCGCGGTCAGCTCTTGCTTTTTCGCTCGGTCCACCTAACCGTCTCCAAACTCATCCGCCTACCAGAACCAGCCGCGCACCGCGGCCCGGCAATTCGCCCCTGGGGTCGATGCCCGCCGCGCCCTGCGCCACCCGGCAGGCCCGATTACGCTCTGGTCTCCTCGGCGAGGCCCGCGAGATCGACCTTCACCGCCGGCCCCATGGTCGAACTCAAGCTCACCCGCTTGATGTAGGTGCCCTTGACCCCGCTCGGCTTGCCGCGGGTGATCGCGCCGACAAAGGCGCGCACATTATCGACGAGCGCGTCATCCGTAAAGCTCGCTTTGCCGACTCCGGCATGGACGATCCCGGCCTTCTCGGCGCGGAACTCGACCTGGCCACCTTTTGCCGCCTGGACCGCCTCGGTGACGTTCTGCGTCACCGTGCCGAGCCGCGGGTTGGGCATGAGGCCGCGCGGGCCCAGGATCTTACCGAGCCGGCCGACCAGCGCCATCATGTCGGGGGTGGCGATCGCGCGGTCGAAATTGATTTCGCCCGCCTGCACCTTCTCGACCAGATCCTCGGCTCCGACGACATCGGCCCCGGCGGCTTCGGCTTCCTTGGCGCGGTCGCCGCGGGCGAACACGCCGACCCTGACCGACTTGCCGGTGCCATGCGGCAGCATCACCGTGCCGCGCAAATTCTGGTCGGGCTTGCGGGGGTCGAGATTGAGGTTCATCGCGATCTCGACGGTTTCGTCGAACTTCGCGGAGGCGCGCGATTTGATTTCCTTGACCGCCGCGTCGACGCGCAACGGCGCGGCTTCCGGGTCGATCCCTTCATAGGCCTTGGTCAACCGCTTGCCTGTCTTGGCCATGTCCGCTCCCGCTGAATTCAGTTAACTGAGGCTAATCGACGACATCGAGCCCCATCGAGCGCGCCGAACCGATCACCATCCGGCAGGCCGCGTCGAGGTCGTTGGCGTTGAGGTCTACCATCTTTTGTTCGGCGATCTCGCGCACCTGCGCCATCGTCACGCGCCCGACGGTGTCGCCCTTGCCGGTGGTTTGCGCGCCTTTTTCGACCCCGGCCGCCTTTTTGAGGAAAAACGATGCGGGCGGCGTCTTCGTGACAAAGGTAAAGCTGCGGTCGGCATAGGCGGTGATCACCACCGGGATCGGCATGCCGGGTTCGAGGTTCTGCGTCTGCGCATTGAACGCCTTGCAGAACTCCATGATGTTGAGACCGCGCTGGCCCAATGCCGGGCCGATCGGCGGCGACGGGTTGGCCTTGCCCGCCGGCACCTGCAGCTTGATCATTCCGACAATTTTTTTTGCCATTGCCTATTCCTGGATGCTCGCTGACCGAGAAGCGACGGTCATACTTTTTCGACCTGCGAATATTCGAGCTCGACCGGGGTCGCCCGGCCGAAGATCGACACCGCGACCTTGATCCGCGACTTCTCTTCGTCGACCTCCTCGACGACGCCGTTGAACGAGGTGAACGGCCCGTCGGCGACGCGCACCTGTTCGCCCACCTCGAAGACGATCGAGGGCTTGGGCCGTTCGATCCCCTCCTGGACCTGGCGCATGATCCGCGCCGCCTCATTTTCGCTGATCGGCGTCGGCCGGCCGCGTCCGCCGAGAAAGCCGGTGACCTTGGCGGTGTTCTTGACGAGGTGCCAGGTCTCGTCGTTGAGGTCCATCTTGATCAGCACATAGCCGGGGAAAAACTTGCGCTCGGAGGAGACCTTGGCGCCGCGCTTGACTTCAACGACCTCCTCGGTCGGCACCAGGATCTGCTCGAACCGTTCGGCCACGCCCTTCTGCTCGGCCTGCTCATGGATTGCGGCCGCGACCTTCTTCTCGAAGCCGGAATAGACGTGGATCACGTACCAATGGCTCGCCATGCCTCAATGCTCCAGCTACTGCCCCAGCCCGAAAAGCACCCGCACCCCATAGGACAGCACCTGATCGACCACAAAGAAGAAGATCGCGGCGATGAATACCATCACGAACACCATCGCCGTCGTGACCGTCGTTTCCTTGCGGGTCGGCCAGGTCACCCGGGCCAGCTCCTGGCGAACCTGCTGAACGAATTCGGCGGCGTTGGTCTTGGCCATGTCAGATCAAATCTTCCTCAGCGGCCGCAGCCGGCGGAACCATCATACACATTTATACAGGAACAACGGTACAGAGTGGCGAACCGCGCCGCCGCACGCTGGCAGGAGTGGAGGGGCTCGAACCCCCAACCCCCGGTTTTGGAGACCGGTGCTCTACCAGTTGAGCTACACTCCTATCATCGACGATGGATTGAGACCATGCGTCCTTCGAGACGCCCGCTGCGCGGGATCCTCAGGATGACGCTCTTTCTTAATACCATCATAAACCTACCTCATCCTGAGGAGGCGCGAAGCGCCGTCTCGAAGGACGCGGTGTCGTACGGCAGCGACCCCTTTCCCGGCTCTTATTTCAAGATCTTGGCGACGACGCCGGCGCCGACGGTGCGGCCGCCCTCGCGGATCGCAAAGCGCAGGCCCTCGTCCATCGCAATGGGGACGAGGAGCTCGACCTCCATCGTGATGTTGTCGCCCGGCATCACCATCTCGGTCCCTTCCGGCAACGTCACCGTCCCCGTCACGTCGGTCGTGCGGAAATAGAACTGCGGCCGGTAATTGCCGAAAAACGGCGTGTGCCGCCCGCCCTCTTCCTTGGTCAGCACGTAAGCCTCGCACTGGAAGGTGGTGTGCGGGGTGATCGACCCCGGCG
>JBARKH010000476.1:0-12262 GCA_049801295.1 Allostellaceae bacterium | reverse complement strand
CGGCCGGCGCGCCCGCGGCAGCGGTGCCGCAGACGCGGGAGGCGGCGATCGCCGGGCAGCCGCGGGTACGGATCAACACGCCCCGCCTGCACGGCTCGATCGCGCTCAGGGGCGGCCGCATCGACGATCTGACGCTGGCGACCTATCACGACACGGTCGATCCCACGAGCCCCGAAGTTGTGCTGCTGTGGCCGACCGCCACCAAGGATCCTTATTTCGCCGAGTTCGGCTGGGTCGCCGGCACCGCCGGCACCAAGGTTCCGGGCCGGGACACGCAATGGACAGTCGCGGGTGGTCCGCTGACCCCAACTTCGCCGGTGACCCTCAATTGGGACAATGGGTCCGGGCTCATATTCACCCGCACCCTCACGATCGACGAAAATTACATGTTCACCGTGAAGGACGCGGTGAAGAACACCGGCTCCACCCCGGTCAGCCTCTCGCCCTACAGCCTGATAAGCCGCACCGGGACGCCGCAGGTGTTGGGCTATTACATCCTGTTCGAAGGGTTGATCGGCGAACTCGGCGGGTCGTTGCGCGAGCTCAAATACGCCTCGCTCACGCCCGGCGCGCCGGTCGACTACGACTCCACCGGCGGCTGGCTCGGCTTCACCGACAAGTATTGGGAGACCGCGCTGATCCCGGATCAGCACGAGGCGGTCAAAGCCCGCTTCACGCATGTCGTCGAAGGCGGCATAGACCGCTACCAGACCGATTTCACCGGATCGGCGATCACGGTGCCGGCGGACGGTACCGCGGAAACCTCGACGCGCTTCTTCGCCGGCGCCAAGGAAGTCAACCTGCTCAACGGCTACAGCGCCGCGGGCATACCTCTGTTCGAATATTCGATCGATTTCGGGTGGTTTTGGTTTCTGACGAAGCCGATCTTTCAGGTACTCCAGTTCTTCTACGGCCTTATTGGCAATTTCGGGCTGGCGATCCTGCTTTTGACCCTGATCATCAAGCTGATGTTTTTTCCGCTTGCCAACAAATCCTATTCGGCAATGAGCAAGATGAAGCTCTTGCAGCCGGAGATGACGAAGATCCGCGAGCGGTTTCCCGATGACAAGGCCCGCCAGCAGCAAGAAATCATGGCGATGTACAAGAAGGTCGGCGCCAATCCGCTGGCCGGCTGCCTGCCGATCGTGATCCAGATCCCGGTGTTCTTCTCGCTCTACAAGGTGCTGTTCGTCACGATCGAAATGCGGCACGCGCCGTTTTTCGGCTGGATCCACGATCTGTCGGCGCCGGACCCGACCTCGTTCGCCAATCTGTTTGGCCTCATACCGTTCACCCCGCCGCATATGCTGATGATCGGCGCGTGGCCGCTCTTGATGGGCGTCACGATGTTCTTGCAGCAGAAGCTCAATCCACAGCCGGTCGATCCCGTGCAGGCGCGCATGTTCATGCTGCTGCCGATCGTCTTCACTTATATGCTGTCGGCGTTCCCGGCCGGGCTCGTCATCTACTGGGCCTGGAACAATCTCCTAAGCATCGCTCAGCAATGGACGATCATGCATCGCGCGGGCGCAGCCTGAGCGGCGCTTCGGCAGCGGGCGACCTGTTTCCGCCGTGCGAGATCGCGCCGCAGCTGCTCGAAGCGGGGCGGCAATTATTTGCCCGCGACTGCCGGTTCATCGCCGGCGCGGCCGATAATGCGTCGTTGCCCGAGGAGAGCCTCCCCGAGATTGCCTTTCTCGGCCGCTCGAATGTCGGAAAATCGAGCCTGGTCAACGCGCTGACCGGGCGGCGCACGCTGGCGCGCACCTCGAACACGCCGGGCCGCACGCGTCAGATCAACTTCTTCGCTCTCGATAGCCGGTTGATGCTCGTCGACCTGCCGGGCTACGGCTATGCGGCGGCCTCGAAGAGCGCGGTCGCGGCCTGGACCCGTCTGGTCCACCACTATCTGCGCGGGCGGGCAAGCCTGCGCCGGGTCTGCCTGTTGGTCGATTCGCGGCACGGCATCATGGAGCCGGACCGCCCGATCATGCGGTTGTGCGATGCGGCCGGATTGTCCTACCAGGTGGTGCTGACCAAGGTCGACAAGCTGGGACCGGCCGCGCGCGCTGCGATCGCGGCGGCGGTCTGCGCAGAACTCGCCAACCACAGCGCCGCCCACCCCGAGCTCCACCTCACCAGCGCCGAGAAGGGGCTCGGCATCGCGGCCCTGCGCGCGACCGTCGCCGGCTTTGCCGCGGGCGATGAGCCGCGCCGCGATATCGCCCCTCGGGTTGCCGCCCCCGCGGTGGCGTCGCCACGCCAACCGCGATAGAGTTCGCGCTCGATGAGTTCAGCCCCCTTGCCCTGCACGCCTGCCGCGCTCGCTTCCGCCAGCCCGGCCCTCAAAGCCGCGGTCCTTGGTGAGGCGCTGCCCTATCTGCGGCGCTATTCCGGGAAGACGATCCTCGTCAAATACGGCGGCCACGCCATGGGCTCCCCCGGGGGCGAGCACGGCGGCGACACCTTTGCCCGCGACATCGCGTTTTTGAAGCAGGTCGGCATCAACCCGATCGTGGTTCATGGCGGCGGTCCGCAGATCGGCCAGATGCTGCAGCGCCTCGGCATCAAGAGTAGTTTTGTCAATGGGTTGCGCGTCACCGATGAGGCGACGCTCGAAGTCGTGGAGATGGTCCTCGCCGGCACCATCAACAAACAGCTGGCCGCCGAGATCAACGCCGCCGGCGCTCGTGCGGTCGGGATCAGCGGCAAGGATGGCGGCCTCATTCGGGCGCGCAAACTGACCCGCAATGGCGAATTAGGGTTTGTCGGCGAGCCGGAGCGGATCGATGCGCATGTCCTCGATACCTTCCGCCGATCCGACATCATTCCGGTCATCGCGCCGATCGGCGTCGGCGCCGACGGCGCGACCTACAACATCAATGCCGATACGGTAGCCGGGGCAGTCGCGGCGGCAGTCAAGGCCGCCCGCTTTCTGCTGCTGACCGATGTACCCGGCGTCCTCGATGGGAAACAGCAGTTGGTGCCCGAATTGACCGCGGCGGAGGCGCGCTCGCTGATCGGGTCGGGGATCGTTTCGGGCGGCATGACACCCAAGGTCGAGACCTGCCTCGACGCGGTCGCGGGCGGGGTGGAGGCGGCCGTGATTGTCGACGGTCGGGTGCCGCACGCGATCCTCCTCGAGCTCTTTACCGAGGGCGGCGCGGGCACCCTCATCCGCAACGGCTGAGAACACATGCCGCAGGTAATCTCAAATAATGCGTCACCCCCGCGAAAGCGGGCGTCCAAAGCGGGCGCTCGGACATTTGGCCTCTGGATTCCCGCTTTCGCGGGAATGACGGCCGATTTGTAGGGCGCGGTCGAGATGGCCTACACCACCCGGCGCGAGCGCTGCCCGCTCGGTGCCGTCGAGACCTGGATTTTCGATCTCGACAACACCCTCTACCCGGCATCCTGTCGCCTGTTCGATCAGGTTCAGCTTCGCATGACCGAATTCATCTGCGAGCGGCTGTCGGTGTCGCCGGAGGAAGCGGCCGAGTTGCGGCGGAGCTATTTCCGCGAGCACGGTACGACCTTGCGCGGGCTGATGACGCGCGACGACATCGATCCGCACGAATTTCTCGCCTTTGTCCACGACATCGACCTCTCCTGCGTACCGCCGGATCCGGCGCTCGCCGCGGCGCTGCGGCAGCTCGGCGGGCGCAAGATCGTCCACACCAACGGGTCCGTGGGCCATGCTCAACGCTTGCTCGATCATCTCGAGCTCAGCGGTTCGTTCAGCGGCATCGTCGACATCGTCGCCGCCGATTTCGACCCCAAGCCCGCGCTCGCCGGCTATCGCCTGTTGCTGCGTCGCCACGCGGTCGCGGCGGAGACCGCGCTGATGGTCGAGGATATCGCCCGCAACCTCGCGCCGGCCGCCGCGCTCGGCATGACCACGGCGTGGGTGAGGAACGGGCTCGACTGGGCGGCGGCGGAGGCCGAAAGCGACTATATCCACCACGTCATCGATGACCTCGCGGGCTTTCTCGCCGCCGCGGCGGCGCTGCAGGATCGCGGGGCAAACGAGACGCCGGCCGCGCCGTGAGCATCGCCCAGACGATGCGCGACAAGCTGACCGATCGGTTTGCGCCGACCCGGCTGGTGATCGTCGACGAGTCGCATCGCCATGCTGGCCACGCCGGGGCGCGGCCGGAAGGGGAGACCCATTTCGCCGTGACCATCGTCGCCGCGGCTTTTGCCGGGCTAAACCGGGTGGCGCGCCAGCGGCTCGTTTATGAAACACTCGCCGACGAACTGGCCACGCGCGTCCACGCGCTATCGCTGACGACGCTCGCGACCCACGAGGATCAGGGCTGAATTCTCGCAGCCATGCGCAAACCCGGTTACGATGATATGCAACCCTATAACTTTTTTTAAACTCTGTAACACGTATCGGTTGCAATTCTCTGGATGGCGGCTCTAGACTGCCGGAATGCGATCAGCACTGCCGCGGCGGCCGCGCCGGACCCATGAGACCGTTCCATCTTCCCTGGTGATCCATAACGTGGTCGTCGGGGGGCACCGGACCAGCGTTCGTCTGGAGCCGGTGATGTGGGATGCCCTGCACGACATTGCCTATCGGCTTCGGGTTACCACGCATGACCTCGTGACCGACATCGACCGCGAGCGCACGGCATCGAGCCTGACCGCCGCGATCCGCGTCTACATCGTCGATTTCTACCGCACCGCGGCGTTGCCTGCCGGGCCGACGCGGGTTGTCGGGCCGCCCATCTTGCGGGTGTAGGAGCGGTCTCGCTCTCCTCGCCCGCGTGGCGCGCGGTTCATCTGGTTTCGGCCAGAAACGACCGCAATTCCCCGACCGGTGCGTCGCGCATGACAAAAACCTCGCCGATCCGGCGTGGCAGGATCAGCGTCATCGCGCCGTCGCGCACCTTCTTGTCCTTGCCCATATGCGCCAATAGTCGATCGGCGGCACTGCCGTCGAGGCCAATCGCGCCAAGCTCGGTCGGTAAACCCGCGTCGGCAATATGGTGACGCACGCGATGCGCGTCCTGCCCCGAGGCGAGGCCGAGGCGCACCGCGAAATCGAACGCCAGCACCATGCCGAGGGCCACCGCTTCGCCATGCAATAGCCGGTCGCCAAACCCGGTTTCCGCTTCGAGCGCGTGTCCGAAGGTATGGCCGAAATTCAATAACGCGCGGTCGCCCTCTTCGCGCTCGTCGGCGGCAACGATCACCGCCTTCATCCGGCAACTCACCATCACCGCGCGGGTCAGGGCGCTCGGTTCGAGATTGCAAACCGCCGGGCCCTCCGCTTCCAGCGACTGGAAAAACTCGAGGTCGCGGATCAGCCCGTATTTGACGATCTCGCCATAACCGGCGCGGACTTCCCGGCGCGGCAACGTCGCCAGGCTCGAGGTGTCGGCGAGGACCAGGCGCGGCTGGTAGAAGGCGCCGAGGAGGTTCTTGCCGGCGCTGGTGTTGATCGCGGTCTTGCCGCCGACCGAGCTGTCGACCTGCGCGAGCAGGGTCGTCGGGATCTGCACGAAATCGATGCCGCGCAACAGCGTTGCCGCGGCAAACCCGGCGATGTCGCCGACGACCCCGCCACCCAACGCCAACAGCATTGTGCCGCGTTCGACCCCGCCGGCGAGGATATCGTCGACGAGACGGCCGAAATGGGCGAGATCCTTGGTGCCTTCGCCCGGCGGCAGCACGACCGCGCGCTCGGCGATGCCGTGCTCGGCGAGGCTGGCGCGCAGCGGCGCCAGATGATGCCGAGCCACCGTCTCGTCGGTGACGATGACCGCCTGACGCCGGCGCAGCAACGGCAGGATTTCGGCGCCGGCGCGTTGAATGAGTCCGGGACCGACCAGGATGTCATAGCTGCGCTCGCCGAGCTCGACGCGCAGGCGCTCGATTTGCCCGGCGGAGGTCCCTTGCGTTTTCATCCCCTGATCTCCGAGCTGGGCTCCAAATCGGGCGGCCGCGAGGCCCGCTCCGAACCGGTGAGAGCGGCAATCACGCGGGTCGTGGTGAGCTCCAGCGACCCCTCGCCACTGTCGATGATCAGATCGGCCTCGGCATAAATCGGATAGCGGCGCTCGATCAGGTCGGCGAGGACGGCTCGGCGGTCGCCTTGCTCCAGCAGCGGCCGATTGTTGCGGCGCGCGACCCGCGCGAGCAGCACCTCCAGATCCGCGCGCAACCATACCGAGACGCCGCGGTGGCGGATCAGATCCCGGGTCGCGGCGTCCATGAAGGCGCCGCCACCGGTCGCCAGCACATGAACCGGCTGGGTCAGCAACCGCGCGATGACGCGGCGCTCGCCATCGCGGAACACCGCTTCACCACGGATGCGAAAGATCTCTTCGATCGTTTCACCGGCCGCGGTCTCGATCTCGGTATCCGAATCGAAAAAGGGTAAATTGAGGCGTGCCGCCACGCGGCGCCCGATCTTGGTCTTGCCCGCGCCCATCAGGCCGACGAGAACGATCGTGCGGCTGGGTGAGAATCCCTGCGCCCGCGCCGCTGTTGCGGCCGCTTGCCCGCTCTGGAGGTTCACCGCGCGCCTCTCGTTACTCGCCGCGCTTCCGCGCGGCCCGTCGGAAGGGTACTAGCATGACGCGCAGCCTGCTCGTCAATCGGCACGGCGGCGCCCGGGGCAACCAGACTGGGCGGGACTACGGGTCACGGCATGGGAAGGCTCGGCTTTTTTCTCCTTATCGTCGTGGTGCTGGCAGTCCTCGGCGGCGGGTGGTTCCTCGCCAATTGGAGTTTTCCGGCGCCGTCGGTTCCGGTCGAGAAGGTGCTGCCCGATGCGCGCTTCCCGAAATAAGCCGCCGCTGCGCGCGCAGCCGTGGTCGCGCCGGCTTGAAGCGTTCCTGGAGATGCTGGCCGCCGAGCGCGGCGCAGCGCAGCTGACGCTGGCGGCCTACCGCAACGACCTCGCCGATCTGGCGGGGTTTCTCGCCACAATCGGAACCGCGCTCGAAAACGCCGCCGCCGCGGCGCTGCACGATTATCTCGCCGCCATGACGACCCGCCGCCTGGCGCCGCGGACGCTTGCCCGCCGGCTTTCGGCGATGCGTCAGTTCTTCCGCTTTCTGGTCAGCGACGGTGCGCGAAGCGACGATCCGACCGCGGGCCTCGACACCCCGCGGCTCGGCCGCCCGCTGCCGAAGATTCTCGGCGAAGCTGAGGTCGAGCGTCTGATCGAAGCGGCTGCTTCCTGGCCGGGCGACGAGGGCGTGCGGGTGCGCTGCCTCCTTGAACTCCTCTACGCGACCGGTCTGCGCGTCTCCGAACTGATCGGGCTGCCGCTCGCCGGAGCGCAGCGCGACCCGCGCTTCCTCATGGTCCGCGGCAAGGGCGGCAGGGAGCGCGTGGTGCCGCTGAGCCCGCCCGCGCGCCAGGCGCTCACCGCCTACCTCGAATGCCGCATCCGCTTCCTGCCGCAGGGTCAGCCGCCCAATTCCAAAATGGCGCGCTGGCTGTTCCCGTCGCGCGGCGAAGCCGGGCACCTGACCCGCCAGCGCTGCGGGCAGCTCTTGAAGGAATTGGCGCTCGCCGCCGGGCTCGATCCGGCGCGGCTGTCGCCGCATGTGCTGCGTCATGCCTTCGCCAGCCATCTCCTGGATCACGGCGCCGATCTGAGGAGCGTGCAGCAAATGCTCGGGCACGCCGATATCGCGACAACGCAGATCTATACCCACGTCCAGGGCGAGCGCCTGCGCCGGCTGGTGGAGCGCGCGCATCCGCTGGCGCGGCGGAAATGACATAAGCCGTGGCCGCGGGGTAGTGTCTGGTGCGTCCTTCGAGACGGCCGCTTCGCGCCCTCCTCAGGATGAGGTTCTTTCTTAATGCCATCAAGAAACTTACCTCATCCTGAGGAGCGCCAATCGGGCGCGTCTCGAAGGACGCACGACGGGCTTGCCGCGCCAAATTAAGACATCACTCGCCGGACTGCAGCGCTAATGCGCCATTTTCTCGATTTTGAACGGCCGATCGCCGAGCTCGAAGGCAAGATCGAAGAGCTGCGCCATCTGTCTGCCGATAGCGGGCTCAACATCGCCGAAGAGGTCGGCCGGCTCGAAGCCCAGGCCGGCCGGCTCTTGCGCCAGAGCTATGCGCGACTGAATGCGTGGCAGAAGGTGCTGGTGGCGCGCCACCCCGAGCGGCCGCACTGCCTTGATTATATCGCCGGGCTGATTACGGAGTTCGTGCCGCTCGCCGGCGACCGCGCCTTTGGCGAGGACCTGGCGATCGTCGGCGGCATCGGCCGCTTTCGCGGGCAGAGCGTCATGGTCATCGGCACCGAAAAGGGCGCCGACACCGAAAGCCGGGTCATTCGCAATTTCGGGATGGCGCGGCCCGAGGGGTATCGGAAGGCGCGCCGGCTGATGCGTCTGGCCGAGCGCTTCCAGTTGCCGGTGCTGACGCTCGTCGATACCGCCGGGGCCTATCCCGGGGTGGACGCCGAGGCGCGCGGGCAGAGCGAGGCGATCGCGCGGGCGATCGAAACCACCCTTGATCTCCGCGTGCCGGTCATTGCCGCGATCATCGGCGAAGGAGGTTCGGGCGGAGCGATCGCGCTCGCCGCCGGCAATGCCGTCTTAATGCTCGAGCACGCGGTTTACACGGTGATCTCGCCGGAGGGCTGCGCCTCGATCCTGTGGCGCGACGCGGCGCATGCCCAGGAAGCGGCCGAAGCCTTGCGGCTGACCGCGCAGGATCTCCTGCGCCTCGGAGTGATCGACCGCATCGTGCCGGAGCCGCTGGGCGGCGCCCACCGGTTGCCGCTGGAGGCGATCGCCACGCTGGGCGAGGCGCTCGCCGAGACCTTGCTCCCGCTCTTGGCGCGCGACGGCGTCAGCCTGCGCGCCGAGCGCCGCCGCAAATTCCTCGCGATCGGCACCAAGCCGCTGGGGTGATTCCGGCCTTATTGAAATCGCCGGTGGCCGCTCCCCACATTGAGCGCGATGCGCCGGATATGATGGGCGCCGTTTCCTCGTTGGAAGGGTATCCGATGGTCCCCCAGGAACGTGATCTGATCACTACCCTCCTCGCGCGCCTCAAAGGCGCCGCCGGGCAGCCGAAAGACCCGGAAGCCGACGGGCTGATTCGCCAGGCCATGGCGGAGCAGCCGGACGCGCCCTATTACCTCGTGCAAACCGTGCTGATCCAGGATCTGAGCCTGCATCAGGCAGAGAACCGCATCGCCGAATTGGAAAAGCAACTGACCGACACCCAGACGGCGGTGCGGCCGACGACCAGCTTTCTCGGCGGCCTGTTCGGGTCCAGTCAGCCCGCGCTCCCGGCCGTGGGCAGCGTCCCGAGCGCCGGCCCGTGGGTCCGCTCACCGCAAGTGGCGGCGGCGCCTCCGCCGCAACAGGGCTACGCCCCGCCGCAGCCGGGTTATGCCCCTGCCGCTGGCGGGATGATGGGCGGCGGGATGATGGGCGGCATGGGCGGAGGTGGCGGGTTCCTGCGCTCGGCGGCCGCGACCGCGGCGGGAATCGCCGGAGGGGCGCTGTTGTTCCAGGGCATCTCCTCGCTGTTCGGGCATGGTTACGCCAACAGCCTTTCGGGCGGCATGGGTATGACCTCCGGCCTCGGCGAGACCATAATCAACAATAATTACGGCGATAGCGGAGCGGCCGGCGTCGATTACGGCGGCGGCGGCGATGCCGGGGGCGCCGACTATGGCGGTGGTGGCGATACCGGCGGAGCCGACTACGGCGGTGGCGGCGATGCCGGTGGCGGCGATTTCGGCGGCGGTGGTGATTCGGGCGGCGGCGATTTCGGCGGGGGCGGCGACAGCTCGTCCTGCTGACACGCGACCAGCCGGAGGCTCAACGCCCCCGCTGGTGGATTGCGCGCTAAGCTTGACGAATCGCGCTGTGGCCGACTACCAGAGCCAGGTCTCGGGGTTGCCGTAGGGGCGGCCGTCGAAAATCGCGATCAGTCCTCTGATGCAGCGGACGGTGAACCAGATCAGCGTCAGCAGGAGGAGTATCCAGCAAATGACGATGTGGATGTAAGCCGTCAGTACGCTGATAACGGCGAACAGCAGCCCTATCCAGAATGTCCGGATCTGCAGCTCAAAGTGAGACTGCAACCAGGCTGGCTCGGCGTCGTGGTTTATGAGGGCGAAGATGGCGCAGATTAGCGGGACGACAGGACCGGTAACCAAGCCGACGAGGTAAAGGATATAGATGGCCTTCACCGTTCTTGTCTGGGTCAGATTGTCGGTGCTGACGACGCTGCCAGCTACGCTCATGGGAGCCTCCTCGGTTTTCAGCGGGACGGGCCGGGCTACGCCGGTCGGCGCCTAAAAAAATAGCAGATACACCCCTTGGGCGCAAACGCACCGGTCCTGGGGTAACCCTACGTTGCATCAAAAAAGCCTGAATCAGGCCGGGCGCCCGCCTACCACAGCCACGTCGCCGGGTTATCGTGCGCGGCGCCCTGCGACAACAATTTCAATCCCTTAACAGACCGAACGATCCACCAGATGAAGGTGAAAGCGGCGAAGAAAAAGCCGACAATGAGGATCGCCGTCAGCAGGCTCAAAAAGGCGTAGAGGAGCGCAATCCAGAACGTACGGATCTGGAATCGGTAGTGAGTCTTGACCCATTCCGGCGCATCGGCCCGATAGACGTAGGCCATTATCACGCCGATGATCGAGGTTACCCCGGCGATCAGGCTGACGAGATAAAGGATGTAGACGACTTTGGCGCTGTCGCCTTCCGCCGGGTTGTAACTTGCGGCCACCGGCGGGATTTGCGTCACGCGTGCCAGCCCGAGCGGCGCGAGGTCGCGGTCAGGCGGCGGCTTTGCGGTTGGCCGCGAGCCGCGCGTCGACCTGAGCGACCGTCTGGTCGACAACCGCATTGCGCATGCCGAGTTCGGCTGCGATCAGCTGCACCAGCCGGTCGGTGCGTTCGATGTTGGGGACGCCGTTGTTGAGGGCGCGGGCGGCCGAGGACGGGCGCACCAGATCGTTTGCGGCGGCGGCGTATTTCTCGAACGGCACGAGATCGTTCGGCGAGGCGCCGAGCTTCTCGCAGATCCCGCACACCCAGTTGTAGACCGCGCGGGATGTTGCGATGTCGCTATGCACCGCATCCTTGATGTCGACCGCGCCGTCCTTGGTGACGCAGCGGTAATTGCCGGTGAGGAGCATCGCCCATTTGGCAAGCGGTACAAATATCGAGTCGTGCACCCGCAACTTGACCGGCAGTTCGATCGCGCCGTCGCCCGGGTTGTAGCGGGCCGCATCGACATCCTTTTCCATCTGCCGCAACACCGCGGTTGCTGCATCGGAATCGAAGCGTGCCACCTTGAAGTTGGTCGGCAAGGTGACCTGCAGCACGTTGATCTTCTCACCCGGCGGCCGGATCGCCTGCGGGTCGGGGCTGCACAGGGTCAAGCGCCCGGGCTCGAAATTGTCCCAGACGCTGGCGTCGGTGTAGGCCGGCTTCAGGGCGTCGGTGTTGAGGCCGGGGATCCGCTTCAGGTAGGGCAGGGGCGGCATGTTCATGATCGACATGCAGGGCACCTTTGACCTCGCCACCGCATCCAATAATTCGCGCACCCCGGGCGAGCGGTATTGCGGCTCCTGCATCGCCAGGGCGATGAGGTCATAATCGGCCGGGTTGACGTCGGCGACGCCCGCCGCCCTGAGGCTGCCCGGCAATTTGCGCGAGTCGAGCTCGATCGGCTCCTTCCTGCCGCGGATCGGCAGGCGCACGCGGGCGCCCTCGGTGTTGAACGCCTCGACCTCGTTGGGCAGGCACACCATCGTGATCTTGTGACCGCCAAACAAGAGCTTGGTGGCCAGCAGCGACCCATAGGAGGCCCCCAAAGTCAGTACGTTGTATGCGGCCATGTGAAATCCTCCGAGGGTCGAGTTGACGGCATTAACGGCAGGATATCGGCGATCAGCCGCCGGCCGCAAGGATCGCGGCCAACCCCGCGCGGTAGTTCGGGTGGCGCAATGCAACGCCGAGCTCCGATTTGATGAGCGCGTTGGAGACGCGCTTGTTGTCGTCGTAGAAGCTCTTCGCCATCGGCGACAGCTCGGCGTCGTCGAAGGGCACCAGCGGCGGCGGCGGCAACCCCAACAGCGAAGCGGCATGGGCAATGACGATCTCCGACGCCGCCGGCTCGTCGTCGGAGACATTGTAGATCGCCCCGGGGCGCGGCGTGGCGATCGAGGCGGCCAAGACGCTCGCCAGATCGTCCACATGGATGCGCGAGAAAACCTGGCCCCTCTTGTCGATCCGCTTGGCGG
>JBARKH010000475.1:0-3512 GCA_049801295.1 Allostellaceae bacterium | reverse complement strand
GGCGGGGGGCGCCGCCACGATGCCGCCGCGATCGAGGTTCCGCCCGCTCTGCCGGTGCCGCGCGGCCGGCGATTGTCGACCCAGGACGCCTTTGGCCGCATCCTCGGCGGGCTGGCATCGGGGGACAGCACGCTTGCCGCCCGTATCGTTACCACTTCGCCCGATGTGACGGTGTCGACCAATCTCGGCGCCTGGGTCAATCGCCGCGGCATTTTCGACCGGGCCGAGCGCGCCGACACCTTTCGCGAGGAACGTGTCGTCTCGGCCCAGCGCTGGGCGATGGGGCCCGAGGGCCAGCACATCGAACTCGGCATCGCCGAGCACAATCTGTTCCTGACGCTCACTGCGCTGGGGCTGGCGGCGCCCTTGTTCGGCGCTCGCCTCCTGCCGATCGGCACGCTCTATGACCCGTTCATCAAGCGCGGGCTCGACGCGCTCAATTATGGGCTCTACCAGGACGCCCGCTTCATCCTGGTGGCGACCCCCTCGGGGATCACGCTTGCCCCGGAGGGCGGCGCCCATCAATCGGTCGTCGAACCCTTGATCGGCCTCTCGCAACCGGGCCTCTCAGGCTTCGAGCCGGCCTACGCCGACGAACTGGCAATCCTGTTGCGCTGGGCCCTGGCGGAAATCCAGGAGGCGGAGGGCGAGTCGGTCTATTTCCGGCTGTCGACGCGGCCCATCGAGCAGCCGGATCGCGAGATCGACGCGGGCCTCGCGGAAGCCATCATCGCCGGCGCCTATTGGCTGCGCGAACCCGCCCCCGATGCCGAGCTGGCAATCGCCTATTGCGGCGCGGTCGCGCCCGAGGCGATCGCCGCCTACGAGGCGATTTCTGAAGACCTGCCCGGCGCCGGGCTCCTGGCGGTCACCTCGCCGGGAAGGTTGCATCGCGACTGGCGCAGTGCGCTGGCGGAGGGCAAGCCGGGCATCGCTGGGCGGCTGTTGGCGCGGCTCAGACCCGGCGGAGCGCTCGTCACCGTCGCCGACAGCCATCCGGCGACCTTGTCCTGGCTCGGCGGCGTCGCGCAGAATTTCGCCGTGCCGCTCGGGGTCGACCATTTCGGCCAATCGGGCGACATCGCCGATCTCTATCGGGTGTACGGCATCGATAGCGAGGCGATCATCGACGCCGCGGCGCGCGCCTGCCTGCGCGCCCGACCGGCCGCACCGCCACGTTAACCATGCCGGCACGAGCCATGCCGGCCATATCGGCCGGCATGGCCCAATGCGACGGTGCTTCGTATAGGGCGCCGTCGGTTGAAGTCGAATCGCCCCATCATTCGTCATGGCGGGGCTTGTATCCCTGCTGGCCGAGGTTCGATCCGGTCGGCGTGGTCGGGGCGGTCGCCTGCGAGGTGGTGGGGGTGCCGGCACCCGGGGTCGCGGCGGTCTGCGCTGCGGCGGCTGCGGCCATGCCGGCAGCCAAGGTCAAGGCGAGCGATATGGTGGAAGAAAACTTCATCGGGGGTCCTCCGCTGATGAGACACGACAATCGCGCGTCTTTACAGCAACAACTCGCCCACCCGAAGTGTTCCCCGATCTATCGCCAGGTTGAATTCCTCGCTCTGTTAATCGCTTGCTCAGTATTATTGTGGACCGCCGCGCATCGAAGCGGGATGGCCCGGCAGCTTGAAGCGTTTTCCCGTGTCGGTGACCTTGTCGCCGCTGACCTTCAGTACCGACAGATCCGAATCGATGTAGTTGCCGACGTAGAGATAGCTGCCATCGGCGCTGAATACCGCGCCCTCGGGCAATTTGCCGACCGTGACCTCACCGATTTTCGTCACTTTCTTGCCGGCGATCTTCAATACGCTGACCGCGCCGCCGGGATGGTAGAACCAGCTGTCCTTGGCTTGGTTTGAGCCGCGCGCGTCGATGGTGACGGCGATGTTGCCCTTCGGACTGATCGCCAGACCCTCGGGGGAATCGGTGACGGTGACGTGATCGATGACCCGGATTGGGTTCGCTTCCAGATCGATGACGCTCGCCGCATCGAGATTGCCGTCGGAGCCCCCGCCATTGCCGTTGTCGGCGGTCAGCGCCAGCTTGCCGTTGGGCGTGATGAGGACGTTATAGGGAAAGATGCCGGTCGGCAGGTCGCGCTTGTCGTAGGTGATCTTGTCGCCGGCGATCGATAGGACGGCAATCTTGTTGGCGCCGGGCTTCGCAGCCAAAGCCCGCTTGCCGTCGGGGGTGATCGTCACCGCGGAGACATTATCGGCGGCCACCCCGACGCTGACCGTGTCGGTCACCTTGACCTCCTTGCCGGCAATCGACAGCACCGAGATCGTGCCGTCGTCGCGATTGGTGACGAGCGCCAGCGTGCCGGCGGCGTTGATCGCCATGCCGGAGGGCTTCTTGCCGAGGGTGAGGGTATTGATGAGTTTGGGCGGGCTCGCCTTCAGGTCGATGACGAACATCCGGTTGTCGGAAGCAAAGGCGAACTTGCCGTCTTTTTCGGCGCTGTTCACCGAATTGGCGACGAGCGCGAGCTCGCGGTTGGGCGTAATCGCCAGATTGGTCGGCGGCCCGACGATCGAATTGTCGAGCGGGATCGTCGCCACGATTTTGAGGGCCGCCGGCTTCGACATGTCGATGATAGTCAGCGTGTCCTTGCCCCCGGCCTGCATGACCGGCTTGCCGTCGGCGCCGAAGGCGATCTTCTCGTCATTGCCGATAATCATCAGTTGCGCACGCGCGATGCCCGATCCGAGGCCGATCACCAGCACCGAAGCTGCCATCGCACGGCCGACGAAGCGCAATCCAGGCATGTCCCCCTCCGTTTGTTTTCCGGCGCCATTGCAGCGCCTCACTGCCATGCTGACGCGAGATCGCGGCGGGGGCAAGCGCCAGCCTGACCCCTTAGAACCGATCGCAGTTCCGTGCGGCCGCGACATAGGCCTCGGCATCGTTCGGCAGCAGCAGCCGCTCGGCGACGAGGGAAGCGGCGGCGGCCTCGACCCGGGCGGCGTAGGCCTTTTTTGTGCCGTAGCGTTCTGCGAGCGAGGGCCGGGGGTCTCCGGCGGACTCGCGTTCGGCGCGGGTCGCGGTGAAGGCGATCAGCGAGCCGTCGCGGTCGGCCAGTTCGTCGGGCTGTGCCCGGTAGACGTTCCAGCCGGTGTAAGTGCCAAGCGGCACCGCAATCGACGGCAGCAGGATGCCGGCCACTTCGTTGCCGTCGCTGTCGACGGCGGAAACGAACGTTGAGTAGGGAGCGGGGGGCGAGGCTTCGGGCGGGTCCACCCAATCGACCGGCGGGAGTATCGGATTGGCCCCGCGCGGGACGGCAAAGCCTTTGATCTCGGGCATCCGGACGTGCTCGGCGGTGACGGCGGTTCCCGCGGTGAGCGAGGGGACCCGGCTCGGCGGCGGCTTGGTGCCCTTCGTCACCCATTCTTGAAGCGCGACGAAGAGGGCGCGCAACGCCGGCGTCGCGCTGTGCGGGTTGCGCGGGTTGACGCAGGGGCCGGGTCGCGGATCGACCCCTGGGCGGCCGCCATGCTGGGTCC
>JBARKH010000474.1:0-8844 GCA_049801295.1 Allostellaceae bacterium | reverse complement strand
GCCGCATGGCGGCCATTTCGGGTGGCCGGTACGCGGGCACGTCCTCGCCAGCTATGGGGCCACACCGAGCGGCGGCCACAATGACGGGATCAACATCGCCGCGCCGGCCGGGACCCCGGTGGTCGCGGTCGACGGCGGAACCGTCGCTTATGCCGGCAACGAGCTGCGCGGCTACGGCAATCTGGTCCTGGTCAAGCATTCGAGCGGCTGGATCACCGCCTATGCGCACTGCCAGGAGTTGCTCGTCAAGCGCGGCGACACGGTGAGCCGGGGTCAGACGATCGCCAAGGTCGGCTCGACCGGCGGGGTCAACGAGCCGCAGCTGCATTTCGAATTGCGTCGCGGCAAACATGCGGTCGATCCGCGCGAGTTCCTCGCCCCCGCGCCCAGTGCCGGCGGCAAGAAAGACGCGAACGCCGGCTGACGCGTACTTACGCGAGCGGCTTGCCGAGGCGGCCGGCGAGGTCCTGGATGAACTGCCAGGCGACGCGGCCCGAGCGCGAGCCGCGGGTGATCGACCATTCGCCCGCTTCCGCCTTGAGCTGGTCGGGCGGCAGGTCGAGACCGTAATGCGCGGCATAGCCGCGGACGATCGCGAGGTAGGTCTCCTGATCCTGGTGGTGAAACCCGAGCCAGAGGCCGAACCGGTCGGATAGCGACACCTTCTCTTCGACGGCCTCGCCCGGGTTGATCGCGGTCGAGCGCTCGTTCTCGATCATCTCGCGCGCCATCAGGTGGCGGCGGTTTGAGGTCGCGTAAAGGACGACGTTGCCGGGCCGTCCCTCGATCCCGCCCTCGAGCACGGCCTTCAGCGATTTATAGCTGGTGTCGTCGTGGTCGAACGACAGATCGTCGCAGAAGAGGAGGCAGCGCCGCGGGCTCGCGCGCACCAGCGTCAACAGCCGCGGCAGGCTCGGGATGTCCTCGCGATGGATCTCGATCAATGCGAGCGCGCCCGGGCGCCGGTGGGGCTCTGCCTCGTTGATCGTGGCGTGGGCGGCCTTGACGAGAGCGCTCTTGCCGGTGCCGCGCGCGCCCCATAGGAGGACGTTATTGGCCGGCAGCCCGGCGGCGAAACGCGCGGTGTTTTCAAGGAGGATGTCGCGCACCCGGTCGATCCCGCGAAGGAGCCCGAGCGGCACGCGGTTGACGTGGGGCACCGGCTCGAACCACTCGCGCTCGGCATGCCAGACAAAGGCGTCGGCGGCGTCGAGTTCGTTCTCCGCCGCGCCCGGCGGCGCCAGGCGTTCAAGCGCGTGGACGATGCGGTGGAGGAGGAGCAGCAGATCGGATTCGGTCATGAGTCGATCGGTTGGGGTGAGTGCGCCGACGCTACCACACCGCGGCAATACGCGAAAACGCGCGAAGTGTCCGAGGATTGCCCTTTTGCCGACCATCGCGTACCAATGGCGCGCGCCGCTTATACCGCCTCCCGGCGGCGCACCATGTCGAGGTCGATGCCGATGCTCATTTCGCCGGCCTATGCCCAATCGACGGGCATGTCGGGCCTGATGGATCAAAGCGCGCTGGTCCAATTCCTGCCGCTCGCGATGATATTCGTCGTGTTCTACTTCCTGTTGATCCGGCCGCAGCAGCAAAAGCAGAAGCAGCACAAGACGATGATCGACGCGCTGCGGCGCGGCGACCGGATCGTGACCGGCGGCGGCGTCCTCGGCACGGTGTCAAAGGTGGTGGGGCCGGAGGAGGTCGAGGTCGACATTGCCTCGGGCGTCAAGGTCCGGGTGCTGCGCAGCACGATCGCCAGCGTCCTTGCCAAGCCCGACCCCGCCGCGGCGCGCGAGGCGGCGCGGGAGAGGGATCGCGAGGCCGCCAAGGCCGACAAGGCGTGACGCCGACAGGGCGCTTATTCCCGGCGCGACCCGCCGCGGACGCCTTCTGGAATCTGTAACCATGCTCTATTTCGCCAGTTGGAAGGTCCTGTTGATCTGCGCGATTTGCGCGCTGGGCGTCATTGCGAGCGTCCCCAACCTGTTCAGCCCGGCGCAGCTGGCGCATCTGCCGAAGTTCGTCCCGCACCGGCAGGTTGCGCTCGGCCTTGATTTGCGCGGCGGCTCGTACCTCCTCCTCGAGGTCGATATCGCCGCCGCCCAGCACGACCGGCTCAATACGATCGTCGAGAGCGTGCGCAACGCGTTGCGCGACGCCAAGATCGGCTATACCGGGCTCGATGTCGCAGAGGATGCGATCGCCTTCACGATCCGCGACGGCGCCCGGATCGACGATGCACGGCAGGTCCTCGCCAAGATCGACCCGGAGCTCACCGTCGAGATCGCCGGCGACGGTACGGGGACGATGAAGTTCGGGGCCCTCGCCACCGATACCCGCCGCGCCCAGGCGGTCGAGCAGTCGATCGAGATCATCCGCCGGCGCATCGACGAGACCGGCACCAAGGAGCCGACGATCCAGCGCCAGGGACAGGACCGGATCCTGATCGAGCTTCCCGGGGTCGATAATCCCGAGCACGTGAAAGCGCTCTTGGGGCGCACCGCCAAGCTGACCTTTCAGCTGGTCGATGGCAGCGTCACCGTCGAGGAGGCGCGGCGCGGCCGCCTGCCGCCGGGCGACGAGATCCTCGCCGCCGAGGAGGGGCGCGGCAACCGCGCCGGGCCGCCGGCCTATGTCGTCAAGAAGCGCGTCATGGTCGGCGGCGATACGCTGACCGACGCGCAGGCCACCTTCCAGCAGAACGAGCCGGTCGTCAGCTTCAAGTTCGACGCCGCCGGGGCGCGGCGCTTCGGCGATGCGACCAAGGAGAATGTCGGGAAACCCTTCGCCATCGTCCTCGACAAGAAGGTGATCAGCGCGCCCGTCATCCGCGAGCCAATCCTCGGCGGCAGCGGCATCATTTCCGGCAGCTTCACGGTGCAGTCGGCGAGCGATCTGGCGCTCCTGTTGCGCGCCGGCGCGCTGCCGGCGCCGATCACGATCCTCGAAGAGCGTACGGTCGGGGCCGAACTCGGCGCCGATTCGATCCATGCCGGGGCGGTCGCCAGCATCGTCGGCGTGGTGCTCGTCGTTATCTTCATGTTCCTGTTTTACGGCCTCTTCGGCGTCTTCGCCGACATCGCGTTGATGTTCAATTTGGGCCTGATGCTGGGGGCGCTGTCGCTCCTGGGCGCGACCCTGACCTTGCCGGGCATCGCCGGGATTGCCTTGACGATGGGCATGGCGGTCGATGCCAACGTCCTCATCTACGAGCGCATTCGCGAGGAAGTCCGCGGCGGGCGCTCGGTCCTCTCTTCGCTCGAAGCCGGCTTCACCCGCGCCTTCGGCACGATCCTCGACAGCCACGTGACGACGCTCGTTGCCGGCATCCTCCTCTATTGGCTGGGGTCGGGGCCGGTCAAAGGGTTTGCCGTCACCCTCAGCATCGGCGTCCTCACCTCGCTCTTCTCGGCGATCCTGGTGACAAGGCTGCAGATCGTGACCTGGGTGCGCCGCCTGAAGCCAAAGTCGATCCCGCTGTGAAAACCCGCTTTATCGTCGTTCCCGCGAAAGCGGCAATCCAGAGATTCCGGGTTCCGTCGCCGGCCCCGGACCCCCGCTTTCGCGGGGACGACGCTTGCATTTACATGCCCGGACTCATTCCGGGCCGAGGGCACCGATGAGACCGCTAATTGTCATCCGGCATGTGCCGCAGATCGATTTCATGCGCTGGCACCTCTTTGGCTTTGCCTTCTCGCTGACGCTGACTGCGCTGACGATCGGGTTGTTTCTCTCGGTCGGGCTCAATTACGGCATCGATTTTGTCGGCGGCACCCTCATTGAGGCGAAGACGACGACGGGGCCGGCCGATCTCGCCGCGATGCGGGCAAAGCTCGACGGGCTCCACCTCGGCAACGCCTCGCTCCAGCAATTCGGCAGCCCGGACGACGTCTTGATCCGCCTGCCGCAGCAGCCCGGCGGCGATGCGGCGCAGATGAAGGTGGTGCAGCTGGCGCGCGAGGCATTGGGCGCCGGCATCGACTATCGCCGCACCGAGGTCGTCGGGCCGAGTGTCGGCAGCGAACTCATCCGCAACGGCGTCTTAGCGACCGTCCTCGCCCTCGGTGCGATCCTCATTTACATCTGGTTCCGCTTCGAGTGGCAGTTCGGCGTCGGGGCGACGATCGCGACCCTGCACGACGTCATCACGACGGTCGGCCTCTTCGCCATCTTCCAGCTCGAATTCAACCTGACGACGCTGGCGGCGATCCTCACCGTGGCCGGTTATTCGATCAACGACACGGTGGTGATCTACGACCGGGTGCGCGAATCGATGCGCAAATACCGCACGATGCCGTTTCGCGACCTGATCAACCTGGCGCTCAACGAAACCCTGTCGCGCACGATCCTCACCGTCAGCACGGTCGCGCTCGCGGTTCTGTCGCTGCTCGGGTTCGGTGGCGAAGTATTGAAGGGGTTCTCGATCGCGATGCTGTGGGGGATCGTCATCGGGACCTATTCCTCGCTCTTCATCGCCGCTCCGCTCCTCTACTATGTCCAACCGAACCGGCGCGCCATAGCCCGGGAACCGGAGACTACGGCGAGGAACGCCGAACGCGCGTCGCGCTGAGCCGCGGGGAAGGGGCGATGGAGCTGACCCTGCTGGTCCAACCTGGCCGTCAGATCATCGAGCGCTACGCGCCGAGCGGCTTTCGCGTCGCCGGGACCGTCTATCTCGGGCCGGTCCTCGTATTTCCCGACCGGACGGTTGCCTGGGAACCCGCGGCGCCGACCGAGGAGGGCCTCGCCCCGGTCGTCGAGCATGGCGGGGTTGAACTCCTGCTCCTCGGGCTCGGCCGACATATGGCCCCGGTCGCGGCCGCGCTGCGCGCCGCCTTCAAGGCGCGCGGCATAGCGATCGAGGCGATGGAAACCGGCGCCGCCTGCCGCACCTACAACGTGCTCTTGGCCGAAGACCGCCATGTCGCCGCGGCGCTCCTGCCACCGGCGTGAGGTGAGGCTGCGGGCGTTGGTGGGTTTCGCGGGGCTCAACCCACCCTACAATCCGGATCGGGTAGGATGGGCTGAGCCCCGCGAAGCCCATCAACACTGGCACACCGTTTGCTGTTGAGAGCTGGCTATGGCATCCGCGGATGGCAGCATCGGCTTTGTGCCGTTCGGCATCGGCCACAATAACGGGCCGCCGCTCGATCCGCATGCGGGCTGGCGGCATTTCTGCTGGAAGAAGGCGCACGCGCGCGCCTGGAAGACGCCGCCGCGCGAGATCGCTCTCGCCCGCCTCGCACGCGCCGAAGCCCTCGGCATGACCTGCCGCGCGTACACCGCGGTCCTGCTCGACACCGGCGTGCATCTGTAGGGACGCCCCTCACCCCGCCCCTCTCCCCGTCACCCCCGCGGAAGCGGGGGGCCAGGGCAGGCGGCGCGTCGGTCGCCCTGGGTTCCGGCTTGCGCGGGAATGACGATCCAAAGCGAGCGGGTAACGCCCTACTTCGCCTTTGCCAGATTTTGCGCGGCGAAATCCCAGTTGACGAGGTGGTCGAGAAACGCCTGGACGAAATCGGGCCGGCGGTTCTGGAAATCGAGGTAGTAGGCGTGCTCCCACACATCGCAAGTGAGGAGCGCGGTCTGGCCCTCGGAGAGCGGGTTGACCGCGTTCGGCGTCCGGGTGATCGAGAGCTTGCCGCCGCTGGCGACAAGCCAGGCCCAGCCGCTGCCGAACTGGCCGACCGCGGCCGCCTTGAAATCGTCCTTGAACTTGGCGAGCCCGCCGAGGTCGCGGTCGATCGCCTGGGCGATGGCGCCCGTTGGCGTGCCGCCGCCATTGGGCTTCATGCAATTCCAGAAGAAGGTATGGTTCCACACCTGGGCGGCGTTATTGAAGATGCCGGCCTTGGAGGCGTCCTTCGCGGTGGCCGCGATGATTTGCTCAAGCGACTGGCTCGCCATCGGCGAATCTTTGACCAGATTGTTGAGATTGGTCACATAGGCCTGATGGTGCTTGCCGTGGTGGAAATCGAGCGTCTGGGCCGAGGTATGCGGCTCGAGCGCGTTCTTCGGATACGGCAGGGGGGGAAGTTCGAAAGCCATGGCTGTCCTCTCACCGGGTTGCGTGCCGGGTAATCAGTAAAGGAGGGCCAAGATAGTGTGACCCGCGAAACGCGCAAGGGGAGTTCGCATCTGGAAGCGAGGCCGGGGACGATGCCGGGCCTGTCTCCGCTCGCGGCCCTCGTTCGCCGCCACGACCGCGACCGCTACCAGACCGCGCTCTTTGCTCCGGCGGGTCGGCGCGAGGCGCTCTTTGCGCTTTACGCCTTCAACTATGAGATCGCCCGGGTGCGCGAGATCGTCACCCAGCCGATGCTCGGCCAGATCCGCCTGCAATGGTGGCGCGAAATCGTCGCCGCGGCGTTTGCGGGCGTGGCCACCCGCCCGCATGAAGTGGCCGAGCCGCTCACCGCGGTGATCCGCGATGTCATGCCGACCCGCGCCCATTTCGACCGGATGATCGACACCCGCGAACGCGATCTCGCCGACGAGCCGCCGGTGAGCCTAGCTACCCTCGAGGTGTATGCCGAGGGCACTGCCGCGACGCTCCTCAATCTGGCGCTTGAGGTCCTTGGCGTCACCGAGCCGGCCGCCGGCGCCGCCGCTCGCGAAATCGGCATCGGCTATGCGCTCAGTGGCCTCCTGCGTGCGCTGCCGTTTCATGCGCGCACCGGGCGCTCTTATATCCCCGCCGATATCGCCGCACGCGCCGGGCTCGATCCGGCGGATTACGCCGGCTTGCGCGATACCGCGGCATTGCGCGCCGCCGCCGCAGAGATTGCCGAAGCCGCCGTAGGACATTTGCGCGCGGCCAGGCGATACCGTCGCGAGGTTCCCCGATCGGCGCGCGCCGCGATGTTGGGGGCGATCGTCGCCGACCGCTTCCTCGCCCGGCTCAATCGGGCGGCGTTCAACCCATTCGCGCCCGAGTTGGTCATCCCCGACCCGCTGCAAAGCTGGCGCCTCGCCGCTGCCGCCCTGCGCGGCCGGTTCTAGAGCTGTTCCGGATCAAGTTGCACCCAGCTCACCCCCTCCCAACCCTCCCCCATCAAGGGGGAGGGCCTCTCTCCGCGCCCCCTATCTGCACTCCCGCCCCCTCGATGGGGGCGGGTCGGGGTGGGGGTGATGCGTGCCGAGCGCGTCGGGCCGGTCGAAAACCGCTCTACCGCCCCTGGAAATTGGGGAGGCGCCGCTCGGCCATCGCCTTGATGCCTTCCTGGAAGTCTTCGGTGCGGCGCAGCCAGTCCTGCTCGACCAGCTCGCGCTCGGTCGCCGCCTCGATCGCGTCGACGAGGCCGCGGCGCAGCGTCTCGCGGGTCGAAAGGACGGCCTGCGGGGCCGATTGCGCGATTTCGAGGGCCAATGCCTGGGCGGCGGTGCGCACCTCTTCCTGCGGCACCAGGAGATCGGCGAGCCCGATCCGCACCGCCTCGTCGCCGGGGATGCGCCGCCCGGTATAGAAGAGGAGGGCGGCCTCTTGTGCGCCGACGAGGCGCGGCAAGGTCGTCGTCAGGCCGAAGCCGGGATGAAAGCCGAGCCGGTTGAAATTGGCGCTGAACCGCGCCTCCGTGCAGGTCACCCGGAAATCGGGGACGAGCGCGAGGCCGAGCCCGCCACCGATCGCAGCGCCGTGCACCGCGCCGACGATCGGTTTTTTTGTGCGAAAGAGGCGGATCGCTTCCTTGTAGAGATGCCGCCCGGCGCCGCTGCGCGCCGCTTCCGCGACGGTGCCGGTATCCATGCGCTTCGAAAAATCCGCGCCGGCGCAGAACGAGCGGCCCTCGGCGGCGAGGACGAGCGCGCGGCATGAGGGGTCGGCGTCGAGCCGCTCGAAGGCTTCGCCGATCTCGGCGATCAGCGCGCTGTCGAAGAAATTGTGCGGCGGCCTGCGCATCTCGACCGTCGCCACCATGTCCTCCAGGCTGACGCCGATTTCCTTGAACCCGGTGTAGTCGGTCATTTGAGCGGCTCCTTTATTGGCGTTTGTGGCCGGATCTAGTCCGGCCATCCACGAGGGCTTGCACATCCCTCGCCGGTTTCTCGTGGGTGCCCGGGCCAAGCCCGGGCATGAACGAAGAGGGAGACGCGAGCATACAAGATAACGGCGCTAGCGTTTCACGATCAGCGCATCGACGATGGTGAGCCCCTCGCCCTCGGCATGGACGATGACCGGGTTCAAATCGATCTCGGCGATAAGATCGGCGTGATCCGCGGCAAAGCGCGACAATGCCGCCATCAGCTGCGCCAAGGCGGCGCGATCGGACGGCGGCTCGCCGCGCACGCCATCGAGCAAGGCCCCACCTTTCAGCTGGCCGAGCAGCCCCAGCGCTTCCTCGGTTCCGAGCGGCACCGGGGCGAAGGCGACATCCTTCAATACTTCGACATGGATCCCGCCGAGCCCGACCATCAGGATCGGGCCGAAATCGGGGTCCGTGGTGACCCCGAGGATCATCTCCTGGCCGCGCCTTGCCATCGCCTGCACGAGGACGCCCTCGATCCGGGCGCCGGGATGCGCCGCCCTAGCGCGCGCAAGCACCGCGCCATAGCCCTCGCGCACCGCCGCCTCGCCCCTCAGGTTCAGCATCACGGCACCGGCCTCGGTCTTGTGCAGGATGTCGGGCGACTGCACCTTTAGCGCGACCGGGCCGCCGATCTTCGTTGCTGATGCGGCCGCCTCGGCCTCGCTTGTCACCAGCGCCTCGGGTGGGAGAGGGACGCCGTAATGGGCGAGGAGCGCCTTTGACGCGATCTCCGTCAGGACTGGCCCGGACCCGGCGAGCGCGTGCACGACTTCATCGCGCGCCGCCGGCGGGGTCGCGGGCACGGCCGAGC
>JBARKH010000473.1:0-17128 GCA_049801295.1 Allostellaceae bacterium | reverse complement strand
CTTTGCCGCTGGTCGCCATCGAACGGGCGTCGGGATCGCTCAGCGAGACCTGCCGGTCGGACGCGTCCTCGACCGTCTGCTCCATCACCTTCAACGCCTGCATCTGCCGGCGCAGGCCGGCAATCTTCTCCTTCAACCGGACCGACTTCTCCTCGGCGACATCGCTCTCCTCGCGGTCGGCTCGGTCCAGCGCCGCGAGGTACCGCGCGATGCTGGCGTCGACCTGCTCCATCCGCCCGGTGACCTTGGCGACCGTGTAGTTCTTGTCGCGATTGTTCATCGCTTTGAACTTGCTGCCGTCGATCGCAACAACGGCACCGGTGAAGAGTTTGAGCCCACGGCAAAGCCCGACGAACTGACGACACACCGCCCGGATCGCCGCGCCATTGTCCTTGCGGAAGTCGGCAATCGTCTTGAAGTCGGGCGCCAGCCGCCCGGTCAGCCACATCAGCTCGATATTGCGCTGCGCTTCCCGTTCGAGCCGCCGGCTCGACTGCAGGCGGTTGAGGTAGCCGCAGAGGTAAATCTTCAGCAGCGTTGCGGGATGGTAGGCCGGCCGGCCCGTCGCCGCCGGCGTCATCCCGGCAAACCCCAAGGCGGCAAGATCGAGTTCGTCGATGAAGACCTCGATCACCCAAGCCCCAAGCTTCGGGATTCTAAAGCAGCATCGCCCCCCGTGGAATCGGCCAGGACCGCAATCTCAGGCCGTTTCCACACAGCCTGGCCCCCTAGCCGGCATCTGCCGCATGTGATGTCGGCTCCAGGCGTAATCGACGTGACTTTTCAGGCGCTATCCAGCCTTCTTTCGCCGCCGCGGCGTCGCGACCGGTGTTGCCGGCACCGTGTCTGTCGCCGGTTCTTTACTTTTCCGGCCGCCTTCCACCGGCAACAGCAATGCAGCCTGGCGGCGGTCGGGCGTGGCTTTGGCACGTTTCGGCTCGACCTTCGACGGTTTCGCGCTTGCTGGCGCGGCCCCTTGTGCCAGGCTGCGCTTTAGCGCTTCCATCAGGTTGATCACCTTCGGTTCTTCGACGGTTTGCGGCGCGCGCTCCAATCCCTTGGTCTTGCTTTCGACGAGCGCTCGGAGCGCATCCTGGTATCGGTCGTGGAAGTTTGCAGGGTCGAACGTGGCGGATTTACGCTCGATAATTGTCTCGGCAATGGCGACCATATCCGCGTCAACCTCACCCTTCGCCTTTGGGCGAAACTCGGCTGGCCGGACCTCATCGGCACTGTGGAGGGTCGACATCAGCAGACCTGAGTCGCGCGGTTCGACAAGCACCAGGCGCTCGCGGCTCGCCAATACAACTCGGCCGAGGCCGACCCGCCCCGCGCGCCTCATCGCCTCGCCGATCACCTGGAACGCCTCGTCTGCGAGTTCGCCGTCGGGATAGACGTAATAGGGCGCGTCGAGATATACGGGATCGAGCTCATCGCGGCGGACGAACTGATCGAGATCGATGATCTTCGAGGACTCGATCTGGAGTTCCTTCAGTTCGTCGTCGCTGATCGTCACGTATCGACCGCGGTCGTATTCGTAGCCTTTGGCGATCTGGTCGCGTTCGATGACCTCGCCGGTTTCCGAGTCGATCAATTGCTGCTTCAGCCGGTTGCCGGTCGCCGCATTGAGCTGATTGAGCCGGACCCGCTTCGCTTCGCTGGTCGCCGGTGAGAGGTACACCGGGCAACTGACCAGAGACAATCGCAAAAAACCGTTCCAAGTCGCGCGGGGCATGGGGGTCTCCGAGGGAATGCCGCATTCAACGAGAAGGGAGCCACATCAGTTCCTGCTACGCAACCCGGGGCGTGATACGGCGATGAACCTGCGGGTCGGCGGAACGGCGTGCGGGTCCGACGTGTCGTCCAAGGGCGAACGATCAGATCCCGAGGTGGCGCCTCACCCTGGCGTTGATCGATTGGCGACGTTTGCCGATGTCAGCCCAGGGATCGGCGGCGAGCGCGGCAAGGCGATCGGGCACGGTGAGGACAGTGAAATCCGCAGGCCGGGCGAGGTTCTCGACCTCTTCCCAGAACAAGGGCGTCGATACCGTCGCGCCGGGACGGGCTCGCGGCGAATAGGCGCCGACGGCGGTCGCCCCGCGGCTGTTGCGCAAGTAATCGATGTAGATGCGGGATTGGCGCGCCCGCTTGGCCGGGTTCGCCGTAAACTGTTCCGGAGATTGCTCGGTGAGGCGTTCCGCGACCCATCGCGTAAAGATCTTAACCGCGTCCCAGCCCAGCTTTGGGGATAGCGGCACGACGACATGCAGACCTTTCCCCCCCGTCGTCTTGACAAAACTTTCCAGCCCAATGCCGCTCAATGCGGCCCGCACCACGCTCGCTGCCTCACACACACGCGGCCACGGCAGAGCTTCGTCCGGGTCGAGGTCGAAGGTGATCCGGTCGGGCCTATCGATGTTATCGATGCTGGCGCCCCACGGGTGAATCTCGACGACGGCGATCTGCACGAGCGCAACCAAGCCGGGAAGGTCCTCAATGACCGGATAGAGGTCGGTCCCGGTGTCGCCGGCGAGGGCGAGGCTTTTGATGGCGTCGGGAACGCCGGGTCCAACATGCTTCTGGTAAAAAGCCTTCTGAGCGATCCCACTGGTCGCCCGCAGCAAGGTCAGCGGCCGATGCGCGAGATGCGGCAATGCCCGGTGGCTGACCGCCGCATAATAGCGTGCGAGATCGAGCTTGGTGACACCGATATCGGGAAAGAGGGTGCGGTCGGGGTGCGACAGGCGCACGCCTTCGAACAGGATACTGCCGTCGCGCGCGGGCCGGCTCGGTACGCTGGTCGGCCGAATTGCGGCAGGCGCCGGCAACACTGGGTCGTAGACGACCTCAGATGGGCTTTTGTCCTCGCGCAATCCCTGGAAGGAGGCCTGACGCACGACCCCCTCCGCGGTCCAGCCTGCGTATTGGATCTCGGCAATGAGACGAGGTTGCGTCCAGTGCACTCCGTCGGCGGAAAATCCTTGGGGTAGAGAGACCGGTGGTTTGACAATAGAGAGCGCATCCAGCCGGGTGCGCAGCTCCGCGAGCCGCAGCTCGCCAAAACCGCTGCCGACGCGGCCGGCGTAGCGCAGCGCTCCGGTCGGATCGTAGTAAGCGAGCAACAGCGCGCCAAACCCCTGCCGGCTTCCCTCCGGTTCGGTAAAGCCGACGACGATGAATTCGTCCTCGTTGCGGCACTTGATCTTGAGCCAGCCAGTCCCGCGCCCGCCGCGGTAAGGTTTGTCGCGCCGCTTGGAGACGATCCCTTCAAGACCAAAGCCGGCCGCCTGACCGAGGAACTCGGGTCCGCGGCCCTCCTGATGATCGCTGTAGCGAACGATCCCATCGGCATGCGGTGGGGTGATCTGAGCGAGCACGGCCTTGCGGTTTTCGAGCGCTGTCCCGGTCAGGTCCCAGCCGTCGCAAAAGAGCAGATCGAAGGCAAAAAAGGTCAACTGCCCGGTTTGACCGGTGGCGATCGCATTCTGCAGGTCGGAGAAGCTCGTGGTGCCGTCGGGCAGGAGCGAGACCACTTCTCCGTCGATCACCGCCGCCTTGACCGGCAGTTCGGTGAAGCGCCTCACGAGAGCCGGAAACTTGGCGGTCCAATCGAGCCCGTTGCGGGTGAGGAGGCGCACCTTACCCCGCGCGACATGGGCGATCAGCCGGTAACCGTCGTATTTGATCTCATGCAGCCATTCGGCACCGGCCGGCGCCTCCGCGGCGGCTGTCGCAAGCTGCGGTATGACGCTATCCGGAATCGCACCTTTGCGCGCGCCCGGCAGGCTCGACAGCCGGCGCTTCACCGGAGCGGCAGCGGGCGGCGCCTCGCCGCTAAGCGGATGCCATACTCGGTCACGGTCGGCGGCAACGGCATCGATCGATCGATTGCTGTCGACACTGAGCGGATGATCGTCAACGACCGCGTTGCCGCTCCCAGGCAGCGCCGCATCGTCGCGCTCTTTCACCAGAAGCCAGTTGTCGTGCTTATCGCGCGGCTTGCGCTTCAGTCGCACCAGCATCCAGTTTCCGTGCAGCTTCTCGCCGTGCAGCGCAAATTTGAGCATGCCCTTGCCAAGCGCCGCGGCAGGGTCAAGCTCGATCGGAGCCCAGGTGCCACGGTCCCACAGCAATACCGCGCCGCCGCCGTACTCCCCTCGCGGGATGATCCCCTCAAATCCCCCATATTCGAGCGGATGATCTTCGACTTCGACCGCGAGGCGCTTCTCGGCGGGGTCGAGGCTCGGGCCTTTGGGGATTGCCCAGCTCTTCATCACGCCGTCGAGTTCGAGACGAAAATCGTAATGCAACCGGCGCGCGGCATGCTTCTGGACGACGAATGACAGCTCTCCACGCGGCGAGGTACGGGAACGCGCAATCCCCGCCGGCTCCGGCGTCTTGTCGAAATTGCGTCGCCGCTTGTATTCATCGAGGGCCATGCCGCAGCCGAGCATACCCCCATCGGCGAGCCGCTTGCACAGTTCTGCTCGACGCTGAACCGGCGCCGCCGCTCAATCCGCCCCAGCACCTCGGCCGTCGCATAACTTTCCGGCCTTAGTCTGGAAGATACTTCGCCTCCATGGAGCGCAGCCGCGGCTCATCCAGAATGCGGCCATTACTGGCGACGCCCCAGGGGCTTTGAGCCGCCTGGGCACGGAGCGCATCGAGGGCCAACGTGCCGCGCTGCTGAAAATCACTCAAGAAATCCCAGTTCGCCTGCAAGCCCGCCATCGTGGTCAGCGCGGGGAACCAGGCCGCGGCGGCCCCGGCATCCTGCTGCGCCTGTAAGGAGGGATAGGGCGACAGGTCGGCGGGAATGAGCGGGACGACCGGCCCGGGAATGAGGCGGATCGCCTCCTGGATTTCTTCCCAGGTGCGCAAGCCATTGGGGCAGATGACATCGACCTGCGCTTCGGCTTTGTAGGCCTGGCAGCGTTCGATGATCTCGGCAAAGCTGGCGCCCGGCACGCCACCGAGATCGCAGCGGGCCATGATCACGAAGTCCGGGTCCTGAGCCTCTTTGGCATCCATCGCCGCCCGGAGCTTGCCGACCATCTCCGGAATCGAGATGCAGTGGCGGCGGGGGCCGGATTTCGGCGGAAACGTCTGGTCTTCGATGTGGCAGCCGGCGATGCCTGCCTGAATGTATTCCCGCACGGTGTAGTGCGTACTGATGGCATCACCGTAGCCAGTGTCGGCGTCGGCGAAGACCGGGATCTGCACGCTCAGGACAATTTTCCGAGCGTTGTCCACCATGTCGCGCATACTGGTCCCGGAATCGGGCCAGCCCAGTTGGTGCGCCGAGGTATTGCCCCCCGACATGTAGAAGGCGTCATAGCCCAGCGCCTCCGCCATCTTCGCGCCAATGGGATTGATCCCGCCGGCTAGGACAAATAATTCGGGCTGTTGAAACAAGGTCTTGAGGCGGGTCGTCATAGGTTGACGCTCTGGCATGCGCGCTCTCCTCGTGTGTAACCGAACCGATCAGGCGCTCACCGGCACGGTGGCGCTGATGCGGGGAACTCCCACCGAGCGCGTCGTGTGGCCCTGGCCTGTGAGATCGTCGGCGAGGACTACATCGCCCGGTCCAAAACGGCGCGTGGTGCCATCGCCGATCCCGATTTCCATCTGCCCCGCGAGAATGAAAATGTATTGCCGCCGGGGCGCGGTGTGCCAATCGCTGAAATAGTCGGCCGGGAAGCAACGGAACACGAGGTTGGCACCCGCCTGAAGCGCAACGTTGTGGCTCCCCTCGGCCGGCAGAGGGAGATCTTCAAAATGGGTCTGGCCGTCGTGGCCCGTATAGATCCGTACGATCATGCGCGTGCTCCTACCACTTGTAGACTTTCTGCAACGTGCCTCCCATCAGCGCTGCCTTGTCGCTCTCGGACAGGCGTTTGGTGTCGCGGAACGGCGCGACGCCCTCTTCATAGGTCAGCATGCCGATCGTCCGCGTCCAGTCGGTGCCCCACATGCAACGATCGAGCCCGAACGCATCGATGACCCGCAGCACCGGCTCCCAGATATCGTCGTAGGGGAAGGGTCTGTGCGACATCGTGCAGGCACCGCTGATCTTCACCCTGACGTTCGCGTATTGGGCTAACGCGAGGAGCTTCGGAAGATCGGCCCAAACATCGGCGGGGACCGGCGGGCGGGCAGGTTGTAAGAGACCGAGATGGTCGATAACGATGACCGTACCCTGGTGTCGCTGGATGTGCGGCAGCCCTTTGTCGAGGATGCCCCAGCACAGCAGATTGACCGGCAAACCGTGTTTGGCGGCGGCGGCGAAAGCGCGGTTCAAACCGGGATGGTCCGCGTCCATCGGGAGGCCCTCGCGCATTCGTATGCGAATGCCGCGCGCGCCTGGCGTCGCCGCCCACTTAGCCACCACATCGTCAATCGCCGGATCGGTCGCGTCGACCGGCGTCACAACCCGAAACTTATCCGGATAGGTGTTGTAAACTTCGAGCGCGTAGCTCGGATCGTATTCATAGGCGCTGAACGACGAGACCATGATCGCACCGTCGACGCCGACACTCTTCATCGCAGCGACCATCTCGTCGCCTGTGGCGGAGTCGAGCCCGTGCGAGGGACTTGCCCACGGCCGGCCGGGATGATTCCGATCGAAGGGATGAACCTGAACATCGATGACCGGCATGGCCGTCTTCCTACCAGGAACCGGTGTTGGCCATGCTGGTCCAGGGTTCGGCAGGCGGCAGTGCTTCACCGGCCTGCAATAGCTCGAGGGAGATGCCGTCCGGTGTGCGGATAAAGGCCATGCGGCCGTCACGCGGCGGGCGGTTGATCGTCACGCCGTGGGCGATAAAGGCGCTGCAGGTGTCGTAGATGTTGTCCACGGCATAGGCGAGATGTCCGAAATTGCGGCCGCCGGTATAGGGCTCGGGATCCCAGTTGTAGGTGAGTTCCACGGCCGCCGCCTCGTCGCCGGGGGCGGCGAGGAAGACATTGGTGTAGCGGCCTTTCTCGTCCGGACGGCGGCGGATCTCTTTGAGGCCGAGCACCTCGAAGAAGGCGATGGTGTCCTCCAGCGAACTGACGCGGATCATCGTGTGCAAATATTTGGTCATGGGGTCCTCCGGTGTGCGTGTTCGTGGCAGCCGCCAGATCCTCTTATGGGGTCGGCACGCCGATCGACTTCAACCGCGCATGCGCACGGGCCGCGCGCGCTTTCATCCCGTCAAGATACGTGCTCACGTCGTTTCCCGGCAGGTTCAGCACCTTGCATCCGAGCTGCCAATATTCCTTGATCTGCGCCTCGGTCTCCGCCGATCCCCGAGCGAGTTTGCCGTGTGCATTGCACGCCGCCGCGATCCGGCGCACCGCCGCTTTGAATTTCGGGTGCTCCAGGTCGAGGTGGACCCCAAGCTGCGCGCTCAGGTCGGAATGTCCATACGCGATCATGTCGATGCCTTCGACCGCCGCGATCTTCTCGACATTCTCGAGGCCCTCAAGCGACTCGATCGACGGGAATATGATGATGTTCTCGTTGGCCCATGGCGCGTGTTCGGTGGCGTGGCGCGGTCCGTAGCTCTTGTATCCGGTGTGCGGCCCCTGGCCCGAGATGCCCCGGTTGCCGATCGGCGGATACTTCGCCAGGCGGACGATGGCACGCGCTTCCTCGGCGGTGTCCACCTCGGAGACCTGGATGCCCATGATGCCCTGATCCAGGATACCGGGGATCAGATGCGCGAATGATTTGTGGAGCCGCACGATGGGCGAGACGTTCGTGGCCTGGAACCAGCTCGCCAGATTGGCGATCGTTGCCATGTCGAACGCGCCGTGCTCATGGTCGATCGCGCAGTAATCGAAGCCGGCCGCCTCGATGATCCACGGAACGCCGCGCGAGGCGAACTCCTTGAGCCCGGTCCCTAGCGCCGCGCGTCCTTCGCGTACCGCCCGCCGTATGCTGTTTTCTTTCATGGCTCGTTCCGGGTTGCCTTCATGTTAGCCCGTCATCTACGACCGGAATTGATATGCATGGCCTATTCGATCCGGGGCACCTGAGGGCTTGCCCGGTTTGTATCAGATCTGTACGTGACAATCCCGGCTTATCCTTGGGCGATCAGCGGCAGCTTCGGGGCATCAGCACGCGCCGGGCGACCCACTGCGGTCAGGGCAGCACCCCCAGCAGCGGATTGTGGTCGCCGCCGCGCGGCCCGGCCGGCGGACTGGTCGCGAGCAGCAGCTTGCCGGCGCAGGCGTCGCGGTTGGTAGCGGTGGCACCCAGTAGATAGTTGGGCTGGTTGCCGGAGTCTGCCGCGCCAGCCTGCAGGCCGGCCGGGGCGATGTCGGCGGAGGTCATCTGCGACGAGCCCCCCGCAATCGGCGGTTCGGTGACCACGGTTCCGCCGTGCCCGTCACTCGTCAGAGTAAAGTTGCTCGTCGTGTAGCTTCCGAGCAGTGTCAGGTGAACGGTGTGCGTCCCGCTGGTGGCGGTGAGCGTGCCGCTGGTGCCGGTCGTCGCCTCCTTGAAGCTTCGCGTCGTCCCTGTCCCGAAGGCAACCGCCCTGGGGGCGATTTCGGTCACCTCGAACCCAGTGCCAACCAAGCGCAATCCCCTGGGGGCCACGGGGGCGGGCGAAGCCGGCACGGTCGGGGCGCTGCCGGCGATCGTCAACGCCGTCATGGACGCGCTCTCCCCGCTCGGCGTCAAGAACATCGACATGCCCACGACCAGCGCCCGCATCTGGCGCGCGATGCAGGAGCTTTGAACCGAACCGCTGTAGGGCGAGTTAGCGCAGCGTCATAAACCCGCCATTTCCGCTCCGTCGGTGGGGGATTGCACCTCGCTGTTCGCTTGAGTAGGCAAAGCCCAAATCAGTAAACTGTCACCGAAATCCAGGTGGTCTGCGTCGACAGCGGCGCACCCGAAACGCGAACAATGCGGCACCGATGAGAACAAGGCTCGACGGTTCAGGGATCGAAGCGGTTGAGTTTCCGACGTTCGCACTGAGATCCAGCTGGAACTGATTAGCGTCACCAAATGTTGGATCGATTGAAATTATCGGGTCGATACTGGCGGAGCTTGGCGGATACGAAGTGGGTCCGCTCCCGCCGGAAACGTGCCCAATGCCACCAACTTGATCAAATATTTCAACTTGATACTCTACGTCCGAAGTTACACCAAAACTGAACGCGAAAGAACTCGTGCAATTACTCCCGCATGGCAGCGAGGCAGCGAACCATAACAGCCCTGCCGAGACGTCGGTGACCTGAAGGAATTGATCTGGGACGCCCCCGAACTGGACGCATTCGCTGACACTCTCTGATCCTGTGAGTGTAATCGGGACACTGATGTTAACCGGACCATTTACATAGAAATAATAATCAAGCTTTACACTAGCAATGGCATCTCCTGATGACGTAACCGAAACCGCTGGCGCTGGCTGGCTGAACGCTGTTGCCGTTGCATACCCTGCCGAGTACGGACCCAAAGGAGCGATTCCCGCGTCATAGGTTTGGCTCACGCCTATAACGGACAATAGCGGTCCATCGTATGTCTCGTCCGTACAATTCACAGTACAGGGAGCCGGAAAGAGATCTGGCAAAGCTGCCGCTAACAGATTCGCCGTGGCGTCGGGGAGAACGATACTGCCGGCGACAGTCTGCGTACTCGCCGCAGATAGAATTACCATTGCCAGCAACGCCGGGCGCTTCAAGCTGTTGATTATCAGACTTTTCCCTCCCCGCGGGTTCGATTTCGATTTTCTCCTTCATCGACCGCACAGTGCCCACGCAAAAATTGTGCTAAAATATTGCTTGCCTTGTATCTCAGCTACTTATCGGCGCTCTGAGGTGGGGCCAAGGGCATGATTGCAAAAATCTCCGACGCTTAAGCCGACATTCCCGGGATTTCCGGCCTCGTCGGACACCTGGTCCTCGGCAATTACGCAATCACCGCGGCAGCTTACGAAACTGCAGTTCCTCACGCCTCGACCCACGGATTGATGATCGCCAAGCCGCATCCCGTAAAGTCGTCAACATTGCGCGTCGCGACCGAAGCGCCGACGGCTACCGCGATCGCGGCAATCTGAGCGTCCAGCGGGCCGACCGGGTTACCGTCGAGCCGGCGCTTGCTGAGGATCGCGGCGTAGTACACGGCGGCAATAGCGTCGAACGCGAGGATGCGGCCGGCGAAGTACTCGCGAAACATCCGTTCGGCTCCGGCGGCGAGCCCGCTTTTTCGCCGGCCATCGGGCATGATGGCGATGCCGTAGAGGATTTCTCCCTTTGTTATACTCGCCGTAAAGAGATCATGCGGGGATTGCTGCGCAACCCAAGCAACCACAGTCTCGTGCGGTTGCGGCCGCATCAGTTCAGAGACGACGTTCGTGTCGAGAACAATCACTCGCCGAAATCAGGCGGAGGACGGTTGGGCCCTCGGGGCGGAAGCTCCAATTCGACGCCGCCAAAGGGGGCAAAGATTCGTCGGATCGCTTCCGCCAGATTGACCTCCTCCGGTTTGCTGGTCTCAGCTTCGGTGCCGACGGCATCGCTGACAATCTGCCGCACCTCGGCTTCCATCGAGCGTCCATGCTCAGCTGCTCGGATCCGTAGGCGCCTCTGCACCTGCGGATCGATGTTGCGAATGGTCAGGGTTGTCATCAGCCCCCCGTGTGTTGGCTGCATTGTATGCATTGCCTGCAACGTAAGCATGACACGACGATGTCAGGGGTGCAATCCCGGCATTGGCAAAACCCTTGCCATCGGCGTTAAACTGCGCCGAACGCAGCTAGCCCGCAGGGGACGCACCATGCATTACAAGCGGATCTCGGCCGATTGCCATCTCGACATGCCGTGCATGCCACCGGAGCTCTTTGTCGAGAACTCGCGGGCAGCGCTGAAAGAGCGCATGCCCTATGTCGAGGAGGGGCCGGACGGGCCGCAATGGGTCGCCAGGAACGGCGCCAATTTCGGGCTCGTCAACGGGGTCGGGCCCGGCGGCGCGAAGCTTGTCCCGGGGCAGAATGTACGAGTCGACATCATGGCCGCGCACGGCCTCTATTCCGACGCCAAAAAGGGCAAATTCCGCTGCCGCGATCCGCATCTGCGCTTGAAGGACATGGAAGAGGACGGGGTCGACGCCGAAATCATCTTCGGCGTGCTCGGCACCGCTTCCAAGCTCAACGACATGGAAGCCTCCAACGAGGTCTTGCGCATTTACAACGATTGGCTGAAGGAATTCTGCAGCCATTACCCGGATCGCCAGATCGGCCTGGCGTGCCTGCCCTATGGCGATATCGACGCGGCGGTGAAGGAGATTCACCGCGTTGCCAAGATGGGCCTGCGCGGGCTTGAGCTGTCGTGCTCGTGGGACATGGAGCCGATGTGGCACCCCGATTGGGAGCCGGTGTGGCAGGCGGTCGAGGAGGTTGACCTGCCCTTGCATTTCCACACCTTCCCGACAACGCCGCCGCGGGCTCGCGAATTGACGGGGCAAGTGCGCCGCGCAGCGATGTTCACCGGCGTCTCGGCCTTTCAGATGGGCCTTGTTCACATCATGGCCGGGATGATGGGGGCCGGCGTTTTCGAGCGCCACCCGCACCTGCGCATCGGCTTTGGCGAATCCGGGGTGGGGTGGATCCCCTATGCGCTGCACCGCATGGATTTCGAGTTTGAGGACCGCTTCCGCGACCTGATGAAGCTGAAGCCGTCTGAATATTGGCGCCGCCAGTGCCGCGCGACCTTCCAGTTCGATCCGATCGGCGCGAAGCTGGTGGACGACATCGGCGTCGAGACGATCATGTGGGGCTCGGACTACCCGCATACCGACGGGATCTGGCCGGAATCGACCAAGTACATCGACGAGCAGTTCGCCGGCCTCTCCCCCGAGCAGATCCATATGATCACCTGCGAGAACGCCGCCAAGTTCTACCGGCTGTCGAACTGACGAGGCCTTGAGGCGGCGCCGCCGACACCTCGGCGCACCCGGAAATCGAGGCCTGAGGCTCGCTGCCCCAACGCAATCCTCCTCCGCCGCGGGGGAGGGTTGGCGAGCGGGCGGGGTAGCTTGCTCCGCGGCGGCATTTCCGTTACACCCTCGCCCTCGTTTCGCACACGGGGCCCAGGGCGCGTAGCTCAGCGGGAGAGCACTACGTTGACATCGTAGGGGTCACAGGTTCAATCCCTGTCGCGCCCACCAGTTTCTTCAAACGCTTAGAGAGAACTTAGTAAAAGCCGCTGCGGTCTAGGTATCCCCAAGGTATCCCATGACCCGAACCCGCCCCCAACTGCGGCACCAGAAATTGCCGTGAGGGGGAGGGTAGCGGACCCGGCACAGCATGGCGGCTCGCCGGCGGGGTTTGGTGGCGGCGATTGCGCCGGAACCATTGACATAGCTGACTCTTCACGCGGATGCGCTATCAGGCCGCCAGTCGTCAATCCCGAAACCCCAAATCACATCAACCAGATGCACCCCGGCCGACGGCGGTGCTTTTATCTCGCCGTCTATTGGACGTGTGTTTGGGCGCCCTTCGGCCATCCCGCGGTAAAGTGGCGCGCGGTCAATTCGGGGGAGCGACGGCGGGCTGACGCGAAAATTGTACCCGGCTTCCAAACCGAGGCCGATTTTTGGACTCCGGCGACGGCGCACCGTGCACGTTCGAAGCGCACGTCCTCTGCTCAGCGAGTCCCGAAACGCTTCACGCCTATTATCGCCCTCTACGTGGAACGTGCACGTTATCTGCATCCTTGGCCCCCCGTCGAAATCCATCTAAATGATGGGTACCCAGCCGCCCGTTCAAACCCCGTGAATCGGATGGTTCACAGAAACAGGCGCGGTTCTTGGCTCGCCGGGGGACATCGCGCGGGCATCGGGAGGGGGGATGAGCAACGGCGATCTGAATTGGATCACCAATTTCATCTGGAGCATCGCCGACGACGTGCTGCGCGATCTCTACGTGCGAGGCAAATACCGCGATGTGATTCTGCCGATGGTTGTCTTGCGCCGTCTCGACGCGGTGCTGGAGCCAACCAAGAAGGCAGTCATCGAGATGAAGGCTGCGCTCGATCAAGCGCAGTTCACGAACCAGCAGACCGCGCTTCGTCAAGCCGCCGGACAGGCTTTCTACAACACCTCGCGCTTGACGCTGCGCGATCTGCGCGCCCGAGTGAGCCAGCAGCAGCTCCGGGCCGACTTCGAAGCCTACCTCGACGGCTTCTCGCCAGCGACGGGCAGATGATGTTCCTCGCGAACATGCTGTCCAAGATGAAGCACGCTACGAAGCTCGGCAGCCGCATCGCTGAAGTGCACAACGGCTCGTCGTTGTTTACCGGGGATGCCGGCCAGGCCGAGAGCAACATCCGGCGCTGGATCATCGAAAACGACTGGCTGGAGGCGATAATCGCCCTGCCGATGAATATGTTCTACAACACCGGCATCGCGACATACGTTTGCGTGCTGACCAACCGCAAGGCCGCGCACCGGCGCGGCAAGGTCCAGCTGATCGACGCGAGCGGTTGGTCGAGGCCGTTGCGCAAGAACCTCGGCAAGAAGAATTGCGAGTTGTCGGAGGACGATATCGCCCGCATCTGCGATGTTTTTATGAAATTAGAGGAGACCGAGCAGTCCAAGATCTTCGACAATGGCGAGTTCGGTTATTGGAAGGTGACCGTTGAGCGCCCGCTGCGGTTGAGGGTCGATCTCTCGCTGGCAAATCGGAGCCGTATCCGTATGGCCTGCATCGAGGCCGACGAGGAGCCACTCGCCGACGTGATTGACGCGCTGGCCGAGCGTCTCGGACCGGGGCCGCATACCGATTTCAACCGGTTCATGGATGAGGTCGAAGACCGCGGCAAGCAACACGGCGTCAAGCTGACCGCCAGACGCCGCAAGCTCCTGCAATCGGCCCTCGCCGAGCGGGAGGAGACGGCCGAGCCGGTGATCGCCAAGATCCATCGCCCCGGGAAGGTCGAACCTGATCCGCTGCGCGGGTTCTTTATCACCGAGATCGGGGGGCGACGCCGCGTCGTTGAATACGAGCCCGACAGCGAGCTACGCGATACCGAGACGGTGCCGCTGAAGGAGCCGGGCGGCATCGAGGCCTTCATTCGCCGCGAGGTATTGCCGCACGCGCACGACGCCTGGATCGACGAGGCCAAGACCGCCATCGGCTACGAGATCAGCTTCACCCGTTATTTCTACAAGCCGCAGCCGCTGCGCCCGCTCGATGCGATCCGCGCCGATATCCTGGCGCTCGAACGCGAAACCGATGGCCTGATGGCGGATATCATCGGCGCGAGCCGATGATCGACGGGCTTCGCTCCTATCCCGAGATGAAACCGACCGGGCTGCCGTGGCTCGGGGATGTGTCCGCGCATTGGGATGTGCGGCGTGCGAAGCGCATATTGAAGCCGACGGAAATTCCAGTTCGGCCGGAAGATGACATAGTAACCTGCTTCCGCGATGGTCAGGTGACCTTGAGAAAGAATCGTCGCTCAAGCGGATTTATGATCGCCCTACTTGAGCAAGCGTATCAGGGGGTTAGAGCGCACCGTCGCGATGTTGCTCAAATTGCAGGAATTACGCCGTGTCACAAACCCCGGCTGATCCGTTTCGCAAAATCGACTTTGCTGCATCGCGCCGCTGAGATGCTTTGAAATTCAGCCGGTTCGGCTGATGTTTTAGGAAAATCCTAGGGCGGGAATTTCAAATGGGCGGGTTTGGTTTAGGGCGCCACGGCGGCACGGTAACGGCGGAGGGAACGGCATCATACGTCCTCAACATCAGCTCGCTCGCACCAGCCTTCCATAAGGGGCAATGCCTAACAGGCTCGCTTCACTTCGATGAGGGTAGGTTCCCGGTCGTCGTGACGGTCGATCTCACGAACGAGAGGAATTGCTTTGTCGCATTGCGCCACCTGACACGCGACGAGCGGGAAGGCGGCCGGACTGTTACCGACCGCGTTGCCCTGACCCGGACCACGCCGACCTACGGCGGCCAGAGATGGTGGTTCCTGTGCCCGAGAACCGCGCGCCGCACGCCAAAGCTGTTCCTACCGAACGGTGGCTGGCATTTCTGGAGCCGCCAAGCTTACGGCCTCGGATACGCCTGCCAGCGCGAGGATAGGTTCAGCCGCCTACAGCGACGAGCCGCAATGTTGAACCGCCAACTCGGCGGCAAAGGCTGAGCCACCTGGGACGATCCTCCTGCAAAGCCGAGAAGGATGCGCTGGCGAACTTATAAGCGGGAATACGAACGATGGGAGCGGGTTGTCGAGAAAGCTGACGCGGAGTTCGCGGTGCGCGCCATGCGGCTCTTGAGACGCCCAGTAGGATAGGCCGTACCGGGAGTTCAGGACGGCTTCGGGATAACGCGAGGGGTTCGCTCGGCGACCATCAGGAGCCTCATCGGCGCCATTAAGTGTTCAATCATAAATCCGGAGCCGGCGCGCGGTCCACTTTGGGGTCGGCCATGGGATAGGAAGCCGCCATTCCGCCAGAGCCCTGAAAGTGGCCGAGAGGCGCCGAGAAGCGGTCATCCAAGGACCCGAGTCAGCGGCTAAGCCGACCGACAGCCGCGCTTGCATAGGAGCGGGAGGATCGGCCGCGTTTGCCCCTGATGTATGGACCGGCTGCCCTTCGCAAGTGAGGTAGTGCTGTCGGAAGTCGCTGATATGTATCCGGCCTGTTGATCGGCGCGCGGGCCGTGGCCTTGATAGGAGTACGCACGCACCTTTGATCTCATTAGCGGACAGGCCGACGAGCAGCCATGAGGGGCACCAGATTCAGGGTGTGTCTATCGATCCGTTCCATGCAGTCCTCAATCGCGAACTCGGTCGAGCCGGCGGCTAGATCGCCGCCAGCTCAAGGTGGGTATCGAAGGCCTTGTCGAAGCGCAGGACGCTCCAGGCGATGCGGGCGAGCTTGTTGGCCAGCGCGACAGCGAGTTTGTTCCTGTGCAATCGCTCCGACGCCGTCTTGAGCCATGCGCCGAAGCTATATCGGGCCCAATTATGCGGGCGCATCAGCAGGACCTTCGCCGCCTGGATCAACAGCGTGCGCAGGTACTTGCTTCCTCGCTTGGAGATGCGCCCAAGGACTGAGCGGCCACCGGTGCTGTGTTGTCGAGGCACAAGGCCGAGCCAGGCACCAAAATCGCGCCCGCGTTCGAAAGCCTCACCGGTGCCGATCGCCGCGACCACGGCGGTCGAGATCACCGGCCCGATGCCGGGCACGCTCATCAGCCGCCGGCACTTGGCCTCGACCTGACTGAGTTCTTCGATCTCGCTGGTGACAGTGTCAATGCGCTCGTCGAGCCGGCACCAGTCTTTGTAAAGACCGAGGATCAGTTTGGCCATTCGCGGCGAGATCTCGTCCTTGCGGTTCTCCAATATCGCGAAGAGCGAGTTGCGCAGAGCACGCGGGCCGGCCCTGACGGCGATGCCCTGCTCGATCAGGAAGGCGCGGATCTGGTTGATTGTCGCGGTCCGGCGAGAGACCAATCGGGACCGCACACGATGACAGGCCTGCAGGTCGAGCTGGTCTTGGCTCTTCTCCTGGACGACCCGCAGGTTCGGTCGCAACGCCGCCTCGGCGATGGCCTCGGCATCGTTGTAGTCGTTCTTTTGCCCCTTCAAGAACGGCTTGACGTAGATCGCCGGGATGATCCGCGGCTCGTGCCCCAAGGCGCGAAGCACCCTGCTGACGAAGTGTGCGCTCAAGCAAGCTTCCATGCCGACAATGCACGGCGGCAGCTTCTCAAACGCAACTTTGAGACCTAATCGCCTGATTTTCCTTCGAAAGGCAATCTTCCCATCGACGCCAAATCCGACCAGGTGAAACACATCCTTGCCGATGTCGATGCCGATGACTGCCAGTGGCGCTAGGTTGGATTCCGTATCCGACTTCATTGCTGCTTCTCCTGGTGACCGCTGCTAGCCCTCGAAGGCTAGCCGGTTGGGGAAGCAGCCGGTCCATCCCATTAGCAGACCTCCACGCTCACCGTGGCGATCGGCGTAGTTGGTGCAGGGTTCCCGCGGGCGCCGGTCGGGGTCTGCCGTCTATTCTGATGGGGCGGAGGCGTGGCAGAGGCTGCGCGATGTCGAACTGCCGCGCGCCGCGCGGGCGATCCTGGCGGGTGTGCGGGTGTGGTGGCGTGGGCGAGCGG
>JBARKH010000472.1:0-6856 GCA_049801295.1 Allostellaceae bacterium | reverse complement strand
CCGATGCGGTCCCCTCAGCGCCCAGCTGCCATGCCGCCGCGATCAGGCAAGCGGCCCCCAGTCGCAAACCGGTCGAGACGCGTGATGTCATTGGGATCTTCCCTATCAAGTGCAGTGATCCAGGACGCCGGCCGCTGGTGAAGCGCGGCGTCGGCATAGTGCAACCGATGTATTGTACTTGCGGTAGATAAAAAATCCATATCGCTTTGTCGTGCACAATATATAGAATGCTTTGGCAAAACAGTCACATATCGCCCAGAAAATCGGCAATTTCGCGCCGGTAGAACACTGGGAGGCGAGTGCTGAGGTCACTGCACGATCTCGCCGTGGATCGCCAGATCGAGCCCCTCGCGCTCGGTGTCTAAATCTACTCGCAAGCCGATCGTTAGATCGACCAATTTGAGGATGATCAGGGAGGCGATCGCGTCGTATCCGGCGGTGCAGGCGACGCCGTAGAGCTGGATCAGCACCTGACGCGCATTGCCGTCGATGAGGCCACCATGGCCCGCGCCGCCGACCGCCGACACGGCGAGAACGCCGGTCAGAATCGCACCCACCGCGCCCCCGATCCCGTGCACGCCGAATGCGTCGAGGCTGTCGTCATAGCCGAGCAGGTTCTTGAGGCCGGTCGCCCCCCAAAAGCAGGCGATCCCGGCGGCAATCCCGATAATGAAGGCGCCGCGCGGATCGACAAACCCCGAGGCCGGGGTGATCGCCACCAGCCCCGCGACCGCACCGGAAATGATGCCGAGGACGCTCGGCCTCCCGCGCAATCCCCATTCGACGAACATCCAGGTCAACGCGGCGGTCGCGGTGGCGATCTGGGTCACCGCCATCGCCATGCCGGCGCTGCCGTTGGCCGCGGTCGCCGAGCCGGCATTGAAGCCGAACCAGCCGACCCACAGGAGCGACGCGCCGATGACGCTGAGGACGAGGTTGTGCGGCGCCATCGGCTCCGTGCCATAGCCGCGCCGCCGGCCCATCACCAGGCACGCCATCAGCCCGGCGACCCCCGAATTGATGTGAACGACGGTACCGCCGGCGAAATCGAGGATTCCCGCGTCATTGAGAAACCCGCCCGGCCCCCACACCCAATGCGCGATCGGTGCATAGACGAACAACGACCACAGCCCGATGAACCACAGCAGCGCCGAGAACTTCATGCGGTCGGCAAAGGCGCCGCAGATCAGAGCCGGGGTAATGATCGCGAAGGTCATCTGAAAGCACATGTAAACCGATTCGGGGATGGTCTTGGCGAGGTCGTTAACCGAATCGATCGTCATTCCATTCAGCATGAAGCGGCTGAACCCGCCGAAAAACGGCGCCCCCTCGGTGAAGGCGATGCTGTAGCCGACGATCGTCCACAGCACGGTGACGAGGCAGGTGACGGCAAAGCTCTGCATGACCGTGGCGAGCACGTTCTTCTTGCGCACCATGCCGCCGTAAAAGAGCGCCAGCCCGGGGATCGTCATCATCAGGACGAGCGCGGTCGAGGTCAGCATCCAGGCGGTGTCGCCGCTATCCAGTTTCGGCCCGGCGGCGGCCGGGGCCTGCGCCATGGCGAAGGCGGTCCAGGCGCAGGCGCACACCGCGGCGCAAAAGAGGCGCCCGACCAGTCGGCAGACAAAGCTCATCGCGATCTCCCCGAACCCCCACCGCGCGGCGCCGCAGCGGCGGTTCGCCGCTCGCTCATGCGACGCCGGGAAGCGGAACCCCGCCTCCCGGCACGCAGCCCCCCAACGATGCGCTCGGCTCTACTCCCCTTCGACGCCGATCGCATAGGCGGTTTCGCCGTGAACCGCGTCATCGCCGACCATCAACGTCGCCTCGTCCATCCGCAGCGGCACGAAGATCGAGATCACCTTGAGGATGATAAACGTCATGATGACGTTGTAGACGATGATGAACAGCGCGCCCTCGAGCTGGAGCAGCAGCTGATGGCCGGTATCGCCGTAGAGTAGGCCCGTCACGTTGACGCCGGGCGCTTCCTTGTCGGTGCCGATGTACATCAGCATGTCGGGGGTGGCGAGGATGCCGACCAGGAGACCACCGGTCAGCCCGGCGATCCCGTGGGTCGAAAACACGCTCAACGTATCGTCGACTTTCATCATCAGCCGGGTCTTCTGGAGCTTGTTCATCGACAGCCAGGGGATGATGCCGGCGCAGATGCCGATGATGATGGCGCCCCAGCCGTTGACATAACCGGCGCCGGGAGTGATCGCCACCAGGCCGGCGATCATGCCGTTGACCGCGCCGATGATCGACGGCTTGCCGTAGGCCATCTTGTCCATCAGCATCCAGACGAGAAGGGCGACCGCGGTGGCGGTATTGGTGTTGAGCACGGCCGCGCCGGCGTTTGCGTTGGCGAAGTAAGGGTCGCCGCCGTTGAACCCGTTCCACCCGAGCCACAGGATGCCGGCGCCGATCAAGGTGACGAGGAGGCTGTTGGGCGGGAAGTTATCGCGGTCCGCCTGCAGCCGCGGCCCGATCATCGCGGCGGCGACAAACCCGGACGTGCCGGCGGCGAGATGGATCACGTAGCCGCCCGAAAAATCGGCCACGCCCATGCCGGCAAGCCAGCCGCCACCCCACACGCTGAAAGCCCCGACCGTATAAACCAGGGTCATCCATACGGGGCAGAAGATCACCCAGGCCGTGAAGTTCATGCGACCGAGCACCGCGCCCGCCAGGATGATCACGGTGATCGCGGCGAACACGAACTGGAAGAACATCAGGGTGGCCATCGGGAAGGTCAGTTCCGGCATGCCGGCCGCGGCGGCCGGTATCGTCGCCTGGCCCAGGGTGAAACTCGCCGAGGTCGCCAGCGCCGGCTTGCCGAGGAACGGAAACCACTGTTCGCCGAATGCCATGTTATAGTCGAATAAAATCCATACGACCAATACCGACGCAAAGGCGTAGAAGCACATGAATGCAGAATTTATCGCCCATTTTTTCTTGACGATGCCGCCGTAGAGCACGGCCAGACCGGGAATACTTTGCAGGCCGACAAAAGTCGCAGCCGCCAACTGCCACGCGTTGTTGCCGGTATCGAGCCATTTAGGTGATGGTACAAGCATTGGTTCAGTCCCCTGTTTTTCTCTGCCACGACAAAGCTCGCAACCCCCGGTACCAAAGCGCGGGGCCGATTGAGCGGAACAAGCGAGATTACAGAGGCAAGAGCCATGCCAGCCGCACGGCGCTCCGCGGATGCCCGCAAAACCCTTTTTTTTTCGGTAAGCCCGGCATCCGGCAGAGATCAGGAGAATGCGAACTGCACATGAATTAGGCACACACAGCCGCCGGGTTATTACAGCAGAATGCGCGGCTTACTTTGCAGGGAGCGCGGATTTGGGTATGGATCGGCGCATGGCAATCATCGACGCAATCAGGTGGCGCACCCGGGTGCTGGCGGCAGGGATCGGCATCCTCTCGGCGGGGTTGGCGTTTCCGTCGACCAACGCTGAAGCCCAGGAGAGCCCGGCCGCGATCACCTGCACCAATCCGGTGAGCGGCACGTCGTGGCAGATCACCATCGACTATCGAAAATCGACCGTCGATACGAACACAGCCACGATTGCCCCGGCCGTGATTTCCTGGTTCGATCCCAAGGACGGCGGCAACTACACTCTCGACCGTAAATCCGGCGACCTCAGGGCCGGAATCGCCTCGAGCACCGGGGGCTATTTTCGCCGCGCGCATTGCGCTCTGACGACAGCGCGGTGACGGCGTGACGCCCCTGCGCGATCCGGGCGGGCGCCGCCCCGACGGCGACGCCGTCGCGGCGGTCGAGCTTGGGGTGCGGGCAAGCATCGGGTTCGCCTCCAAAACCGGGCAGCGCAAGGAGAACGAGGATTTCGCCGGGGCGCTGATGGGCGCCGAACTCCCCGAGCCGCGCCAGGAGGCGATCGCGGCGATCGCCGACGGAATCGGCGGCGCCAAGGGTGGCCGCACCGCGGCCGAGACGGCGGTGCGCGGTTTCCTCGACGGCTTCTGCGACCTTCCCGAAACGATGGAGGTGCAGCGCGCCGGGGCGACGATCGTCAGCGCGCTCAACAGCTGGATCAATTCGCTGGGCCGGCAAGACCCCAAGCTTACCGGAATGGGCTGCACCTTCACCGCGCTCGTCCTGCGCGGCCGCCTCGCCCACCTCCTGCATGTTGGGGATACCCGCGCCTACCGGTTGAGCGGCGAGCGCATGACCTGCCTCACCACCGACCATGTACGCCAGGACGGCACCGGCCGCTCGAACACGCTGACCCGCGCGCTCGGCGTGGAAGCCGAAGTGCGCCTCGATTACGCAACGCAGCCGGTGGCGCTGCACGACCGCTTTCTGTTGTGCAGCGACGGGGTGCACGGGTTTCTCAGCGACCAGCGCATCGCCGACATCCTGCGCCAGCGTTCTGCCCCGGCCGATGCCGCCGGCGCGCTCGTCGCCGCGGCGCTCCGCTCCGACAGCACCGACAACTGCACCGCCCTCGTTCTCGACGTAGTCGCCCTGCCCACCGCGGGATCGGCTGACATCAGCGCCGCCATCCGCCAGCTGCCGGTGATCCCGGTGCCCGAGCGCGGCGAGACGATCGACGGATTTGTTCTGAAGGCACTGATCTCCGACGGCCGCTACACGAGGCTCTTCGCCGCCGAGGACGAGGTCGAGGGCGGCGAAGTCGCGCTCAAATTTCCCAAGCCGCAGATCGCCAACATCGACGCCTTTCGCCTCGCCTTCCTGCGCGAGGCCTGGGTCGGCGCGCGGGTGCGCAACCCCTCGGTCGGGCGCGTCATCGAGCTGCCGCCGGGGCGCCAGAGCTGCCTGTATACGGTGATGCCGCTCTATCAGGGCGAGCTTCTGGAATCGCGGCTGTCGCGGGCTCCCGCCGTGGGATTGGAAGAGGGGCGCGGCATGACGATCGCGCTGGCGCGCGCGCTGGCGGCGCTCCACCGCGCCGGCATCATCCACCGCGACATCAAGCCTGACAACATGATCCTCGAAGGCGGCGGATCCTTGAAGCTCATTGATCTGGGGGTGGTTCGCGTCCCCGGTCTCGAGGAATTTCCGCCCGAAAACATCCCCGGGACGGCGGCCTATATGGCGCCCGAAATGTTCGCGGGCGAACCCGGCAACGAAGCGACCGACATCTATGCCCTCGGCATCACGATGTTCCGCGCCTTCACCGGCCAATATCCCTACGGCAACCTCGACGCCACGAGCCCGCCGCGCCGCACCCGGCCGACCGATCTGTCGACATTGCGGCCCGATCTCCCGGCCTGGCTCGAAGCCGCGCTCGCCCGCGCGATCGCGCCCGACCCAGAGAAGCGCTTTGGCGACATGATCGAGTTCGCCCTCGTGATGGAGGCCGGGCCGACCCGCCCGCCCGACGGAATCCGGCGGCCGCAGACCCTCTACGAGCGCGCGCCCTTACGGGTCTGGCAAGGCGTCGCCGCCCTGTTAGCGCTGGCGCTCCTGGCGTCGTTGCTGGCGCGGTGATCTGCCGGGCGTGGGGCCCAAAACCCCTTGCGACTCGTGCTCTCGACCCCTCAACCGTCTCTCGTTGGCGCTGACCCATTCGGCAGGTTATGCCCCTAGAGCGTTGTCCATTCAGATTGAATCGTCATCCCCGCGAAAGCGGGGACCCAGGGCAACCGCTCAACCGCTTCCCCCTGGACCCCCGCTTTCGCGGGGGCAACGGATGGGTGGTTCAATCTGAAGCGATCACGCTCTAATCAGCCAGCGACGGTTAGACTGAGAAATGGCGGGGGACACCCCGGATAACGGCCACTCAATCGGGCCGCCGGGTGCTATAACGCAAATTACTTGCGTTATAGCACCCACACCAATATGGTCGGCGGATGGCTCGCAAACCCGTCGTCTCAAACGCCTTGCTGACGCTTATGCGCGGGCGCCATCATCACGCCTGGACGCTCGAAAACCTCCACGCCGGTCTCGCCGAGCGCAGTGTAGCGGCGGATTTCTCGTCGGTGTTCCGCGCCGCGGAGAAGCTCGCCGCATCCGGTGCCATCCGCAAGCTGACGCTCGAAGACGGGCGCGCCCGGTTCGAGGAGGTCGATGCGCATCACGACCACCTGCACTGCACGAAATGCGGTGAGCTGGTGGCGGTGCCCTGCCTCTTCGGCGCCGGCTATTTGGCGGCACTGGAGCGTGACGCCGGCATCGCGATCCTCGATCATCACCTTGTGCTGAGCGGCATCTGCCGCGACTGCCACGCGACATGAACCTCTGGGACCCGAGCCACGTCAGCACCACGGTGGACCTGCTGACCGCGTTTCTCTTGGGCCTCGTCCACGGCATCACGCCCGACGAGCATACCTGGCCGATCACCTTCAGCTATGCGGTCGGCGGTTATTCGACATGGCGAGGGCTGCGTGCGGGGCTGCTCTTCTCGCTGGCCTTCACCGCACAGCGGGCGCTGGCGAGCGAGCTCGCCTATCTCGGATTCGCGCACTGGTTCACCTTCGACGCGTTCGACGGCGTGATTTACCTCGTCGTCGGGATCGTCATGGTGGCGGCGGGATTTTATGTGATGGGCTCGGGCAGTTTGCCGCATCTCCATTTGCCGGGCCTTGACCGGCTCGGCGGTCAGACGCAGCCGCGCGAGCTGAAACCGTGGATGCCGGCATTGCATGGTTTCATCGCCGGGTGGGGTTTCGGCGCCTTCGCCGCGATCCTCTATACGACGCTCGCGCCGGCGATGCCGTCGGCCGCGACCGGCTGGCTTCCCGGCCTGTTTTTCGGCCTCGGAAATCTGTGCGTTCAGGCCGCGGCGGGCGCGGCCTTCGGCTCATGGGCCGCGCGGCGCGGCCTGCCGGCGGAAGCAATCCGCAGCATCGCGCTGACAACTGC
>JBARKH010000471.1:0-17018 GCA_049801295.1 Allostellaceae bacterium | reverse complement strand
GCGGTTCTCGCGGCGACGGGCCGAACCGGCCGGTATTCGATGCCAAAGCGCTCCGTAACTGTCGAGAACGGCGGCAGGCGCTTTTGAGTCAGGCTCTTACGCGTTACAAGACGTAGCCACGCAGTCGCAAAACCTCGCAAGGCAGCGTTCGCCATCTCTCTTGCGTCGGCTGGCAAATCGTCTTCGGATATCCGGTCAATCGCTGTCTTCGCGGTGCCCGTTAATGTGGCCGTGTCATCTCCCGTTAAAATTCCTTTGGTTACGAGCGTGGCGACAATTGCGGCCATGAGACAGTTATTTGCAACGCCTACTCCCCGCGCCTCGGCGATGTCATTTATCATGCCTTCTTCGTCCATTGGTTTCGCTCCCTGTTTGGTGTGGCAGCCGCAGGATAGCGACGGCGGGAGCGAGCGTCACGGCTCGCTCCCGCCGATGAGCGGTATCACAAGCTGGCGTGGATCGGCTGGCGCTTGCCGATCGCGGCGCTTGCTCGACCGCGCCTCAGAGCGGCGGCGTATCGAGCGCCCGCTGGCGACGAGTTGTTTGATAGGTGAGCCGCTTGCCCTTCACGCCACGGAGCAGCGCATCGGCGCGGGCGTGGTCGTCGAAACCAAGCCGCTCGCGATGGTTATACATAAAATCCCGCTCGGCGGCGTAGCGATGCAAGTGAGCCTCGCTGACGTGGAAATAGCAGCCGTACACGGAGCGTTTGAAGATCGAGAAATAACCTTCGACCGTGTTGGTATGCCAGAAATTCGCGCGAACATATTCCTCTGCCGAATGGTTCACGGAACCATGCCCCGAAAAGTGCCGCCCGATGCTGGGGTAAACCGTGGCATCGTCCGTCATGATGTAAGTGGCCTTATCCACGTTAGCGGTAATGACCGGGCCGAGCGTCGCAGCGGTCACGTTCGGAACGCGGAAACTACGAACGCTTCCGTCGCGCTCTACCAGCGACAGAACGATAGCCTTGGGCGGGATTTTGCCTTTCCGGTTTGCCGCTTTCCCGCCGATAAAAGTTTCATCAATTTCGACCACCTTGTTCTTACCACCAAGCGGTTCCGGCGCCTTGATGCCAAGTTCCGCCATTGCCTCGCGGACACGGTGCCCAAGGAACCACGCGGTTTTCATGCTGCCGCCGAGGGACCGCTGCAACTGGCGAGTGCTGATCCCCTTTTTCGACGAGGAAAACAGGTAGATCGTTTGCAGCCAGATATGCAGCGGAATATGCGACGACTCGAATATCGTCCGCATCCGTACCGTAAAGGGCTTGCGGCACGCGCGGCAGTTCCACAAACCGGGGCGCGTGGTTTTGCCCTGCAACTTCGTTGCCTCGCCGATCGTGCCGCAGTGAGGGCAGGTCGCACCATCCGGCCAAAGACGCGCTTCGACATACTCGATAGCGGCTTCTTCGCTGGCGAAATGCTCGACGTTGAAAGCGGATTTCATAGCGACCTTCCTTGCTGGCCACCATTCTATAGATTGTGGGTGTTATGTCAAGTGTAACATTGCCGAAATCCCCGTGCAACAAGGTAGTACCATCGTCAGCGCGTTGCGGGTTACACGGCACGTAGAGTTATCCCCGACCACGAGAATTATATCGGGTGTTGAAATCCCTGTGGCCTCGGGGGCTTCCGATCAGTCGCCGAGCACTCAATCGCTACTCGCCCTCGGCATCCCCGGCGAAATAACCCCACCACAAGAGCAATCGCCGCAGCCGCAATCCTCCTTCAACGCTGGCGTAAGGGAACCGGGATCTACTTTCGGATTCGCCGAGGCCGGCGATCGAGCCGGCTTTGATCAAGCGCCTTTCGCCCAGCCTGACGCACCGTTGACCATCGTTCCAACGATCTATCCGGCGGCGCCCGGCGACACGGTGACGGTGGAAGATCCCGTTTCCATCAATCTCGGCAGTGCAGAGTTTCGCGAGTTCAAAGAAACGATCGGGCGGCTCTGCACGGCAATCGAACAATCCAATCAAACATCGCGAGAGGTAGCCGACAAGCTGGTCGCGGAGTTGCAGGCGGTCTTGAAAATTATCGAGGGACCAAAACCGTCGCGAAAATTGATCGGTCTGCTTCTTGTCGGTCCACTTTTGACAGCGGCAGGTATGTTTGCACCCGGCTTCGTGGGGGAATTGGCTAAGCACGCCGCAGACCTACTTCTAAAATTGATCGGCGCCGGCTAAACGCGACGCAGGGAGACACACATGGACGAAATTAACCGGCTGATAGACGAGAAGCGCGCCGAGTTGGGCAAATCCCTGCGACCGCTGTTCGGCGATGACAGCGGCATGGCAGCGGCGATGATGGTAGGTGCCCTTTGTGGCGAGTTTTGCGATACCAGCGGAAACATCAAAGAAGATGACCAGGCGCGGTTTCTGGTCGCGTTGGGGCTATTGCCTAGTGGCAGCAAAGCCAATCCGATGCCGGACGCGCGCTCACAAGCGGATGGAACATTTCAGCCGATCTTTTTGCAGGGAGGCGCCGAACACCAAAGCTTACGGCGTTTCCCAACAAGAGACGGCGCAGAGCGTTACGGAACGGACTTCAAAATGAAATTTCTCGCCGCAGCACGCCGCGAAGACTGATACACGGCGCGCCTACAGCGATCGCTGTGCGGTGACACCGAGGATTGCCATCACCGGCGCCGCCATCTTGGTGACGGCGCTGTTCCTGGGCGGGCTAAGGGCGCTGGGCTTCGATGCTGCTAGCGATGCCGCCATCGCCCACATTCAGCTCGACGCGTTCGCCTTCCAACTCATCGCCCTCACCCTGCTGATCCTTGTCCGAGGGGCCGTCGCTGTTGGCCTTTGGCGGCCTGTTGACGGCGCAGCGGTCACACCGATCGACGCCCTTCGTTGGCTGGCCTGGGGTCTCGTCATCGTCTCCGTCGTGGGGCTGTTCTTCGGCGGTCTCGGCGGTTTTGGTCTGTTGACCCTACCCGTCGGGGCGTTCCTCGCCGCGCGGTGGCATCTATGACCGCCCGCGTAACTCGGTTTATCGCCATGATTGAGCGCAGCCGGTTCCCCCGCTCGCCGCGGCTGCGGCCGTACAATACTATCCTATTGAAGCTCGGCGTCGGCACGACGCACGGTCCCGAGCCATTGCCGGCGCCGAAACTGCCGGGGTTACGCGGCAAACTATGACAAAATACAAGGCACAACTGGAGAAGCGTTCTCCACTACGGAACCTGTAAATTGTCACAATCTCTGATTCTGCTCATTTTGCGGACGCTGGTGCGGCGTCTCGCCGCTTACACTGGTTATCCTACTTGGACAATTGTTCTTGGCCTACCTGTCATTTTTTGTCTCGCCCTGGCTACCATCAACGCACTTGTGCACTAGACCGGCGCGGTTTTCGCCGGGGAGCGCAGCATGGTACTCGCGAAGAAACGGCGGCGGTAGGCGCTGCTGGTAAGCGGTACGCTCGACCCGACCGCGTATTACAACCCCGAGGTGTATCTGTTCCCGGAACTCGCACGCCGCTTGGCGGATACTGGTCAACTTGATCCGGTGGCGCTGTTAGGCACGCATCTGCCGGAGTTCGCGCCATCCTCTATCCCGTCCTGGACCGAGGCATCCTGCTCCGGCCACCAACTCCGCAAGAACACGTTCCTTGTCCTGCCAAACGTCGCGTTTTCGCCGACGATTATCAAATTCGACAACGTGGTGGCATTGCCAACAGAGCGCGACGAGAGGTGATAGGTCTTCGCCGGCAAGCACGCGCGGGCGATAGTCACGATGATGCACCAGTGTCGCTCGACGCCCGCAGCCGCACTCGCATTTGTAGTCCGCCGTCTCTAATTTGCGCTGACGAATGGCCCGCCACACAGGCGAGCGGAGATAAGCGTTGTAGTCAAGATTCAAGACCCAGCCGGCGAACGCCACAACGAAGGCATTGGGATCTCGCCTGCGTATATCGCTTTCCCACGTAAGTCTGGCCCAGGATCGGATCATTTGAGCGCGACTGCCCGGATCTGCGATCTCCCGCTCGGCCTGTTCTATGTACGGCGCAAGCTCGGCCGGTGTGGGATTGCGATGCTCGATCTGTGCGAGGGGCATGGCATGGACCACCACTAGGGGGCGTGGGAACCGGAACGTAGCAGATTTCTAGTCGTCAATCACCGTTGTCAAATAGTGGGAAATCCACGTCCCTCGCGACCGTCGAAGTATTCCGCGGTGGCGGCTTCGGCACGAATGTCAAGTCGCCACCAGGGAACGCCTTCACCACTTCGTCCATGGTGTGGAACACCCGGCCGCCGGCCTTCAAGATGTAGCCGCCGAAGCGGTCGAGCCCTTCGGTAACGCTGACCGTGGCCATAGTGCTGCCTCTCTAAAACAGGGGGAAATCAATATCGCGGGCCATTTCGGGCTCGGCGCTGGTCCGGCGCATGACCTTCGATCCGATCGGCACCGCCCGCGCATGCCGGTGCGCCATCACACCAATACGGGTGGCGCTCATAAGATCGTCGTTCAGCTTGATGATTTGGCCGTCTTTCCGATGGTAGCCCCGGAACTCGTCGAACCATTCGACTAGGTGCGCCGCGACCTTGAACCTGCCATCGCGCATCCGGCCGAGCATTTCCATAACTCCCGCTTCCGTGCTGTAGCCGCCGCTGGCGTGCGTCGCGTGTTGCGGGAGCATGACAAGCCCCTCGGCCTTGTAGAGCGCTGCCAGGGGCTCGCCCGAGCCCTTCTCGCGCGCCGTACCATCATGGGGCCAGGCGACAGGCACGTTCGCCGCGATCGAGCGCATGCGGGCCGCATGGTTTAACGGCGTACCGCCGGTCATCTTGAAGGCGTCGAGAATGTAGAGGCAGTCCGCGTCGCGATCCCAGGCGATCAGCACCGCGGCGAACGGGTGCGCGATCCCGAAATCGATCCCCCAAAGGAGGGTCCAGTGTTTCGGAACCTCGGACAGCGCGAGCCGAGTGCTGATATCGCTCTCGATCACTTCCTCGAATACGGCGCCGCTGCCGAGCATCGGATCGCCGTTCTCGCGCGCTGCCCGTTCGTGCGTCGGGTAACCGGCAAGCCGACGTTCCTTCTCGATATCGCTGAAATGCTCGGCATGGCGTAGGCCCATGCGGACCACGCCGCGGTCGCGCCGCGCCTCGGGGCTGGCGTCGCGCAGGAAGCGCGAAATAAACGGCGTGTACCCCAATAGTGGCGTGCATGTCGTCCACACGCAGCCGTCGCCGGTGAGCCTGGCTAGAGCCTCGCTGTAGATTTCTGCGGGCGGTTCCTCGTCGAGCCAGATCCAATCGAGCGTCGAGCCCTGGAACTTCGATCGGCCCTGCTCATAGGTCTTGAAGCCGAGCGTTGAAACACCACCGCTGGCATGCCGGACCCGGATGTTGTCGTAAGCGTCACTGACGCCATGGCCGGCCGCTTTGCCGAGCAACAGCGCCTTGGGGATGGACCCGGTGCCCCAAGTTTCCTCGCCCCCTGGCAAGCCGCAGAGCTTCGTTTGCGAAACATCGCGAACCAGCAACCCGCTCTCGCCAGCCGCCCATGCGCGAATAGGATGGTCGAACCGCTTCCCTACCCACCATTTCGGGTAAAGCCCGGTCAGGTGTAGAGCCGCCTCGAATGCGCCGGCTTCGGATTTTCCTACCTGATTGCCGGCCATCAACAGCCGCTCACGCTTCGCAGCGCCAAGCTCAAAAAACGCGGCTTGACGCTCGTAAGGCTGAAACGACAGCAGCCGGTTTTCGCGGCGGGCGCGGACCTGTCTTTCGAGAACGTCGAGGATGTCAGCTTTGCGCGCGGTCATTGGCCGGGCTCCGCGTCGGCGCCCATATTGGCCAGAGCGGGGCTAGGGTCGCGCGATAGGGTGCGGGCGATACCCTGGAAATCCTCCGGGGCGTCGGGCCAGTTAGACGGAAACTGTTCGGGTGCGCCCGCGGTAGGATCGATGGGCGACGGGTGCCCGATATGGCGTTCCTGCCGCTTGGCGAGCTTTTCCGCCTTGAGCCGGTCGCGCTCCTTTTTGCTCAGGTGCGATCGATAGGCCGCACGGCGCCCATACGGTACTTCATCGATCCGCTCCAATGGCGTGGGCAATCCCGGCGGGGATCGGTGGCTGGCGTCGGGCCTCAGTCGCCCCTCGGGTCTCTTGCCGGCGCTGATCCCGCTTTGCCGCTCGCACCTCGCGTTTTTCGATCTTGCGCGCGGCGCGGTCTAATTCCGCGATACGGCTGAGGGTCATCGCTGCGCTCGGGCGAAATTCTGCGCAGGTGCCTGCCCCTCGACAGCAGCCGCCTCTTCAAAATCGAGGTGGTGCCATTCGTAAACCCCGCGGTTTGCCAGAGCGCCGTCATTCGACTGGCGCCAGATTTGGCCCTTGGCGTCTACTGCGATCAAGATTTCGCCCATCGCCGTCAGTGAGACAATTGGCAGCGCCATGTCGCCGGTGGGGAGCCGCCGCCAACGCGGCTTGCGGTGGGCGTAATCGGTAAAGGTCTCCCAGAGAGTGCCGTCAGTGCCGATAGCGCCGAAGTTATCGACACCACGCCGGAAGACGATCTGCTTAAACTTGAGCATGTCAATTCTCCAAGGTGATATCTGCGTCGATCGTCACATTGCGCGCGACGACGGCGGCCAGGGCCACGGCGCCAACGATGATGTGGCCACCGGGCGAAAGCGTTAGTTTTAAACCAGGGAACGGCATCGTGTAGTCGGGGCCGAGCGGCATGGCCAAAAGGGATGGCTGATCGCGTTCGAGTAGTTCCCTGGCGGCGGCGGGAGTGAGCGTTCCAGACCATCCCGCCGCGATGCCAGCGAGCGGGGTGACGACGTTCTCGACGAAGCCGTGCCGCGCGAGCCAGTGAGGCATGAAACCTGTATCCCTCATTCGGTCTGCCGGAGGGCCAGCGGCGGTGGCGGGCGGGTTTACCGCTAAGTTAATATTGACCTTTGTTGCATCGACCAGAGCGAAGCGGTAGGTGCCTGCGGCAAGCTCGACAGCGGATCGCTGAGCGGCCGAGCCATCCGCTCGGAAGGGCAGGGCCGCATCTTCGAATAGTTTGCTGGCCGCCCACTTCTGTAGTGTTACAGTGCCATCGCCGTAGCCAGTGCAAGTGATTTGATAGCTGCCGCCGTTCAGTTGAAAAGCCTCGGTAGTAACAGAAATTGCGTCGAACTGGATCATCTGATTATTCTCCTTGGGATTAGCGGCGGGCGACAAGGCGTTTGAACTGCATCGCTATCGCCCTCGATCGTGACCAGCAATGGCCGGTTCGGGTCTTTGAGGTGAAGGGTGCCAGCGAGCCGCATGATCCGCGGTAGGTCACAGACCTTGGGATCGGTCCCGTAGTGCATGGCGAGCCGCTTCTGTGCGGCCTTGAAGCCATCGGGTGGCAGGTCGGCGACGAGCCAGTAGGCGTGCCAGTGCGTCGCGTCGCGACGGACGATGAAATCCGGTTCGGCGTGCCATGCCGCCGGGATCGGGGTACCGTCGCAATCGACAAACAGGGCGCGAATGCGAGTGATCGAGAGCGCGTCGTGGCCGCCCTCATTGACGATGACGAAGACTTGCGAGCCGTGCTCTTGTGCCACCTCGATTTGCGACCATAAGTCGGCCAGCCGCCCCGACAGGTTCCGATCGCCCATGCCGCCCAACAGCCGGAAACAGCAAGGCGTGTCTGAGCTTCCGGTCAGCAATTCGACGTGCCGCATCGCGATGTCTCGCCGTGGTGCCAGTCTGATCGTTGCGGACCCGTCGGGCATTCGCGGCGATCCTCAGTGCAATGGTGCGGTGATCTGACCGGCCAAGGTCAGCAGCCGGCATTCGAGCGCATCGCGCAGATCGCTAAGCGCGGTTTGAACCTTCGGGAATTTGGTTGCGTCGGCGACTTGGCCGGCGGTGTGGTAAGCCTCGCTCAACCGGATAAATTCGGCGATCTGCTCAACGGGTACTGGTTCCACTGTCCGGGTGCTCCGACTTCGCGTTATCGGAGCCAGCCGGCGCGGAAGTGTGGTTTGAGGTTGTGCCGTCCGTGGCGTGGGCGGACGGCGTTTCGAGCGAGCCCAACGGCGGGAGAGACCTAAGTTCGGCGAGGATGGGGCGCAGCGTCATCGCGCGTTCAAGGTCTGCAAAAAATGATCGAGCGCGGCTTTCGGGATCAGGTGGCGAAAGCCAACGCGCACGCTGGGGATCGTGCCGTCCTTCACGCGCGCATACGTCGAGTTGCGGCTCAGCCCAAGAAGCGCGGCGGTCTCCACAACGGAGTAGGTCAGCTTCTCGGGTAGCGTTTCGATGCTCATGCCGGTTCATCCAAAAAAGTTGTTGCGCCCTCTATATAGAAATGGTAGGGAAATGTCAAGCCCGTTACCTGCCAATTGGTAGGGGTGTGATTTGATGGCAACGAAACCCCGATCCGAGCGCGAAACCGTTATGACCGTACGCTTGCCTCGCGAGCTACATGAACACCTCAAGAAAGCGGCGGAAGCCGGCGAGGGCGGCATAGCCGCCGAGCTTCGGCGTCGGCTTGAACAATCATTTGAGGCACCCGTGCCGAATACAGACCCGCGCTTCGCCGATCTATTGACCACCGCCGCCTACGCCGTCGCGGCGGCTTCTCGAATGTTTCCGGCAAAGAAAATCAGAGCTTCCCGCACTGTCGCCGGCCACATGTTCCCCGGCGAGCGTATCGATGAGAAGGGGCGCGAAGTCGAAGACATTTCGGCTCACTGGCTCGTAGAGGCTTGCCTTCTCACGCTGATTGACGCGTTTCGCCCCCCAGGTCTCCCGGCGAGCCTGCCGCCCGGACATGGTGCGGCGCAGGCAGAGGTGGTTCGCCGTGCGGATCGTATCGTTGGGGCAGCGCTTGGCACGCTCGGCGATCGTGGCATTGCGGCGTTCAGCCGGCTCGCACCAGTGGATCAAGAAACCATCGCTGCGAGCGGACCTATTGGCCGGCGCCTCGCCGCTGAGGCGGAAAAATATTCAGACGAAGGGGGCGAGCCATGACCAGCAGCAAGCGGGATCACGGCGACGGTGGCATTGACGAGCGCGGCGAAGATCGTTGGCGGTTGCGCTGGCGGGTCAGCGGCAAGCGCTACACCAAGGCGTTTCGCGGCACCAAGCGCGCCGCGCAAACCGAGCTTCGCCGGCTGCTCAAAAGCGCCGACGATGGCGCACACGTCGCGCCGGACAAGGTGACGCTCGCGGCATGGGTCGAACAATGGCTTGCCCTACAGGAACGCCGCGACAGCGAGGATACGGCCACGGTGCGCAAGCGCGGGCTTGTCAACGCGCGGACCCTTGAGCGATACGCCGAACTGCTACGGCTTCACGTTGTACCAACACTCGGCGCACGGCCGATACAGCAGCTTGGCCCGACCGAAATCGACAGCCTCTACACCAAGCTTGAGAGCAAGCTGTCGACGCGGACGGTTCACCATATCCACACTGTTCTCGGCGCTTGCCTCAACGCGGCTGTCCGCAAGGGGCTACTCGTCAGCAACCCGGTGAAGCGCGCGGAGCCGCCATCGCCGAGCAACGAAGAAACGGGCCAGGTGCTCGAACAAGAGGCTTGCGGTGCTCCTAAACGGCTTCCGCGGCTTGGCGCTGTATCCGATCGTCGCGACCGCGGCGTTCACAGGCGCCCGCCGCAACGAAATCCTCGCGATGCGATGGTCGGACTTGGATATGACCGAAAAGACGCTGGCGATCCGGCGCTCATTGGAGGAAACGAAGGCACATGGCGTCCGGTTCAAGGAGCCGAAGACAGCCCGAGGTGTTTGCTCGATCGCCATCGATGACAACCTTGTCGCGTTGCTTTCCGGCGAGCGCGAGAGATACCTACGGCTTGCGGCCGGTGTCGCGGATGGTGTTGCGGTCGATCTGTCGCTCGTCAGGCTCCCGGACGGCGCATTGATGTTTCCCTCGCCTCCTACGGCCGGCGCAGATTTCGATTTCACTCGGCCGCGCAATTCCCGCGGCGTGACGAAAGAGTTTGTCCGGCGAGCCCGCAAACTGGGCTTTCCCAAGCTGCGGTTGCATGACCTTCGCGCGACCCACGAAACCCTGTTACTCGATGCCGGCGTGCCGGTCCATGTCGTCGCTGCTCGCTGCGGTCATGATCCGGCCGTGCTGCTGCGGTCCTATGCCAAACGGACCCGCAAGGCGGATACCAGCGCGGCGGCGATCATTGGCGCCTTGTCCAAGGAAGTGCTCGGCGCTACCTAGGTCATTGGAGGACCAACATGGCTCAACTAGACGGGATCAACAGCGGCGGTATCGTGACCCTCGGCGACGGAACCCGGTGGCGTGTCGCTCCGGGCGACCTACCCATGGCGCGCGTTTGGCCAGCAGGGTCCGAAGTTGATATCACCGAGAATGAACAGGTTGGTGCTCTTTGGTCATACGTGCTGATCAACCATTCCAATGGGGAGCGAGTTCGCGCTCTCCCGTCGGGAAATCCGTCGTAGGAACGCCCGGCGAACCGTCGGCGACGTGCCACCGAATGTTGGGTCCAAGTTGGGTCCAGATTAGCAATCGTTGCCTGTTCGTTCGCGGTTCGATAAGATGTAAACACTTGTAATAATTGAAATGGATGGGTGGCCGAGCGGTTTAAGGCACCGGTCTTGAAAACCGGCGGGGGCGCAAGCTCCTCGTGGGTTCGAATCCCACCCCATCCGCCACCCGGCCAATCGCGCCTGCCGAAAACCCCGCGCGCCGGCGCTGGTTGCTTGGCGCCGGGCCGTTTTCGCGTGACTGAAGCAATAGGGGGCGAGCTTGACTTGTTCTTGCTGGCGGCCTCTAATGCGGCCTACTCACGAACGATACTAACGGTTGAAGCGCTTAACGGCGGCGCCAGCCTATCGGCAATTACCCGGTCCAGGCTTGCTTAGGGCGTGATGGGTGGTACATGGCGGTTGCCGAAGACACGATTACCAATGTCGTCACGCCGGATACCAGCGGGAATTACGCCTCGCCGCTGACCATCACCGCGCCCGGGTATGTCGGGACCTCCACCGGCGACGCCAGTGGCGGCCCGAATAGCGAAGCCTCGAGCGTCAGCGACGCCAGCGCCGTCACGGACCCGGCCGGGATCATCCTCGATGACGGCGGCACCGGCGCCACCAGCGCGAAGGAAGCGCTGCTCGCGAGGAATTATCACCCCGTCGCGAACAATAATGCGTCGGGCTCCGTAATCAATTTGGGGACAATCGGGGCAAACCCATACGGCGTTGCCGTCAACCTCGGTGGCGACGCCTTGACCGGCGGCGACCCGAGTTTTGCCGGCCCGATGCCGGGCGATGGGTCGGGCACCAGCGCGGCCGGAGCGGCCGGGATCGGCGGCGCCGCTGGCTCCTTCGCGATCACCAATGCCGGCGGGTTGACCGGCCGCGGCAACGGCGACAACACGGGAAGCGGCGCACTTTCCAGCCCGTTCAATCCGGATATGCTGGTATTCCGATGGTGGGGACCGGGCGGTCCCGGCATCACGATCGCCCAGCCTCTCGGACCGGTGTTCAGCGGGTCGTATGCGGGCACGGTGATGATCTCCGATCCCGCCACGGAAGCATCGACGACCTTCACCGCAAGCGCGACGGTGTCGGCGAGCTACGGCCCGGGCGTTCTCGGCGTCGGCGCGGTTCCCTGGATGGTGACCAATCTCGGAATGGTGTCGGCGACCGGGTGGGACGCCGCCGGGGTCGCGCTGACCGACGGCGGGACCGTCATAAACTCCGGCGAGATCGTCGGGTCCCGCTACGGGGTCGTGATCGGCAACGCCGCCGGTCGCATGATGAATTTCGGCTGGTTCCCGCGCACCGGCGTGGCGGTCCCGCTCGCCGACGCCGGCACTGTCGCCACCGGCGTCGTCGGCCTGCCGATCTGGTGGAATTATACCGGACCCGCGCCCAATAACGTCCCGGGCACGGTCGTCAATTACGGGATAATCGAGGCCAACCAAAACGGCGTCGGCGTCAGCATCGACGGCGGCGCCTTGACCAACGGCAGCGCCAGCGACACCACTGCATTGATCGCCGGCGGATCGGGGTTCTACTCGAACGGCGTCGCCGCGGTGACCAATTACGGCACGATCGCGGGGATCGGCGCGTACGGTTTTGGCGTCGACCTCAGGGCTGGCGGCAGCGTCGTCAACCATGGCGGCGGTCTGATCACCGGCGGTGCCGCCGGAATCGCGCTCTATGGCGACCCCAGCACCGCCACGATCATCAATTACGGTGCGATCGTGGGCGGCGTTGGCATAGTCGACCACGGCACCTACGCCGAGGCCGATACGATCATCAACGCCGGCACGGTCGCGAGCAGTTCGGGTAGCAGCGGCGCGGCAATGTCGCTCAGCGGCAATGACCTCGTTGTGTTGGAAGCGGGGAGCGTCTTGGTCGGCGGGATCGCCGGCTTCCGCGAGGCCGACACGATCGACCTTTTCGACCAGGCGGCGATGAGCCTCGTCTACGCCAACGGCACGTTGACCGTTTTCGACAATGGCAGCGTGGTGACGAGCTTTGCGCTCTCCGGCCCTTTCGACCCGAATACGCTGGTGCTCAGCTCTGACGGAAACGGCGGCACCGACATCTCGATCGCCCAGCCTCAGGGGCCGGTGTTCAGCGGGTCCTATGCGCACACCGTGGTGATCTCCAACCCGGCCACCGAGGCGGCCACGAATTTCGCCGCGGGCGCGAACGTGGCGGCGAGCTACGGCCCCGGCATCCTCGGGATTGGCGCGGTTCCCTGGACGGTGACGAATTTCGGGAGCGTCACGGCGACTGGGGCGAACGCCGCCGGGGTGGAGCTGACCAATGGCGGCACGATCGTCAACGGTGGCGAGATCGCCGGGTCCGGCTATGGGGTTCTGATTGGCGGCGCCGCCGGCAACGTGACCAATTACGGCGCGATCACGACGGTCCCGGCGGCCGGGGCATATCCGGCCTACGCATCCCAGGCAAGCGGGATCGGCGTCAGGTTGAGCGACGGCGGCAGCGTCAGCAATGGCGGGGGCGGCGCGACCGCGGCACTGATTGCCGGCTACTACGACGGGGCCGACATCGCCGGCGCGCCGGGCATGGTGACCAACGCCGGGACGATGATCGCGACCGGCCAGTTCGCCAGCGCTGGCGTTCGCCTCGAGGCCGGTGGCGTCGTGGTGAACAGCGGGAGCGCGGCGCTGATCTCGGGCTCGTGCTTTGGTGTCGAGGTCACCGGCGGGCTCGGCGCGGTCACCAATTCGGGCGCGATCACCGGCGTCTATACCGGCCTCTATCTGCAGGATGGCGGCGGTGTCACCAACCAGGCGGGCGGTCTGATCGCGGGGAACGATACCGGTGTCCTCGTCAGCGGTGGGGCCGGCGGGATCGTCAATTCGGGGTCGATCTCGGCCTCGACCGGGGTCGGGGTGGAGCTGAGCCTGGGCGGGAGTGTGGTGAACAGCGGCCTCATTACCGGGACCGCCAACGGCACGCTCACCTATCAGCAGACCGGCCCAGGGTCCGCCTATTACCTGTCATATATGAGCGGAAGATCCGGGGTGGGAGTGGAGCTCGACGCCGCCGGCAGCCTGGTCAATTCGGGAACGATTTCGGGCGTTGGCGAGACCACGACACAATCCCAGAGCTATTACGGCTCCGTCACATCCGTCTCGTCTGCGCCGTCCGGCATCGGAGTCTATCTGACGGCAGGCGGCAGCGTCGCCAACGCCGCCGGCGGGCTGATCGAAGGCAACGGGGTGGGGATCGATATCACCGGCGGACCGGGCACGCTGACCAATGGCGGCACGATCAGCGGCGGCGGCGGTACGGCGGTCCAATTTGCCGGCGGCGGCAACCTCGTAATCGTTGATCCGGGGGCGGTGTTTGAGGGCGTCGTCGATGGCGGCACCGGCGAGGACACGCTGGAGCTGAGCTCGGGCGCCGGCATCGGCACGCTGTCGGGCCTCGGCACCCAATATCTCGGCTTTTCGGTGGTGACGGTCGATGCCGGGGCGCAATGGGTGCTCAGCGGCGGCAACACGCTCGACGCCGGGGTCACGCTCGATGATCGCGGCGCCCTGACCATCGCCGGCGCGCTGGCGGATACCGGCACGCTGTGGGCGGATGGCGGTAATCTGACGGTCGAGGGCGCCGCCACCGGCGGCGGCAATGCCGAGATCAGCGGCGGTGCGACGCTCGAATTCGCCGCCGGATCGGACGCCGCAGTCAGCTTCGACGCCGGGGCATCGGGCACGCTGAAGCTCGACCAGTCGGCGGGCTTTACGGGAACAATCGCCGGGCTCGGCGCGGGCGACGTGCTCGACTTCGGCGATATCGCCTTCGGCAGCGATGATACGCTCGGCTATACGGCGAACGCCGCCGGGACGGGCGGCACGCTGACGCTCGGCGACGGCACGCATACGGCGAGCCTCGCACTCCTCGGCCAATACGCGGCGGCCGGGTTTGCGATCGGCGCCGATGCGACGGGCGGCATGCTCCTCACCTATACGCCGCCAAACGGTAGCGGCGCCGACCAGGCGCTCTTAACCAACCCGCAGCATTAGGCCGAGTCCGGGCGCTTCAATGCGCCATCAGGACCGGCAAGGTCATGCTTTCGAGAACGGTTCGCGTGGCGCCGCCGAGCAAGAGCTCGCGCACTCGTGAATGACCGTAGGCACCCATCACCAGGAGATCGGCTTCGAGATCGCTGGCCCGTGACAGGAGCGCATTACCGGCGCCGATCCCCGCCGATACCGTTGTTTCGACCGTCGCCTTGACACCGTGGCGCGCGAGGTGCAGCGCGATGTCCGCGCCCGGCACGTCGCCATGCCCGGACGGGCCGTCGGCCGGATCGACCGCGAGAATGGTGACCGCCTCGGCGCCGGCCAATAAGGCCATCGCATCGTTGATCGCGCGCGTCGCTTCACGGCTCGAATCCCAGCCCACCAGCACGCGCCGGCCGATCTCCTTCCAGCTTCCCGCGTAGGGGATGACGAGGATCGGGCGGCCGACCGCGAGCGCGACCTCTTGCGGTAGCGGGCGAAACAGCGCCGCCTCGATCTCGTCGGGATCGGGCTGTCCAACGACGATCAGATCGACGTAGCGACCGTGCAGCGCGGTGACCGCGGAGGGCAGTCCCGAGGCGGCGCGCCATTCGGCGGACAGCCCGTGCCGGGTCGCGGCCTCCTCGAAGAGGTGCCGCGTCGCTTCGCTTTCTCTCTGCGTCTTCTGCTCATATTCGCGATACAGCGGATCGAGTAGCGAGCGATCGAAATAATCGAAATAGCCGTGCGGGCGCGGCGCGTCCGCGGGAAGCGTCGAATGCAGCCCGATCAAATGGGCAGCGAAGCGCTCGGCCAATGCCGCGGCAAGCTCGACCCGCCCGTGCGTCGGCCGGGCGGTATCGAGCGCAACCAGAATATCTTTGAAACCCATCGCTTCCTCCTCGCGCCAAGTGTACGTGCGCCGATCATCGCCCGCCGGCACTCTTCTGCCTTGATCCAGGTCAACAATGGCGACCGGCAAATCAAGGTACTGCGCAGTATATAGCGGCAATCCAGACGCCGGCAGGAGCCGGCGCCCATAGGCATAAGTAGTTCCCCTTAGGGGCCTCCCGTAAGGATCATTCCGAATATCGCCGACCGGTGTGACCCGATCATTCTCCTTCTGCGATCCGCGAGGATGGAGAAAGAAATGTTCGTGCAATTCACCGGCTCCACGTATGGCGATACATTCGGCCGGTCCGGCTCGGCCGCGGCCGCAGTCGCGCATTCGGGCCAGCTCGATGCGCTTGTCGCCTTTGAGCAGATCGGCACCCGGCGCAGCGTCGCGCGCAACGAGGAGATCTTCGCCGAAGGCGACCCGGCCGATTGCTGGTACCAGGTGGTCTTTGGCACTGTCCGGCTGTGTAAGCTGTTGGCCGATGGCCGCCGGCATATTGCTGAATTCTACTTCGGCGGCGATTGCTTCGGCCTGGAAAACATGCCCGAACGTCTGTTCTCGGCCGAGGCGGTGAGCGATGTCATCGTCATGCGCTATCCGCGGCGCGCCACCGAGCGGCTGATCGACAAGAGCCCCAACCTGGCGCGCGGCCTGCGCGATATGACCCTTCGCGACCTCGCCAATGCGCAGTTCCGGATGCTGATGTTGGGGCGCATGAGCGCGCCCGAGCGGGTCGCGACCTTCCTCTTAGACATGTTCGAGCGGCACGATGCGGTCCGCGCGCTCGAGCTGCCGATGTCGCGCAACGATATCGCCGACTATCTCGGCCTTACCATCGAGACCGTGTGCCGCGTGATGTCGATATTCAAACGCGACGGCACAATCGGCATCCCGACGCCGCATCGCATCGAACTGCGCGACCGCGCGGCTCTGACCGCAATCGGCGACGCCTGAGCGGGGGCGCACTTCGATCGACAATCGCCGATCGGTACTCGGGAGGCAGGTGTGAATACCGGGTTTTTGATCCAGGTCAGTGAAGCGCCGAGTTTCGCAGTGCTATATCGCGCGCTTGCAACCTTACCGGGGCCGGCGACGGACGTGGAAAAATCGGAGCACATCAACCCGCGAGGACCAGTCTGCGTCATCGATGACGACGTCTGGGTCTCCGATTCGCTGAGCGTCCTGCTGGAAACCTACGGGTTTACCGTGTTGACTTTTGGCTCGGGCGCGGAATTCCTCAAGGACGATCGGCACCGGCACGCAAAGTGCCTGGTTATCGATCAGCACATGCCCGGGTTGGACGGTCTTGACGTGATTGGTGAACTGCATCGCCAGGGGCTCTCCCCGCCGGCTATACTGATCACCGGACGGCTCGATGCCGCGATCACCCAGCGCGCCGGCGAGTCCGGTGTGCTCGCGATCCTGGAAAAACCCCTCCCGGTGGCGCGGCTGGTCGAGCTGATCGGCAGCGCCCTCCCGCCGCAGGGCTGAGCGCCCGCCCGCTGGCGCGGCCATTCTTGTGCGAGATCAGCACTATCAATTATGACCTCGCCGGACCGAACGGCGGCGGATTTGTCATGGGCCGGCTATGAATACCGACGACAACATCGCCAGCGGCCGCGCCGAGGCG
>JBARKH010000470.1:0-2092 GCA_049801295.1 Allostellaceae bacterium | reverse complement strand
CATGAACTTTCCTTTCGTCCGACATGCTTCGGAGCGAGGGAACGGAGCGCTAAAAAGGGTCCCGATTTAAAGGTTGGATTGAAAGCCGAACGCCTTGCGTTGACGTCTCGTCTTTGATTTAGTTGACGTCTCGTCTTTGATTAAGAGTGAAATCGAAGTATTTCTCGCGCCGGCCGCGCGACCGCGCGAGCTCATAGCGTCTTCGACGGCGAACGCGCTCGCCGCCGGATCGAGGGCAATCGCAATATTTCTCGCCCCGGCGTGAAGCCCGCCGCACGGATGGCATCGACGATCAGCGCGCAGAGGCTTCACCCGTCTTGGCAAACCGCGTGCCGCTCGCGGGAAAAGCGCCTGCAGAAGGCGGCTACGCGTTGAGGATCGTTTCAGTCGTCGCAGTGATAAGCAGGGCGCTGCCAGTGGGCGGCACGGGGCCACGGCGGTATCGAACAGACTGCGCAACACCTTCCGAGCGCGTGCGACATCCCAACTCATCGACGCTTCCTCCTCGGCTAGTCTGCCGCGGCGGCATGTCTAAGCGGCCCTGTCCCGGGCGGATTGCTCCGCCTCCCGGACCACTTCGATCGTACGCAGCACGCTAGATGGGTTGACGCTGATCGAATCGATGCCGATGCCGGCAAGAAAGCGGGCGATTTCCGGATAGTTCGCTGGCGCCTCGCCGCAGATGCCCACATGGCGATGGTTGCGGTGTGCACCGGTGACAGCAAGCCGCAGCATCTCCAGCATTCCTGGATCGCGCTCGTCGAAGTCGAACGCGACAATGTCGGAATCGCGATCGACGCCGAGCGTGAGCTGGGTCAGGTCGTTGGAGCCGATCGAGAACCCATCGAACACCTTGGCGAATTCATCGACCTGGATGACGTTGTTCGGGATCTCGCACATGACGTAGAGTTCGAGCCCCTTCTCCCCGCGGCGCAGCCCGTGCTTGGCGAGTTCTGCGAGCACCGTCTTCGCTTCGACAACGCGGCGGCAGAACGGCACCATGATCACGAGATTGATGAGGCCCATATCCTCACGCACCCGGCGCAGCGCTGCACATTCCAGCGCGAAGCCCTCGGCATAGGCCGGGTGCGCGTAGCGCGACGCACCACGGAAGCCCAGCATCGGGTTGGCTTCCTTCGGCTCGAACCCGGCGCCACCGATCAGTGCAGCGTATTCGTTCGTCTTGAAATCGGAGAGCCGGACGATCACCGGATTAGGCCAGAACGCGGCGGCAATGGTGCCGATTCCTTCGGCCAAGGTGCGGACGAAGAACTCGGTGGGCGAGGAATCGGCGGCGGCGAGCGCGGCAATGCGCGCCCGGTCCGCGGGGTCGGTTCGCTCGGGATGCACGAGCGCCATCGGGTGGACGCCGATATGTTCGTTGATGACGAACTCCATCCGCGCCAGCCCCACGCCGGCGTTCGGCGTCATCGCGGTGCGGAACGCGAGGTCCGGATTGCCGAGATTGACCATGATCTTAGTCTTCGGCATCGCGAGGCTACGCACATCGACCCGCGCCACGTCGAACGGCAGCGCGCCGGCATAGACCGTGCCCACCTCGCCCCCGGCGCAGGAGACCGTGACGTTCTCGCCGGTCTTGAGCCGGCTCGTTGCATCCCGGGCGCCAACCACCGCCGGCACGCCGAGTTCACGCGCCACGATCGCGGCGTGGCAGGTGCGGCCGCCGTGATCGGTGACGATGGCGCCAGCGGTTTTCATCACCGGCTCCCAGTCGGGCCGAGTTTCGGCGGCGATCAGCACCTCGCCCGGACAGAAGGCGGCGAGGTCGGAAACACCGCCGATCACCCGCCCGGTGCCGATGGCGATCTTCTCGCCCACCGCCTTGCCGACCACCAGCGGCTTGGCCGTGGTGCGCAAGGTGTACGTTTCGAGCATCCCGGGTTCCTTCCGGGACGCCACCGTCTCTGGCCGCGCCTGTACGATGTAGAGCTTCTTGTCCTCGGCGTCTTTGGCCCATTCGATGTCCATCGGCTCCGGATGGCCGGCGGCGGCGGAGTAGTGGTCCTCAATGCGCACCGCGTAGTCGGCGAGCGTCAGCACTTCGGCATCCGAAAGGCAGAACCGGCTACGC
>JBARKH010000469.1:0-5573 GCA_049801295.1 Allostellaceae bacterium | reverse complement strand
GGGGGGCGACGTGCAGTCGCAGGCGATGCTGCAGGTGCTGCTCAACATCTTCGTCCATGGCCAGGACGTGCAAACCGCGATCGAAGCCCCTCGTTTCGCCAGCTACAGCTATCCCTCCTCGTTCGCGCCCTATGACTACTATCCCGGCCGGCTCAGCCTCGAAGGCCGCTTCCCGGAGGCGGTGACCGCCGACCTCGCGCAGCGCGGCCACCAGATCGAGCGCTGGCCCGAGTGGAACTGGCTCGCCGGTGCGGTCTGCGCGATCCGCACCGACAAGAAGCGCGGGCTCATGGAAGCCGGCGCCGACCCCCGCCGCGCCGCCTACGCGCTCGGGTGGTGAGAGGCTGCCCCGGCTCTACGCCCCGCGGCGCGCGGCTTTCGGGTAGGGCGTGCCGTCGCGGTGGGCGTAGCTGCCGGCATGGGCGGTCATGTCGATGTCGGAATAGTGGGCGGTCTCGCCGGCGATCCGGCTGCCGATTTCCAGCGCGACGGCATCGCGATCGGAGCGGTTCTGCAGGCAGTGGCCGTTTCCGTCGCCCGCCTCGAAGCCGGCGCAGTCGCCGGCGCGCAGCACCTCGGCGCCCGAATCGGTGACGAGGGTCACTTCGCCCGACAGAACATAGACGAATTCATCCTCGCGCTCGTGCCAGTGGCGCTGGCTCGACCAGGCGCCGGGCGGCAGGCGCAACAGGTTGACGCCGAACTGGGTGAGCCCCGCGACGTCGCCCAATTTTTGGCGCTGCCGCGCGAGGCACGGCTCATCGAACGGCGACGGGTAGAGGGTGCCGGTAATGACCGCGAGGGTCGCGAGGTCGATGCGCTTGGCCATGGGATGATCCTTTCGCCGAAGGACACGGCGCCGGAAGCTTGATATTGCACTGCACAAGATGTCAACCGATCCCGTTGCCGACCCCGCCGCGCGCCCGGTATATCTGCTCGGGGAATCGAGGAGATACGCGTGAGCGACGTTGACGCCGTGCTTCCCACATCCGATTGGCGCGACGCCATCTTCGCCGCGCTGAAGGCGGCCGAGATCCGCCAGGTGGGGTATGTGCCCGATGCCGGGCATACGCGGCTCATTGAGTTGTGCCGGGCCGATCCGGAGATCCGCGCGATTGGGCTGACCAGCGAGGAGGAGGGGATCGGGCTTGCCGCGGGCGCCTGGCTCGGCGGCCAGCGTGCCGCCCTGTTGATGCAGTCGAGCGGGGTCGGCAATTGCATCAACATGTTGTCGCTGGCGAAATCCTGCCGGTTTCCGCTGATCCTCCTCATAACGATGCGCGGCGAATGGGGCGAGTTCAACCCGTGGCAGGTGCCGATGGGCACCAAGACCCAGGCCGCGCTCGAACTGATGGATGTGCTGGTTTACCGGGTCGAGCGGGAAGAAGAGGCCGGCGAGACGGTGGCGGCGGCGCTCGATATCGCCTTCAACGGCGGGCCCGTCACCGCAGTCCTCCTGGCGCAGAGACTGATCGGCGCCAAGCGGTGGGTGAAATGAGCCGGGGCAACGATCCGCGGCTCGACCGCCGGCTCGCGATCCGCGCGCTGCTCGAGGGGCGCGGCGATTTGCTGCTCGTCACCGGGCTCGGCTCGACGACCTACGATGCGGCTTCGGTCGGCGACGACGACAAGAATTTCTACCTGTGGGGCGCGATGGGCGCGGCGGCGATGATCGGGCTGGGCCTGGCGATCGCGCGTCCCGACCGGCGGGTGCTCGTCGTCACCGGCGATGGCGAGATGCTGATGGGGCTGGGCGCCATTGCCACGATCGGGGTCGAGCGCCCGCCCAACCTCGCGCTCGTGGTCTTCGACAACGGCCATTACGGCGAGACCGGCATGCAGGCGAGCCATACCCAGGCTGGCGTCAGCCTCTGCGGGGTCGCGCGCGCCTGCGGCATAGAGGTGGTGTTCGACATCGCCGATGCGGCGGCGCTCGGCGAGTTCGCGGAGCGGCTCCAGCATTTCGACCGGACCATCTTCGCCCGCGTGGCGATCCGTGCCGACGAGCCGCCCCGCGTCTTACCGTCGCGCGACGGGGTCCATCTGAAGAACCGCTTCCGTCGCGCCCTAGGGGTGGAGTGAGGGGGCGGGCCGTTACACGATTCCCGCCGCGCGCAGTGCAGCGATCTCGTGCGCGGAATACCCCAGTTCGTGCAGCACCGCGTCGCTGTCGCCGCCGATCTCAGGGGCGGGGCGGCGCAACTGGCAGGGCGCCTCGGCGAACTTGATCGGAAAGCCGAGCATCTTGACCGCGCCATGCCCGGGATGCTCCTGGCTCAGCACCATCTCCTGGTCCGCCACCTGCGGGTCGGCGAAGACTTCTAACAAGCCCATGACCCGCCCGCACGGCACCCCGGCCGTGTTGAGCCTCTCGATCCAATGTTCGGTCGTGTCGGCGGCGAGCCGGGCCTCGATCGCGGCGTTGATCGCGGCGCGGTTGGCGACGCGCAAATCGTTGGTGCGAAAGCGCGGGTCGTCGCGCAGTTCGGGGGCGTCGAGCGCGTCGAGGAGGCGCTGGTAGGATTGTTCCTGAGAAGGCGCCAGCGCAACTTCGCCGTCCGCGGTGCGGAACATGCCGTAGGGCGCGACGATCGCATGGTCGTTGCCGGTGCGCTCCGGCGTCTCGCCGGTGGCCAGATGATTGGCGGCGAGGAAGCCAAGAAGACTGATGAGACCGTTGTTGAGGCTTGACCCGACGCTGTCGCCGGCGCCGGTGCGGCCGCGCTTGACCAGGGCGGCGCAGATCCCGATCGCGCCATAAAGCCCGGCGACGAGGTCGGCGATCGGCGGCCCGGCGCGCAAGGGCGGCCCATCGGCCTCGCCGGTCACTGCCATGAACCCGCTCATCGCCTGGGCGATAAAGTCAAAGGATGGGCGGTCGCGATAGGGGCCACTCTGCCCGAAGCCGCTGATATTGGCGTAGACGAGATCGGGCTTAAGGGCTTTCCGGCGCGCTTCGTCGAAGCCCATCTGCGCCATCACGCCGGGGCGAAAATTCTCAATGAGCACATCGCTCCCCGCGATCAGCCGGGCCAGCACCGCCTTCCCCTCGTCGGTGCGCAGGTTGAGCGAGAGCGAACGCTTGTTGCGATTGAACGCGGCGAAATACCAGGAGAGCCCGTCCTTGATGACGCCCTGGCCGCGCAGCGGGTCGCCCTGACCCGGAGTTTCCACCTTGATGACCTCGGCGCCCATATCCGCCAGGATCATCGAGCAGAACGGCCCGGCCAGAATGCGTGTCAGATCGACGACGCGGATCCCCGATAGCGGCACGAGTGACTCCTTCTTCTTGTTAACGCTCCGATCTAATGCCCCTTTATACTGTCGTCCCGGCGAAAGCCGGGATCCATTCGGCGAGCGCTCGTGGGCCTGATAAATGGGTCCCGGCTTTCGCCGGGACGACAAATTGAATTCGAATGAGCACCACCCCGATCACTCTGGACGACATCGAGGCGCTCGCCGTTGGGGCGTGGATCCTCGGCACCGGTGGCGGCGGGAGCCCCTATCTCGGGCTCCTCAACATGCGCCGGCTTTATGGCGAGGGGCATTGCGTCCAGTTGATGTCGCCCCTCGATCTGGCGGACGACGACCGGGTCGCGGTCGTTTCCAACATGGGGGCGCCGCTCGTCGGTCAGGAGCGCCTTACCGACAGTCGCAGCATCGCCCGCGCCGTGCAGATCCAGGAGGAATATTCCGGGCGGAAGTTCCGCGCCGTGATGTCGTTGGAAATCGGTGGCGGCAACGGCATCCAGCCGCTGATGGCGGCGGCGCATCTCGGGCTCCCGGTCGTCGACGCGGACACGATGGGGCGGGCCTACCCCGAGGCGCAGATGACCAGCGTCGCGGTCGGCGGCCTCACTCCCTATCCGTGCGCGCTCTATGACCCGCGCGGCATCGAGGCGGTCGTGACGCGGGTGCCGGATTGGAAATGGATGGAGCGGGCGAGCCGCAAGATCTGCGTCGAGATGGGCTCGATCGCGTCCACCTGCAAAGCCCCGCGGACCGGTGCCGAAATCAAGGAATGGGGGATCCACTTCACGACGTCCAAGGCGATCGGCATCGGCCGCCGAGTACGCGAGGCACAGCGACAACACGAAGACCCGGTCGCCGCGATCCTCGACGAGGCCCGCGGCAAACAATTGTTCCGCGGCAAGGTTGTCGATGTCGGGCGGCGGACGACCGAGGGGTTTCTGCGCGGTCGCGTCGTGATCGAGGGGCTCGACGAGGACCGTGAATCACGGCTCGAGATCGCCTTCCAGAACGAGTGGGTCGTCGCCTGGCGGGACGGCGAGGCGATCGCGATGTCACCCGATCTGATCTGCGTCCTCGACACGGTGTCGGGCAACGCGGCGGGCACCGAGACGGTCCGCTACGGCATGCGGGTGACGGTCGTGGCGTTGCCGGCGCCACCGGTGTTCCTGACCCCGAAGGGGCTCGCGCATGTCGGCCCGCGCGCCTTCGGCTACGATTTGGATTTCAGGTCGGTGTTTGATCAATGAGGCGCATCGGCATCGATGTCGGCGGCACCAACACCGATGCGGTGCTGCTCGAAGACGGGCGCGTCGTCCATGCGGTGAAGACGCCGACCACGGCCGATGTGACCGGCGGGATCGTCACCGCGCTCGATCTCCTTGGCCGCGATCCGCACGTGGCGCGCGGGCGAATCGACGGGGTCGTGATCGGCACCACGCATTTCGTCAACGCCGTCGTCGAGCGTCGCGGCCTCTCACGGGTCGCCGCGATCCGCATCGGAATGCCGACCGGCGCCTCATTGCCGCCCTTCTGCGACTGGCCGGCGGACCTCGCCGCGCTCGCCCGGGGCGCGGTTTTCATGCTCGAAGGCGGGCACGATTATGACGGGCGTCCGATCATGCCCTTCGACAACGATGGTATGCGCGAGGCGGCGCGCGAGATCCGCCGCCTCCGCCTCTCCGCGGTAGCGATCAGCTCGGTGTTCTCGCCGCTCGACCCGAGCCACGAAGAGCGGGCGCGCGAAATCCTTCTCGCGGAATGCCCCGAGGCGTCGGTCACGCTGTCGCATCAACTCGGCCGCATCGGGCTCCTGGAGCGCGAGAACGCCGCGCTACTCAACGCCGCGCTCGCCGATCTGGCGCGGGTCACGATCGCCGGGTTTCACGAGGCGATCGGGGCCAGCCATATCGAGGCGCCGCTCTGCCTCACGCAGAACGACGGTACCGTGATGTCGGCCGAGACGGCGATGGCGCTGCCGGTCATGAGCTTTGCCTCGGGCGCGACCAATTCGATGCGGGGTGCGGCGTTCCTCTCCGGGCTCGTCGATGCGATGGTCGTCGATGTCGGCGGCACCTCGACCGATGTCGGGCAGTTGCGCCGCGGCTTTCCGCGCGAAGCCAACTCGGTCGTCGAGATCGGTGGGGTGCGCACGCTCTTCCGCATGCCCGATCTGTTGTCGATCGCGCTCGGCGGCGGCAGCATCGTGGCCGAGGCGCCGCTCCGGGTCGGGCCGGGGAGCGTCGGCTATCGCCTGACCGAGGAGGCGCGGGTATTCGGCGGCGGCACCTTGACCGCGACCGACGCCGCGGTCGCCGCCGGCA
>JBARKH010000468.1:0-2072 GCA_049801295.1 Allostellaceae bacterium | reverse complement strand
CTTCGAGACGGCCGCTTCGCGGCCTCCTCAGGATGAGGGTAAGGTATTGATGGCGCGCACAATTTTTTCTCATCTTGAGGAGCGCCCGGATGGGTGCGTCTCGAAGGACGCTCAACGCTAGACGCCGGTTGTCGCCCAGTCGAGGAGGCGGTCGAGAAATTCCTGGCCCTCGGCCAGTTCGGCGCGGGTGATGAATTCGTCGGGCTTGTGCGCCACCTCGATCGAGCCCGGCCCGCAGACAATCGCCGGGATGCCGGCCTTCTGATAGAGCCCGGCCTCGCTGGCGAACGAGACGGTCGTCGTCGTGTTGAGGCCGGTCAATCGCCGGGCCAGGGCCTCGGCGGGCGACCCCGCCGCCGGCGCCAATGGCGGCACCGCGACGATCGTCTCGGTCTCGACCGCCGCGGCGTCGTATACCGCGCGCATCCGCGGCAACAGATCGGCCGAGATGAAGCGGTCGAGGCGCGCCTTCAATTGCGCGGCATCCTCGTCGGGCAGAGTGCGCAGATCCCAGTCGAAGGCGCACTCGCGAGCGATGATGTTGACCGCGGTGCCGCCGGTGATCGTGCCGACGGAAAGCGTGGTATGCGGCGGGTCGAAGCCGCTCTCGGGCCGGGCGCGGCCGCGCGCCTCGGCATGGAGGCGGCCGATCTCGACGATCATCTCGGAAGCGGCGACAATTGCATTGACGCCGCGGTCGGGCGCGCTCGAATGCCCATCCTGCCCGACGATTCGGGTGCGGAAGAACGAACAGCCCTTCTGCGCGTTGGCGATCTGCATAGAGGTCGGCTCGCCGACGATGGCGAGCATGGGCCGCGCCGTGCCCTCCGGCAGCGCGCGGATCAGCGCCGGGGCGCCGAAGCAGCCGGTCTCCTCGTCGTGGGTGAAGGCGAGATGCAGCGGCACCGCGAGCGTCCGGCGCGTCATCTCCGGCACCAGCGCCAGGACCAGCGCGATAAATCCCTTCATGTCGGCACTGCCGCGCCCGTAAAGCCGGCCGCTATCCTCGATCAGATGAAACGGGTCGCTGTGCCAATCCTGGCCGGCGACCGGCACGACATCGGTATGGCCCGAGAGGATGACGCCGCCCTGTTCAAGTGGACCGATCGTGGCGAACAGGTTGGCCTTGCCGGGACTGGCGGCGCTGCGTTCAGAGGCGATGCCGAACTCGCCGAGATAGTCCGCGACCCAGTCGATAAGCTCGAGGTTCGAGCGCGCCGACGTGGTGTCGAAGGCGATCAGCCGCTCGAGGATCTCGAGCGCCGTCGCCTGGCGGTCATCGGCAGCGGTCATGGCGGTTGGATGGCATCGGCGCAAGGCGTCCTTCGAGACGCGCCCCGGCAACGCCGTGACGCTCCTCAGGATGAGGAATTTCTGTGTATGGCATTAAAGGCTAACCTCATCCTGAGGAGCCCGCGCAGCGGGCGTCTCGAAGGACGCACGACGCGGGTGGGGATCAGACGTGTTCGCCACTCCCGCCGCCCGGGGTGCCGATCATCGTCAGCACCTCGCGCCGAGTCGTCGGATCGGCGCGGAAGGCGCCGAGCATCCGGCTCGTCACCATGCTGACCCCGGGCTTGTGGACGCCGCGCGTCGTCATGCATTGATGCGCCGCCTCGATGACGACGGCGACGCCCTTGGGATGCAGCACTTCGTCCAGGGTGTTGGCGATCTGGGCGGTCATCTTCTCCTGGATCTGCAGGCGCTTGGCATAGACTTCGACGAGCCGGGCGAGCTTGGAGATGCCGACGACGCGGTTGCTCGGCAAGTACGCGATATGGACCTTGCCGATGATCGGCGCGATGTGGTGCTCGCAATGCGATTCGAAGCGGATGTCCTTCAGGAGGACGATTTCGTCGTAGCCGTCGGTCTCCTCGAAGGTGCGCTGGAGGAGCGCAACGGGATCTTCGTCGTAGCCGCTGAAGAACTCCTCATAGGAGCGCACGACGCGGTCGGGGGTGCCGAGGAGGCCTTCGCGCCCGGGGTCGTCGCCGGCCCAGCGCAAGAGCGTGCGCACGGCTTCGAGCGCCTCATCGCGCGACGGCCGGCGCACAGGGATGGGCTCTCGGGCG
>JBARKH010000467.1:0-25063 GCA_049801295.1 Allostellaceae bacterium | reverse complement strand
GCTCAAGACCGACCGCGATGGCGCGCGCCGGGCGCTGGCCGCCGAGGGGATTGTCGCCGAGCCGACCCCATGGTCGCCGCTCGGCCTCCGGCTCAAGCATCGCGCGCCGCTCGCCGGGACGGCCGCCTTCAAGGAGGGGCTCGTCGAAGTCCAGGACGAGGGCTCGCAACTGGCCGCGCTCCTCGTCGATGCCCGCCCGGGGATGCGGGTCGTCGATTTCTGCGCCGGCGCGGGAGGTAAGACGCTGGCGCTCGCCGCGCAGATGGCGAACCGCGGCAAGCTCGTCGCCTGCGATGTCGCCGAGTGGCGGCTGGAGCGCGCCGGCAAGCGGTTGCGCCGCGCCGGAATAAGCAATGTCGAGCGCCGCGCCTTGGCCGATGAGCGCGATCCCTGGGTGAAGCGCCATGCAAAGAGCTTCGACCGGGTGCTGGTCGACGCACCCTGCCTCGGCATCGGCAGCTGGCGGCGCAACCCCGACGGCAAGTGGCGCACGACCCCCACCGACCTCGCCGAACTCGTCCCGCGCCAGCGCGAGATCCTTGCGAGCGCGGCGCGGCTGGTAAAGCCGGGCGGCCGCCTCACCTATGTCACCTGCTCGTTGTTGCGCGAGGAAAATGAGGCCCAGGCCGAGGGGTTTCTCGCCGCATCGCCCGATTTCGCGCCCTATCCGGTATCGCGCGCCTGGGCCGATACGATCGGTGGCCGCTCACCGGGCGGCGACGATTACCTGCGCCTCACTCCGGCGCGGCACGGCACCGACGGCTTCTTCGTCGCCCAGTTCGAGCGCCAAAGCCCCCACCCCAACCCTCCCCCGCTTGCGGGGGAGGGAGAGCGCGCGGCACCGCCGCCCGAAACTAACCCTCCCCCGCAGGCGGGGGAGGGCAGGGTGGGGGCTGGTGCGCGGCACGATCCGGAAGCTGAACAATGACCGACAAGATCCTGATCCTCGATTTTGGCAGCCAGGTGACCCAGCTGATCGCGCGGCGGGTGCGCGAGAACGGGGTCTATTGCGAGATCTGGCCCTATACCGCGGGCGCGGAGGCGATCCGCGATTTCGCCCCGCGAGGCATCATTCTCTCGGGTGGGCCGGCTTCGGTTACCCAAGCGACGACGCCGCGCGCGCCCGAAATCGTGTTCCGCGCGGGGCTGCCGGTCTTGGCGATTTGCTATGGCATGCAGACGATGTGCGCTCAGCTCGGCGGACGGGTGACCCTCTCCGACCATCAGGAATTCGGCCGCGCGTTTATCGATGTCACGGCCGAGTGCCGGCTGTTCGACGGGCTGTGGCCTAAGGGCGCGCGCGAGCAGGTGTGGATGAGCCACGGTGACAAGGTCGATGCGCTCCCGCCCGGGTTCCGCGCAGTGGCGGCGAGCGAGGGCGCGCCCTATGCGGGAATCGCCGATGACGAGCGCCGGTTCTACGGCGTCGTCTTTCATCCCGAGGTCGCGCACACCCCACAGGGCGGGAAGCTCCTGCGCAATTTCACGCACCAGGTCTGCGGCTGCCGCGGCGAGTGGACGATGGCGGCGTTCCGCGCCCAGGCGATTGCGCGCATCCGCGAGCGAGTGGGGCAGGGACGGGTCGTGTGCGGGCTATCGGGCGGGGTCGATTCCGCGGTCGCCGCTGCCCTTCTCCACGAGGCGATCGGCGACCAGGTGACCTGTATCTTTGTCGATACCGGATTGTTGCGGCTCGGCGAAGCGGACGAGGTCGTGCGCCTCTTCCGCGGCCATTACAATATTCCGCTCGTCCATCGCGACGCCCGCTCCCTCTTTCTCGACAAGCTCGCGCACGTCACGGACCCCGAGGAAAAGCGCAAGGCGATCGGCGCGACCTTTATTGATGTCTTCGACGAGGAGGCGAAGAAGATCGGCGGCGTCGAGTTCCTCGCCCAAGGCACGCTCTACCCCGATGTGATCGAATCGGTTAGCGCCACCGGCGGTCCCTCGGTCACGATCAAGTCGCACCACAATGTCGGCGGCTTGCCCGCCCGCATGAATTTGAAGCTGGTCGAGCCGCTGCGCGAATTGTTCAAGGACGAAGTACGCGCATTGGGGCGCGAATTGGGCCTGCCCGAGCAGTTCGTCGACCGCCACCCGTTTCCCGGGCCCGGCCTCGCGATCCGCATCCCGGGCGAAGTCACCAGCGAGCGGCTCGACATCTTGCGCCGGGCCGACGCGGTTTTTCTGGAGGAGATCCGCGCCGCCGGGCTTTACGACGCGATCTGGCAGGCGTTTGCCGTGTTGTTGCCGGTGCGCACGGTGGGCGTCATGGGCGACGCGCGCTCCTACGATTTCGCCTGCGCGCTCCGGGCGGTGACCTCAACCGACGGGATGACCGCCGATTATTTCCCGTTCCCGCACGAGATATTGGGCCGCATCGCCACCCGCATCATCAACGAGGTGCGCGGCATCAACCGCGTCGTCTACGACATTACCTCAAAGCCGCCCGGCACGATCGAGTGGGAATGATTTTGGCCCTTCCGAAGGTATCCCACAGCGTCCCATAGACCTCCATAACTCACTGATAAACAAAATAAATTATCCAGAGACGTTCGGGGACTATCGGCGGGCAGAGATTGCTTCTGACGGACTCCTTGACGGTGCGCTTCCCCATTGCGAAATCCGTTTTCGTCCGATACCGTCAGGGTGTGAGTGGCCTCTGACGGTCTTTTTTTCAATCTAACTGACTGTAAGAAAAAGGGATTTTGTCATGAGGACGCCCGAAAAATGGCCTGACGGTTTTTTTCGAGGAGGCGGCCCAAATGCTGACGGATGCAGCTCTTAAGCACCTGAAACCAAAAGAGAAAATTTATAAGGTGACGGACCGGGACGGCATGTATGTGCTGGTGAAGCCCTCGGGGACCCTCACTTTTCGGCTGGATTACCGGATGAACGGGCGGCGTGAGACCGTCACGTTCGGCAAGTACGGCCCGGCCGGGCTGTCACTCGCTCGTGCGCGCGAGCTGTGCATCGACGCGAAGCGGGCGATCGGCGAGGGACGATCGCCGGCGATCGAGAAGCAGCGTGAGAAGCGCCGGCTCCTGGAAGCGAAGAGCTTCGGCGAGTTCGGCGAGAAGTGGCTGACCGCGGCGCCGATGGCGGACAGCACGCGGGCGATGCGCCGGTCGATCTTCGAGCGCGAGCTGCTTCGCGGGTGGTGCACCAGGCTGCTGACCGAAATCACGCCGGATGACCTTCGGGCTCATTGCGGCGCCATCGTCGAACGCGGCGCGCCGGCGACGGCGATTCATGTCCGCGACATCGTCAAGCAGATCTACGGCTTCGCGATCTTGCACGGCGAGAAGGTCGCCAACCCCGCTGACGATGTGGGGCCGTCCTCCATCGCGACCTTCGCCGCCGACCGAGATCAGGATCATGCTAAAGCTGATCGAGAAGGTGGCGACGCTGCCGACCATTCGGCTCGGCATGCGTCTCTACCTGCAGACGATGGTGCGGAAGAGCGAGCTTCAGGATGCAATATGGGACGAGGTCGATTTCGAGAACGCCGTCTGGACGATCCCGAAGGAACGGATGAAGCGCTCGAAGGCGCACAATGTTTATCTGTCACGCCAGACCCTCGACATCATGATCGCGCTGAAGACCTGCGCAGGGAATTCGCGATATCTGTTGCCGTCGCGCTATGACGCAGACGCGCCCATGTCTCGCGCGACGTTCAATCGGGTGACCTATGCGGTTATAGAGCAGGCGAAGAAGGGAGGTCTGCCCCTTGAGCCGTTCACGGTTCACGACCTGAGAAGGACCGGGTCGACGCTGCTCAACGAGCTGGGCTTCAACAGCGACTGGATCGAGAAGTGCCTTGCGCACGAGGACGGCCGCTCGTCACGGGGCGTCTACAACAAGGCAGAGTATGAAGTTCAGCGCCGCCATATGATGCAGGAGTGGTCGGATATCATCGACGCGTGGGTCGCGGGCAAGAAGCGCGTCCCGGTGCTCATCCCGCCTTCGATGCCGCTGCTTGAGCCCGACCCGGCTCTCGAACAGGGCGCGCTCGCCGTTGCCTGACGTCAGGAGACTGCGCGCGGACAACTGGGGTTGATCGGCGCGAAGCCAGCCAGGCTTCGACCTCCGCGAGATCCCAGACGACGCAGCGGGGCGAGAGCGCGAAGCGCCGCGGAAATTCTCCGCGTTGTTCCATTTCGTAAATGGTGCTGTCAGCAAGCGGCACCATCTCGCGCAATTGCTGCCGACGGATGGTCCGCTTGATGGATATCCCGATTGCCGACGTCATCTACAATCTCCCTCGATTTCCAACTTCACAGCAATTGAAAGCGATTGCTGCCGAAGGATGGAAGGCCTTGAATCCGCCTGTAGGGAAGTGGAGGGCGTTGGGATAAAGATCGGATGGTTATGACGCGGGTGCTGGTCACTCCCCGAGCGGGAAGTCTGTGGAAGCGGCGAGCTCAGTCTGCGCTTCAAAGCCGGCGATCCGCTAGCGCAGCGTCGCCACCGTGCTTTCCAGCGCCTGTGAACCGAGCACCATGCGCAGTGGCGGCGGTTCCACGTCAGGCTTTCGATGATGCGCGCAGCCATACGTGCCGGGTCCCCAGGGGCTAGATCGTTCTTTGGGTCGAGCATCCTGAGGAAACTGTGTGCCGGCGTATTGTCGTAGATAGGCATGAGCTCTGCCACCGAGCTATCGCCGAATCTTGGTGATGGCCTGAGGGATCAGGCGGCGGCGGTTTGGGACTGAGGGGCCGCCAGGTTGGCGGCGACTTCGATCCCGTCGGAAAATCTGACATCTTGAATGAGCTTGGGCAACTGGTTGTGGCCATCGAGCCTGCGCCAGCTTTTCTGCGCCGCATCGACGAGCTTGAACACCATGGCGAGCGCCGTACCATGACGGTTTATCTGCAGGTTACCTCTGGAGGCACAAAATCGTGAATCTGCAAATATATGATTGGCGGTCGCCCGCGGGAAATGGGGTTAGGCCCTCTTTCCCTCATTTCTGGATCGATGCCGCTGGCGCGAAAGGCGGGCGCCTTCTGGTCGTTCGCGCAACCCGCTCGCTCCGGCCCGAGCAGTTCGTAACACCGCGATACCTGGCCGACCCCAAGCTCCAGGTCCTCCGCAAGTAAGAAGCCTGTCGCCGACAGGGAGAGGCGCCGTTTAGTGGGACATCAGCACCGGCACGGTCATGTGGTCGAGCAATTCGCGGCTGACGCCGCCGAGCACGGCTTCGCGAAACCGCGAATGGTGGTAGGCGCCGGCTACGATCAGATCGGCTTCGATATCGCTGGCAAGTGACAACAACAGATCGCAGACCGGGAGCCCGGCTTGCACGTCCTCCTCCCTCCGCATGGCGAGGCCGTGCCGTTCGAGATGGCGGACGATGCGATCGAGCGAGGGGTGCTGCCGGTCAAGATCGCTCTCGCGACCGGCGACCGAGACCACCGTGACGGCCTCCGCGGCGGCGATCAGCGGCAAGGCATCGTGCACTGCCCGTGTCGCCTCGCGCGTGCCATCCCAGGCGATCAGCACGCGCTTGCCTACCGACGGAAAACTCCCGGCATAGGGCACTACGAGAAGCGGGCGGCCACAGGCGACGACGATCTCCTCCGGGTGGAATTCAGCGGCGGCAGGTGCGTCGGGTAGGTGCTGCCCGACAATGACCAGGTCCGCCGTCTTGGCCAGGGCAATCAGTGCGGCCGCCTCGCTGCGGTCGAAAAGATGCCAGTCGTCCGCGGTGCCGTCGGGTTGCAGGGTCTCCCGAAAGCGGCGCTCAACCAATTCGGCCAGGAGGACGGGCGGCGATATGTCGGGCATTCTGTCGGAGTTCGAACTGTCGCCGCTTCCCTCGCCGATGCGGGACACGGCCGGCCCGATGATCCCGATCCCGATCGCCCCCGGTCCGTAGACCTGGCCGCTGATCGTCCCGCGTTCGAAAAATAGATAGGCGGCGGCGAGATGAGCCCTGTGCTCACGCGCGAGACCGGCCGCTAGCGTGAGGCGGCACTCCCCCGCTTCACTCGCGTCAAGGCAAACTAAGATATCTTTGATCGCCATGTCGCCCTCCGTCGAAGAACGCCTCGGCTAGACGTTCTTTGTGAGCCCCCACTGTCCCGCCTCAACGATGGACCAGTACAGGGATCTTGGAATGCGTCAAGACCTTGACCGTTTCGCTGCCAAGAACGATCGCGGCGATCCCGTGGCGGCCATGCGAGGCCATGACGATGAGATCAGAGCCTTTCGCCGCGGCGGTATCGATGATCGCCTGGTAGGGGTGCTCATGCTCGACATGGGCCAACTCGCATCGGACGCCGGCTGCTGTCGCGGCATGGGCAACCGCACCGAGCGTTTGTTCGGCATGCTGCTGCATACGTGTTTTGTACTGAGCCGGCGTGTCCTCAATCATCTGCGTGTCGGTCGTGAACGTATGAAACAGCTGCAAGACCGTCAGCGCGGTCACCCTGGCGCCGATCCGCTGAGCCAAGGCGATGCCATGCTGGACAGCCTTCCCGGAATCGCGCCCTCACTTCGCGAGCCGCTTGCGGATCGACAGCAATTCCTGCCGACGTTCCGTACTGGTTTTGGGAAAGGTCATTTTGAGACCGTCGAGTGTGTCGAGGACAATCTGGGAGACAACCAGCCGGGCGTTTTCCTTGTCGTCGGCGGGAACGACATACCATGGCGCATGCCTTGTGCTCGTCGCGCCGAGGCATTCCTCATAAGCCTTCCAGTAATCCTTCCAGAATTTGCGCTCCTCGACGTCGGCCAGGCTGAATTTCCAGTTCTTTTCAGGTTCGTCGATGCGCTGGAGGAAGCGCTTTCGCTGCTCTTCCTTGGACAGGTGCAGGAACAATTTGAGGATGCGGGTCCCGTTCTCGTGGAGGTGCCGCTCTAGGTTCACGATGGAGCGATACCGGTCGCGCCACACGGTTTTTTCGCTGACCAGCGTGTCGGGGATACCCTCGCCGCGAAGCAGTTCCGGATGGACCCGGACGATCAGCACCTCCTCGTAATAGGATCGGTTGAAGATGCCGATTCTTCCGCGTTCTGGCAGATCGCGGGTCGTGCGCCAGAGAAAATCGTGCTCCAGTTCATTGGGGCTCGGATGCTTGAAACTAAAGACCTGGCAGCCTTGCGGATTGACCCCGGACATCACGTGCTTGATGGCACCGTCCTTTCCCGCCGCGTCCATCGCCTGAAAGATCAGCAGGACGGCGTGGGCGTTGGATGCGTAGAGAAGCTGCTGCAGCGCGCTCAACCGCGCGACGTGTTCACCCAGAAGTTCCTGATATTGCTTTTTCGACCGGTACACGGGATCGACGATCGTCGGCCATTTCTTGAGGTCGACCTCGTCGCCTTCGCGCACGCAAAAATCGTTGGTATTGATTCTCATTTCGATCCCCTCGGCGGCGCCGACCGCTTGAGGCGTGTGGGCGCCACCTTCGCGGCGGCCGTGCCGTTCAATACTCCCCAGGGCTCACTTGGCGGCCCGCGGCTTCACATCGGACGGTGTCTTGGCTTTGACGTCAGGCTGAGGCTCGGTTTTGGCCTCGGGCTCGGGCTCGGTGTCGACTTCAGGCGCCTTCGCGGCCGCGGTGGGCGCCCCAGCCTGGGTGATAGCCGCGGCGATGACACGACCGGCATCCTCCGGGTCTTTGACGAGGCCAGCCACGAGGAGTTCGCCGAGCGTCGTGTTGAGCAGTGTCACAACGGCGGTATCGCCTTCCGGCTGAGGCTTGCCTTCGGGCTCAGGATCGGCTTCGGGCTTGGTCTCGGCTTGAGTTTCCGGCTTGGGCTGGGCTTTGGCGTCAGGCTCAGGCTCGGCTTGCGCCACAGCCTTGGGTTCCGCTTTTGCCTCGGGCTTGGCCTGGGCTTTGGAATCAGGCTGAGGCGCGATTTTGGATTCGGGTTGAGGCGCGGGCTTGGCTTCAGGCTCGGCTTTGGCTTCCGGCTTAGGCATGGCTTTGGCTCCAGGTTTAGGCACGGCTTCGGGCTTGGCCTCGGCTTTGGCCGGATCGAAAATCCGATACGCGAGCAGCTTCACGCGGTCATTGACGAGGAACCAAAGCAAAGCATAGCCCCACACGAACGCTGCCCAACCCCAGCCGAGGGGAGTCATGAAAAACCCATAGACCGCGATCAGAGTTGCCACCGCCTGTGTTCCGAGCACCGCTGCCCATAGGACCCGCGCGGGGCGTATCGACCAGAACGGGCCGCGCGTGCGCGTCAGGAAAATCGTCAGATGTCCCGCAACGGACAGCTTCAGGTACATCAGCGTCTGGATGTGCGCGCGGTCGAGGTGAAAGATGCGCTCGCCGAGATAAAACAAACCGAACGCAGAGACGACGCCGATGACGCCCAACACCGTGGCGATCCCCAGCACCAGGCGCATGTTCCAAGCCTCGGGTTCGTCCTTATAATGAACGTTGTCATAGGCAATCGACAGGATGGCGCCGTCGTTGAGCAGCGCCAGCATCACAATCATCACCGCCGTCAGTGGGTAAAAGTTGAAGATCAGGATCGACAACGTCATGAAAAACAGCACGCGCAGCGTCTCGGCGATGCGGTAGATCGCGTAGCTGTTCATCCGCTGAAAGATGCGGCGGCTTTCCTTGATCGCGTCGATGATCACCGACAGGCCGGACGTCATCAGCACGATGGCCGCCGCGGCACGCGCCGCATCCGTAGCGCCGGAAACGGCGATGCCGCAATCGGCTTTCTTCAGCGCCGGGGCGTCGTTGACCCCGTCGCCGGTCATGCCGACGATGTGGCCACGCATTTGCAGGTCTTCGACGATGTGGAACTTATGTTCGGGGAACACCTGGGCGAAACCGTCTGCGCTTTCGATCGCCTTGGCCACCGCCGGCGTCTTTTGCTGCTTCTCGTCGCCCAGGCTGCCGGCATCGAGGATATTTGTACCCATCCCCAGTTTTTTGGCGGTTTCCTGCGCGATGGCCAGCGCATCGCCGGTCACCATCTTGACCTTCACCCCCATATGCTGTGCGGTCGCAATCGTTGCCGCTGCATCGTCCCGTGGCGGATCGAACAGCGGCAACACACCCAAAAACTGCCATTGACCGTCGCCCTCGGCCCGTGCCACGCCTAGTGAGCGAAACCCACGTGCCGCGAATTCGTTGACCGCCTTGTCGACGGCTTGTTTCACCTCGCCGGCATTGGCCGACAACGCCAGGATCACCTGCGGCGCGCCCTTCGTTACCTTGAACGCCGTTCCCTCCGGACCCTTGACGGCGGCTTCGGTGCGCTTGTGGACCGGATCGAACGGCTGGAAATGCCCCACCTGGTAGGATTTCAAGGCCTGATCGTCCTTAAGGCCGCCGAGAACGGCCAGATCGATCGTGTCGTTATTGTCCGCGCGCGACGCCAGCGCGCCGGCGAGGATCACCTGCTCGGCGGGGATATCGTTCACGCCGAACGGATCGCCCAAGCTCAGCTTGTTCTGGGTCAGCGTGCCGGTCTTGTCGGCGCACAACACGTCGACGCCCGCCAATTCCTCTATGGCTACCAGCCGGGTCACAATCGCCTTCTTCTTAGCGAGCAGGCGCGCCCCGACTGCCATCGTCACCGACAGCACCGTCGGCATCGCCACCGGGATCGCAGCGACGGTCAGCACCAGGGCGAACTGCAAGGTGGTGAGGATCGGGTCGCCGCGGAAGATCGCGACGGTAATGATCACCGCCACCAGAACCACCGCGAGGATGATCAGGTAATTGCCGATCTTCAGCACGGCGCGCTGGAAGTGGCTGACGGTTTCCGCCCCCTGCACCAGTTCCGCGGTCTTGCCGAAATAGGTGTTCGCACCGGTGGCATAGACCAGCGCGCCGATCTCACCCTGGCGAATGATCGAGCCGGAAGATATTGCTTCGCCCGATTTGCGCGTCGCCGGCAGCGACTCTCCGGTCAAAGCGGACTGATCGACCTCCACCGGGTCGCCGTCCAGCAGGCGCGCATCCGCCGGCACGATGTCGCCCAGGCGCACGCGGATGACGTCGCCCGGCACCAGCTCGCGCGCCGGCGGGTTGATCCACTTTCCATCGCGTATCACGCGGGCCTTGATCGCCAGCGTCGCCTTCAGTGCGGCGATGGCGTTGCCCGCCTGGTGTTCTTCCCAGAAGCCGACAAACGCGTTGGCCACAAGCAGAACGAGGATGATGCCGAAATCCGGCCAATGCCGGGCCACCGCCGACAAGACCACCGCCGCTTCGATCATCCACGGGATCGGACCCCAGAAATAACCGAGGAATTTGAGGAGTTCATTGGTCTTTTTTTCCTCGATCTCGTTGGGTCCGTATTGGGCCAGCCGCTTTGCCGCCTCGGTTTGGCTGAGGCCGTTCGGCGACGACCCCAATTTCTTCTCCACCTCCGCCAGCGGCAGCGTTTTCAGATCGTCCTTCGCATCCGGCTTCGACCCGGGCTTGGGCGCGGCTTTGGTTTCAGCCTTAGGCTCGACTTTAGCTTCGGGCTTAGAGACGGGAGCCTTGGACTGGTCGGCTTTGAGATCCGTCATGGCCGTTCTTTCTGTCTTTGCTGTGCCGCAGGTTTCACGTATTGCGGAATGCTCGTTGTGATGCTCATGTCCCTAAAGCGTCAGCGTGCGCAAGCGCAGCGCGTTCATGATCACAGAGACGGAGCTGAGTGACATCGCGAGCGCGCCGACGACCGGACTGAGAAGGAAGTCCGAAGGCCGGGTAGAGGACGCCGGCGGCAATTGGGATGCCAATCGCGTTGTAGGCAAATGCGAATACCAGATTTTCTCGGATGTTCCACATCGTCGCCCGGCTCAGGGCAATGGCCCGCGCAATGCCCGCAAGATCGCCTTTCACCAAGGTGATCCCGGCGCTCTGGATGGCCACTTCGGTTCCCGTTCCCATGGCGATACCTACGGTGGCTTCGGCCAAAGCCGGGGCATCATTCACACCGTCGCCGGCCATGGCGACAATGCGCCCCTCGGCCGTGAGTTTTTTGACAATGCGGTTCTTGTCTTGCGGTAGAACGTCGGCTTCGACTTCCTTGATGCCGAGCTTTCGGGCAACCGCCTCGGCGGTCGTCTTGTTGTCGCCGGTCAGCATCACGATCCGTATGCCGTCTTTCCGTAGGGTATCGAGCGCCGCTTGCGTCGTTGCCTTGATCGGGTCGGCGATGGCGATGACGGCACCCGGCTTGCCGTCTACCGCAAGAAACAAAGCTGTCGCGCCGCCGCCGCGAAGCTCGTCGGCCTTGTGTCCGAGGTCACCGAGCTTGACGCCGAGGTCCGCCATCAGCTTCGCATTGCCCAGTGCCACCGACCTGCCGCCGACCTTGCCGGTAATACCCTTGCCGGTGACAGAGGCGAAATCGGTCGCCTCCTGGATTGAATCACTGCGATCCTGTGCGGCGGTGACGATGGCGGCGGCAAGCGGGTGTTCGCTGGACCGTTCGAGACTGCCTGCCAATGCCAGAATCTCGGACTCCGACAGCCCCGCTGCCGGAAAGATGGCCGTCACCTTGGGCTTGCCTTCCGTGAGCGTGCCGGTTTTGTCCACGACCAGGGTGTCTACCTTTTCCATGCGCTCCAGAGCCTCGGCTGACTTGATCAGGACGCCGGAGCCAGCGCCCTTGCCGATCCCTACGCCGATCGACATCGGGGTCGCCAGGCCAAGCGCACAGGGGCAAGCGATGATGAGGACGGAGACCGCCGCGATCAGGGCGTACGACAGTGAGGGGGCAGGCCCCCAGATGGCCCATGCCACAAATGCAACGACTGCCACGCCAAGCACGGCGGGGACGAAATATCCCGACGCGGTGTCCGCCAGTCGCTGAATGGGTGCCCGGCTCCGCTGCGCCTCAGAGACCATCGTCACGATGCGCGCGAGCATCGTGTCCGCGCCTATCTTGTCGGCGCGCATGACCAGAGAGCCGGTGCCGTTCACCGTCCCTCCGATGAGCTTGTCGCCCGCCTGCTTGGCGGCGGGCATCGATTCGCCCGTGACCATGGCCTCATCCACGGCCCCCCCTTGCCTTCGAGCACTTCGCCATCAACTGGTACGCCGTCGCCGGGCCGCACGCGGAGACGATCGCCGACCTGAACCAGCTCGAGCGCGACTTCCTCATCCTCGCTCCCAGTCCTCACGCGACGCGCCGTCTTAGGGGCTAGTTTGAGCAACGCGCGGATCGCGCCGCCGGTCCGCTCGCGGGCGCGCAGTTCCATTACCTGGCCCAGCAGTACGAGAACGGTGATCACCGCGGCGGCTTCGAAGTAAACAGAGACCGTGCCGCCCATTCCACGAAACCCGACGGGGAACATTCCCGGCGCAAGGGTCGCGAAGACGCTGTAAAGGTAGGCGGCGCCAGTCCCGAGGGCGATCAGGCTGAACATGTTCAGACTGCGGCGCACGACCGACGTCCACGCGCGTTCGAAGAATGGCCATCCCGCGCACAAGACGACCGGCGTAGATAGGGTGAATTGGATCCAGGTGGAGATGCGCGGTGGTACGAGATCATGCAGGCCGAGCGCGGGGATGTGGCCCCCCATTTCCAGGCAAAAGACCGGTAACGTCAGAGCCAGCCCGACCCAGAAGCGCCGGGTCATGTCGGCCAGTTCGTGGTTCTCGCCCGCATCTGCCGTCGTATTGACCGGCTCAAGCGTCATGCCACAAATGGGGCAACAGCCGGGCGCCGCCTGGCGGATTTGTGGGTGCATCGGACAGGTGTAGATGATGTCCGTTTTGACCGGCGCCGGCGGTTCTGATGATGTTACATCACGGGAGCGGTGGTGAGGCGCGGACTGCACTACATCGGCCAATCGAGGGTTAGCGCCTCTTCCCGATTCTGGTTTCGGTCCGGGCTTCGATTCGGGAGGCTCTGCCCGATCAGCACTTGCTGTCGTCATGGCTTGGTCTTTTGGCCTCTGCCGCGCTTCAAACTTGGCAATTGTCCATATACTTGCGGGCCCTCTCAGGGGGCTTCCATCGCAGCGGTGTATTCACCACGCCGCGCCGATCGGTTGCAGGCGGCGCGGTGATAGAGAGCTTGCTGCGCCGCCCGCACGTGAGCTGCCTCGCCGCGCCAAATCTCTAAAGCCGGTTGCTGGATGGCGCGGGCATATGAAAACGCCACCGCCCACGGCAACCGCGACTTGAACCTGACATTCGTCGCATTCAAGCGGGCCGAGGCGAGCTCGCCGGATTGGCCGCCGGAGAGGAATGCAATCCCCGGAACGGCGGCGGGGACAGCCCGCAACAGGCACTCCACCGTGGCGTCGGCCACTTCGTCGACCGCTTCTTGCTGAGGACACGCCAATCCCGGAAGCACCATGTTGGGCTTCAGGATCATCCCCTCAAACATCACCCGTTGCGTGGAGAGCTGGGCGAAAACCGCGCGGAGGACTTCCTCGGTTACCTGCCGGCACTGCTCCAGCGTATGCTCGCCGTCCATCAGCACTTCCGGCTCGACGACGGGGACCAGCCCGGCTTCTTGGCACAACGCGGCGTAACGAGCCAAAGCGTGTGCATTGGCCTCGATGCAGCCCCAGCTGGGAATGCCGGCGCCGAGAGGGCCGGGCGCGAGCGCGCGGCAGCGCGATTTACACCTCGTCCTATGCCATCGGAACCGCCGGCTCGTTTCTGCTTTCCGGCGTCGTCGATGCGAGACTCGGCTGGCGCGCCAGCTTCGTCGCGAGCGGGATTGCGCCGCTGCTCGCGGTCGCCGCAATCGGGCTGTTGCCCACCACCTCGGAGCGGCTGCCGGCCGCGGCCGTCACCCTTGACTTCCGGCGGCGCTGCGTGACCGCGCCCTGATGGCGTACGTGTTGGCCTTCGCCGGCAACATATGGGAGGTATCGGCCGTGCGTGCCTGGTTTGTGGCATACCTCGCATGGACCCTCAGCCTACCCGGCAACCAACTGCGTTTGCCCGAGCCGGCAATTATTTCGGGGATCGCGTCGCTGGCAGGGTTTCCCGCCGCCGTTGCTGTCGCGGAGCTGGCGTTGCGCTATGGCCGGGTTGCGATCACGGCGACCTGCCTGATCTCGGTGCTGGTCTGCTTGGGACTGGCGGCGACGGCAGGAGGGCCAACCCTCGTGATCCTGCCGCTGCTGGTTTTGGTACAGATTACCAGTATCGCCGATGCGGGCGCACTCTCAACTGGCGCCGTCGCAACTGCGGACCCGGCGCGCCGCGGAACAGCGCTCGCCACGTATGCTTTCATCGGCTACACCTCAGCCATTGCCGGCCCGGTAGCGGTCGGTGTGGCGCTCGACCAATTCGGCGGTGTCGGCAGCGCCATGGGTTGGACTGCAGCGTTTGCTACGATGGGTTTGGGTTCAGTCGTAGCTGCGTGGGCCCTACGGGGCATCCCCCGGCTGATGAATGAGTAGCAACGCGCGATCAGGCTCGGGGCCTTATTGACTTATCCTTGATCTTGCCTTCGGTCCTTCCGACCCGGACAATTTCTTTTTCACTGATGGGAAGAGGGCGCGAGGACAGCGCCCGGCGTCCGACTGTCATCCGGCCGGCGTCTCCGTCGCCCGCTACCAACTTTTGCCGCGCCAGCGCAAAAAAAGCTCATGCGGCACCTGATCCGTTGGTCATATCTCCGGCGATTACGGGTATGGCAGACTCGGAAACTACGTAGATTAGAACAGGACGTGCGTCTTCAGGCCCAGGACAAGCGCATTGGGCACAGCTTTCTGTGCGCCGGGCCGGATGAAATACTCGATCTCCGGCTGCACATCCGCGCCCCGGTAGATCGGCAGCGCGTAGTTTGCCTCCAGAACAAAAGCGTGTGATTGCACGCCGAATGCGCCGCCGGAGAATGGCAATCCGAGATCTCGCTGCAGGTCTTGGGTCGCAGTCAACTGATAACTCACCTTGTAATAGGTGATGGCGAAGCCGAACTCATCTTCCGGTCGCGCCGCCCAGAAACCGCGGTTCAGCAAACCGGCCCAGACAAAATGCTCGAACAATGAGGTATCGGGATTGTTATGAGCGAAGGCGGCAAGCAGGACGAGGCCATCGTTTTCCGCCGGACCATTGCGCATAAGCATCTGGTCGGCTGTGATCCAGAGCGAGGTGCGGCCATGATCGCGGCGCGCGGTGGCCCCACTCGTCACAAACGGCGCTCCCGTAGCATCGAAGAAATTATCGGGGAAGCGCGAATTGTCGTAGGCGATCCCGAGTTTGTAATGGCCAGGCAGCCGCCCAGCACCGAATACATCGGCTCCCAGGCGACTTCCGCGGGAACGGTCTCGCCGGTCGAGTGACGCGTGGACCAGTCCCAGCCGCTGGGCCCGCCAGCCGGAAACGGCTCCGAGTCGTATACGCCCGCCATGATGTAGGTATCCGCGGTAGGTCGCGCGCGGATGCGTCCGCCCCAGCTCGCGGTCGGCCAGTCGGTGAAGCCCTGGTTGGAGGTAAGCGCGCGCGGGTGCCCGCAGATCGTCAAGGTCATGAAATTGCAATAGAGCGGCGAGGCAGCAAAATCGACACCTACTGCGAGCCGCCCGGCCGCGAGATCGGCGCGGCCGTTCCAGAGCTTTTCCTCGCCATAGAAATAGACCAGCTTGGCTGCCTTGCCGAATCCGGCGCCGTAGATCTCTTGCGCCTGGATCACGCGATCGCCAATGTAGTCTGCGCTGGCGTTACGACCTGCGCGGTTGACAAAGATCGTATGCGTCGAAAACCCGGGAATGCCGGCCAGCTTCTCCCAATCGATATCGGCTTGAAGGCCGATTTGGTCGGCGTAGTCCGCGCCTTGCCGCCGGCCGCCACTGACATTCCACGCCGTCTCGGTCGTGTAGTCGAGCTTTAGATCGACGCCGAGATCGCCAAGGTAGGTTAGAATTCCGCCCCAGTCGCCGAACAAATGCAGGGCCACAGCCGGAGTGGAAACCGGCGGCAGTGGCGGCGGTGGTCCCTGCTGGTTTTGGGTAATACCTATGCCGTTGCCGGCCTGTTGCGCGTCGGCAGGACCGGTTCCGACGCACAGCGCCGTCCCGAGGAGTACGGCGGTGATCCACAGCCGGGACGACGGCAGGTCCCCGGCGCGGGGGCTTCCTAATCCGCCGACCACGACGTGCCCCGTGCACTGCTTGCAACATTGGTTCCGCTTTGCTCAGTTCGACAGCGCATAGGCGATCACGTAGTCGCCGATCTTCGTGCCGAACGAGCCATGGCCGCCGGCAGCGGTGACGACATACTGCTTACCGTCGACCGCATAGCTCATCGGCGTTGACTGTCCGCCGGCCGGGAGGCGGTCCTCCCACAGCTGCTTGCCGTCGGTGATGTCATAGGCTCTGATGAAATAGTCCGACGTGGAGGTGAGGAAGGCGACCCCGCCAGCCGTGGTCATCGGACCTCCTAGACTTGGTACACCCATCTTGATCGGGATCGGCACCGGCGCGCTGTCGCGAATCGTGCCGTTCCTGTGCTGCCAGACAATTTCCTCGTCTTCAAATCGATTCCGGCCATGTAGCCCCAGGGCGGCCGATAGCATGGCAGAGCGATTGGCGAGAGAAACGGATGCAGCACCACGCCATAGGGCGTGCCGTACATCGGTTGCACGCCGACCTCGCCGCCGGGCGGATGCGCGTCGTTGGGCGCCGCTGGATTGTCGGGGCCGCGTGGCAAGAGCTTCGAGACGAACGGGATGGCGATCGGGTTGGCGATCGCGATCTGCCGGACTGGATCGACCGCGATGCCGCCCCACTCGAACATGCCGAGATTGCCCGGGAAGACGAGCGTGCCCCGCAGGGAGGGCGGCGTGAACGTGCCTTCGTAGCGCATCTGGCGGAACAGAATTCGGCAGGCGAGTTGGTCGAAGATCGTGGCCCCCCACATATCGGCGCCGGTCAGCTTATCCTCAGGCCGGAAAGTCAGCTCGGAGAATGGCTGCGTCGCCGCGACATGGTCTCCTGGTGCCGCACCTTGAGGCACCGGGCGCTCTGGTGCCGGCACGATGAGCTGTCCCGTGCGGCGATCCAGTACGAACAGGTTGCCGGTCTTCGTCGGCTGAATGATGGCGGGAACGACGCCGTTCGACGTAGGCAGATCGACAAGGGTCGGCTGCGACGACAGATCCATGTCCCACAGGTCGTGGTGCACCGTCTGATACGACCAGACACGCCTTCCCGTGTCGATATCCAGCGCCACCAGCGCGCTGGAATAGCGCTCGGCCAGCTCGTCGCGATGGCCACCCCAAATATCCGGAGTCTTCACACCCATCGGTATGTAGACGAGGTTGAGTTTCGGGTCGAATTAGGCCGTGATCCAGGAGTTGGGCGAGTTGTTGGTGTAGGTATGGGTTGCAGAGGGCAGCGCGTTCTCGTCGGCGGCACCCGAATCCCAAGCCCAGACCAGCTTGCCCGTGTGGACATCGAAGCCGCGGATGACACCGGACGGCTCCTCGGTCGAGTAGTTGTCGATCACCGCGCCGCCGATCACTAGAATATTATCGCTCATCACAGGCGGCGACGTGGGCTCATAGAATCCGCTGGTCTTGATTCCCATGCCCTTCTGCAGGTCGAGCGTGCCGTGATCTGCGAAGCCCTCGCACGGTTTGCCGGTCTCCGCATCGAGGGCAATCAACCGCCCGTCATTCACCGGCAGAAAAATCCGTCGAGGGCAATCGGTCGGCGCTGGCGTGCCATCCAGGTTGGTGGCACCTGCTTGGGTCTCGTGATAGGAAACGCCGCGGCACGTCAGGTGCTGGAAGGTCGGGTTGTCTTGCATCTTCGGATCGTATGACCAGCGCAGCTTCCCAGTCTTTGCATCGAGCGCGAACAGGCGCTGATGCTGCGAGCAGAGATAGAGAGTGTCTTGCACCTTGATCGGCGTGACTTCGAAAGTCGTCTCGATCGGGTCGTTTTTGCCCGGCAGATCGCCGGTGCGGAACATCCAAGCAATTTTGAGATTCTTGACATTGGCCGGCGTGATTTGCGTCAGCGGCGAATAGCGTTGGCCGAACTGGGTGCGGCCATAGGAACGCCAGTCTGCATCCGGCTGTCGGACGGGATTCTGCGGCACTGGCGCGGCGCCGCTCAGGGCGATCGTGCCGTTGATCTCGTGATAGTTGGAGGAGAGACTGACCACGAACACCGCGACGCCTGCGACCGTTCCAAACCAGAGCGGTAGCGTGGCGGCTTTGCCGATCGGCGCGGCGTCATGACCAAGATTCCGGGTGACCCAAGGGACGAGCAGCCAGAGGCCCAGCGGAAAAATGACATCACCGCGCGCCGCGAGCGGCCACCAGTCAAAGCCGATTTCGCCAACCGCCCAGATCAGCGTGCCAATCAATACGGCAGCATAGACCCATAGCGCCGAACGATGCCCAGCAATCAACAGCACGCCCGTTATCAGAATGCCGAGGCCAGCGATGACGTAGTAGATCGACCCGTCCAACATGGCGAGCCATGCACCGCCGCATGCGAGCGCCAAGCCGATCAGGGCGTAGACGACACCTGTTATTGTTACGACAGGCCGCGATGGTGAAAGGAGCCGCATTACCACCTCACGTCTTGACAAACGTGGAATGGATCGGATGGCCGAGAATGACACCTACGCTCCGCATCCGGCGGCAATCAGAATGCGCCATCTTGTGTCCTCGGGTCGAGAAGCGTTCTCACGGTAAAAGGCAGGAAGTCGTGGCGGCAGACTCGGAAACTACGTGGGTTCAGACCGGCTTGTCGACGGGCGACCCGGCGAGCCACAAGCACGGTGAAGCGTGATAATCTGGCTTGTTACCCTTGGGAGGAGCAACGCAGCACGACAGGGGGATCGGTATGAAGACAGCGCGTCATGGGCGACAAGGTCGGAGGCACGCGGCGATGCCGGTGCCACCGGGTCTTGCCAATGTCAGGCGCGCCAATTCGAGCCGGGAACGTATCATCGATACCATTCGTCAAGCCTTGATCGTGCTCGACGAGGAACTGCGCATCATCGCTGCCAACCGCGCCTTTTATCGCGCTTTTGCCGTGATGCCGGAGGAGGCGATTGGCCAGCTCCTCGCTGACGTCGGCGACCACCGCCTGGATGTGCCGGCGTTCCGCGGCTTGCCCTCCAAATCGGGATCGTAGCGATAAACTTCTAGAGCTTTCACTCGCGTGGCGCCGGGCGGCGCTGACCACGTCTTCCCCCGCCCGATGCGGGATTCTGGCGCCACACCAAAATTTCTCGACACCGGGAAACGCTTGAGCAGAGTAGTGCGAGGCGTTTGATCCGATGAATCGATAATCATTGTCGCCCTAATTGCTCATGAACGTCGGTTCGACCGGGCTGGCGAGGAAGTTGTTCCTGCCGCGGCAAATCATCTAAATCCCGAGGTACGACGGATCCAGGCATGTTTAGAGCTACCGACCCAGCAGGCATGCAACCAGACAGCCAATGCCTTCATGATAAGAAAACCCTGACGGCTCGACATTGTACCTATCGAGCCAGGTGCGCATGGCGCTCATTTGAGCTGCCAAATCATTTTGGGGAAGCTGTAGATGGACGGGGAACATCGCGTCCTCCCTTGGATGTCCAACCTTAGGGCGTGGAGCCTCGGTTCGACGACCCTCGGAAACTACTGATACCGGGTGTCGGCAGGGACGGATCTCCAGGATCAAGTGGCCGGCGTTGGCGCCTGTCGCTGCCAGACCCCGCATTTTTTGATAACGCGAGGTCGGGGCTCCGTATGTACGCTTGAGTACGGGGCGACCGGTCTCAGAGCGGTGCGCCGACAGACACTGATCTCGCCCCAACCGGATCTCCGTAGTTTCCGAGCCTATCGCCGCTATACCCGCTCGATAGGATCCGCATAGCTGATCTTGGGAACTGCCAAGCCGCAATCCCGACGGCAATGCCGACAGGGTTGGGGACCATTGTGCCGACTGCGTCGTGGCTTGGCGCAACGAGCTCTCAGTCAACCACCCGGAGCACGATGATGACCAGTGAGTCACTGCATGAAGATGCGGCAACGCTCGGACCGGAGGCGATAGACCGCCACCGGGCAATTGCTTCGCTGATGGAGGAGTTAGAGGCGGTCGACTGGTACGACCAGCGCGTCAAGGCAACCGACGACGAGGAACTGCGAGCCATCCTGGCCCACAACCGGGACGAGGAAAAGGAGCACGCCGCCATGGTTCTGGAATGGCTGCGACGTCACGACCCGGCCGTCGATGTGAACCTCAAGAAATACCTGTTCCGCCGCCGGACCGATCCACGAGATCGGCGGTGCCGAAGCTATGACAGCGGCGCCCGATCCGGAAACTCACGGAAGTCTCTCCATCGGCAGTCTGCGGACAACAAAGGGATTCGGCGATGAACCATCTGTTCCGTGAGCTCGCGCCGATTTCCGGAGCCGGTTGGCAGGAGATCGAGAAGGAGGCGACGCGCACCTTGAAGACGACTCTCGCTGCGCGCCGGCTGGTCGATTTTGTCGGGCCGCAGGGCTGGGCAACCGCGGCGGTCGGCACCGGCCGGAGCGAGCCGATCGAAGCGCCGGCCGGGCAAGACGTTTCAGCGCGGCTGCGACGTGTCCTGCCGCTGGTGGAACTGCGCGTGCCATTCGAGATGCGGCGCAGCGAACTCGACGCCATCGATCGCGGCGCGAGAGACCCCGATATCGATCCGATAATCGCGGCCGCGCGCAAGATCGCCATTGCCGAAGATCACGCCGTCTTCCACGGCTATCCTGCTGCCGGCATTCAGGGCATCTGCGAAGCCCAGGCGGCAGCGACGGTGGAGCTGGGCGACGATCGCGAGGCGTATCCGGTCGCTCTGGCGGTCGCCTTGAACAGGCTCCGCGACGCCGGTGTGAGCGGCCCTTATGCGGTCGCCTTGAGCGAGCGCTGCTATACCGACCTGACTGAGACGACGCGGGCGGGTTATCCGGTGATCGAACACGTCCGGCGCCTAGTGGATGGCCCGATCGTATGGGCGCCCGGCGTCGACGGGGCGGTCGTGCTCTCGCAGCGCGGCGAGGATTTCCAGCTCACCGTCGGACAGGATTTCGCCATCGGCTACCTGGACCACGATGCCGAGCGCGTACGCCTATACATCGAGGAAAGCTTCACCTTCTGGCTCTTGTCGCCGCAGGCGGCGATCCCCCTCGCCCATAAATCCAAATAGTGTCTTGTTCCGCTGGTGAACGTCAGCCTGGTCGCAAAATTGATTGCCATGCCCCGTCCCCGCCGCATCGAAGGTTATGCCATCGTCTCCGAGGATGGCATGCTCGCGAATGCCGCCGGTATCATGCCGGATTCACTCAAGTTCGAGGCCGATCGGCAGTTCTTTGAACGCGCGCTTGACGGGGTCGATGCGGTGGTGCATGGGCGCCACTCTCATGAGCAGCAGCCGCGTTCGTACTCGCGCCGCCGATTGATCTTGACCCGGCAGGTCCCGGCCATCGCGGCCGACCCGTCGAATGAAAAGGCGCTGTTGTGGAACCCGGCCGCCGCCTCGTTCGAAGCAGCCCTGGCCGCGCTCGGGACGCCGGGCGGCAGCATTGGCATCATTGGCGGCACCGAGGTGTTTGGGATGTTCCTCGACCGTTATGATTTTTTCCACCTGTCGCGGGTGCCTGGCGTGCGTCTGCCCGGTGGGCGACCGGTCTTTCCGGGCGTGCCCCAGCGGCCTCCGGAGGAAGTGCTGGCGAGCCATGGCCTCGCCCCCGGCCGGCGGCAGGTGCTCGATCCAGCAAAAGGCGTGGTCGTCGTCAGTTGGCAGCGTTCACCAAAACCCGGCTGATAAGACTGCCGAAGTCTGAAGGCCGCGTGCCAATGCTATCCGCCTCCGGCACTGACCAATCTTGCCACGCTCGTTTCGTGATCGGCGCAAATCGTCACGCGTCGTGCGGCGAGCCCGCGATTGTCAGATGGATCAGCTCGGAAAGTGCCCGCGCGCCGATCTTCTTCATGGCGGTGGCGCGATGGGTCTCGACGGTCCTTTGGCTGATGCCTAGGACGTAGGCGACTTGCTTGTTCGGATTGCCTTCGACGACCATTTCGACGACCTGGCGCTCGCGTGGGGTGAGACCGGCGATGCGCCTCGCGGCCGTCTCGCGCAAGGACGAAAGCGCGGCCGAATTTCGCGACAATTCCAGGGCCCGCTCGATGTTGAGAAGCAGTTCATCGTACTGCACCGGCTTTTCGAGAAAGGCCATAGCGCCGGCCTTCATCGCTCGGACTGCCAGTCGGATGTCGGCGTGACCGGTAATCATGATGGCCGGCGGGCCGTCGCCCTCGGTCTTAAGCCGCTCCAGCAGCTCGAGCCCGCTCATGCGCGGCATCCGGGCATCGACCACGAGGCACCCCTGCCGGCCGGGCCGATAGGCGTCGAGGAATGCCTCGCCGGTCGCGTAGACCTCGACCGACCAACCTTCTTCCTCGAAAAACGCGCGCATCGCGTCGCGCACCGACGCATCGTCGTCAACGACGAAGATGGTTGGCCGCAACATATCGCCGTTCGACTCGGCCTGCGGCAGCGGGCTCGCGCGCACTGTCGGCCGGCGCGATTCAGCGAGAAGGAACTGGATCAAGTGCATCAGCTCGTCCGCCCTGACGGGCTTGTTGCGCTGCATGCAGCCCTGCCGAGTGATCTCGCGCAGGGTGTCGGCCGAGATCTCGCGGGTCAAAACCACCGCGGGGATCTGGCGGCCGAGGGCTTCGCGTACGCCGGAGACGACCTGCAGGCCGTTCCAGCCGTTTGGCAGATCGTAATCGGCGACCACAACATCGGGCCTGATCGTCCCCCGCACCAGCGCCAGCGCCTGGTTGCCGTCCGCCGCGGCCGCAGTGCGATGCCCTCGCTCGTAAAGAGCAGATCGAGCATCTCACGCACCGACGGATCGTCCTCGACGACCAGGATCGCGGCGTCGCCGCCCGCATTTTGCACCGTGCCCCATTGGCGGTGTTGGAGTAACGCTCCAGGTTGCTCGTGTCCGAGGGGCGCCTCGACCGCGAAGGCCGAGCCCTTGCCCGGACGGGATCGGACATCGACGGAATGGCCCAATAAATCTGCCAGGCGTTGCACGATGGACAGACCGAGACCGAGGCCACGGCTGCGCGCGTGGGCAGGATTGTCGAGTTGATGGAACTCCGTGAAAATCGCGTGAGTCTGCCCCTCGGGGATGCCGGCGCCGGTGTCCCAAACCTCAATGCGCAGCTTGTCACCGCGCCGGCGGCAGCCGAGCAGGATCTTGCCCCGCTCGGTATATTTCACCGCGTTCGATAGCAGGTTGCGGATCATCTGCTCGAGCAGGCGCGGATCGCTCCAAATGCTCAATCGGCAGGGAACCACGTGCCAGATCAGATCATGCGCCTCCGCGTGATAGGCGAATTCGATCCTCAACCGCTCGAGCAGGTCGTTGACCGGGAAATCGACGCTTTCCGGCTGGATATGCCCGGCTTCGAGCTGGTTGATGTCGAGGAGCGCGTCCAACATACGCGACAGAGCGCCCGCCGTTTCGTCGAGCGTGGCGACGAGCTCCAAGGCCTCTTTGTTCCTGTCCTCCTTAATCTTCCTCTTCAAGACTCCCCGCACCAGGCTGAGAGTCTGCAGTGGCTGCCGCAGATCGTGGCTGGCGGCAGCAAGGAAGCGCGATTTGGCGAGATTGATCCGCTCGGCGTGCCATTTGGCGCCCCGCAACGTAGTCTCCAAACGCCTGCGCTCGGTGGCGTCATCGATCGTCACCACGATCACGCAAGTTGCCTCAGGTTCCCCGCGGATCTTCTCGGCATTCAGCAGCAACACCCGACTGCCAAGCGCCGGCAACTCGATCTCGACCTCATAATCGTCGATGACCGCGCCCTCGGCTTGGATTAGATCGAGGAAGTCGTGGAACGCCGAAACATCCAGGCGGCGGTCGCCGATGGCTGCGAGGTGCCGGCCAACGGTTTCCTCCGCCGTGACAGCGAAGGCGCGATAGAAGGCGAGGTTGGCAGAGATGACGCGCAGGTGCTCGTCGAGCAAGACCAACGGCCGGCGAATGGCGTCGATGACGCGGTCCAGGCCCGGATCGGCGCGTCCGGCGCTGGTAAGCGGCGCGGCTGAACGGCTCCCTCGCCGACGGTGTCTTGTCGTCGCCCGGCGCGTCTCCATCTTCGTCTGTTCCCGAACGCGTCCTGAGTTCGCGACCGCGGGGTTCTGCGCGTCGCGCGCCCACCGTGTCAATTCCCACCGCTGCGCCCCGTCCCCGGCTGAATGCCCTTCACCCCTGGTCTCCTCGCCGACAGACCAGCTAGGGGCCGAGATACGTGACCGCCGCGATCAGTTCGGAGCATCTTAACCGTTTGGCCATCGTCCATGCTTCGTCTACGATAAAAGTATGAACGACGGACCGAACATCGCAACCATTGCCGCTCTCGTCGGCGATCCTGCGCGGGCCAACATGCTTACGGCGTTGATGGATGGCCGAGCGCTCACCGCGAGCGAGCTTGCACACCAAGCCGGCGTGGCGCCGTCCACGGCGTCTAGCCATCTTAGCAAGCTCGAAGCAGCCGGCCTCCTCTCTACTGATAAGCAAGGCAGGCACCGCTATTTCCGCCTTTCGGGATCGGACGTGGCGAGCGTTCTCGAAGGGCTGATGGGGCTCGCCGCACGGACCGGACACGTTCCCGTCCGAACCGGCCCGAAAGACCTGGCTCTTCGAAACGCCCGCGTTTGCTACGATCACCTCGCCGGAGAACACGGCGTCCGAATGCTCGATAGCTTGCAAGCGAAAGGTTTCATCATCGGCGTCGGAGGTGCGCTGAGCGTCACGGATAGCGGGCAGCGCTTTCTCCGTCGCTGTGGCATCGAGTTGGACAGGCTGGGCGGCACCCGCCGCCCGCTGTGCCGCGCTTGCCTCGATTGGAGCGAGCGGCGGAGCCATCTTGCGGGCGCGCTCGGCGCGGCGATCCTGCGTCAACTATACGAATGTGGCTGGGTTACACGCGAGAGCGGCAGTCGCGCACTGTTATTCTCTGAGAAAGGGAGCAAGGCTTTCGACCGCCTCTTTGCCGCCTGATGTCAGAAGGGCGCACCGATCGTAGAGTTGAATCTTGGCAGGTCGGCGATGATTTGGTTCGTTGCAGTCTGGTTTGGAGCGTCAGGGCGGGCGCAAACAGAGGTTTGTTGGCGGG
>JBARKH010000466.1:0-10506 GCA_049801295.1 Allostellaceae bacterium | reverse complement strand
GCCTCGACCTTGCCGGTCGCCGGCCTGACCGCGCTCCACGCGCTGCGCCAGGGCGGACTTCTTTTGGGGCGCAAGGTGCTCGTTGACGGCGCCTCGGGCGGGGTCGGGCATCTCGCCTGCCAGCTCGCCGCCGCCGCCGGCGCCCAGATTTGGGGGCATGTGCGCCGGCCCGAATATCGCGAGGCGGTGGCGGCATGGTGCGATGGACGGGTGGTCCTCGGCCGCGATCTCCTGGCAGCGAAGCCGCATGGGCCGTTCTGGCTGATCGTCGACTCGCTCGGCGGCCCGGCGCTTGCCGCCGCGCTCGGTATGCTGCAGCCGAACGGCACGTGCGTGACGCTCGGCATCTCGGATGCGAGCACCGTCACCTTCGAGAGCCGCAACCTGTTCGGCACCGGCGGCGCGCGGCTTTATGGCCTTACCCTCTTTCACGAGCTGATGAGCGTCGAGCGCGCCTCGATTGGCCTGGGGCTCCTGGCGGAACTGATCGCGGCGGGGAAACTCAAGCCGCAGATCGCGGTCGAGGCGCCGTGGAGCGAGATCGGCGCGATCGCCCTGCGCCTGATCGACCGCGAATTCACCGGCAAGGCGGTGCTGCATATCGGTCCTTAAGTAATTGAAATTACGACGATTATTCTCCCGAAAAAAAAATAACAGCGAGATAACAGCAAAATATCAGCGATATTTCTGCAACGAACAGCGGCATAATAGCGACATTTTTGCAACAAACGGCGAGATAACAGCGGGGCGGGACGCGGGCCGACTATGCTGTTCGGCACCGCCGGAGCCCAGCGGCGCGGGCCCTACTCCGGATATATATTCATGGTTTGTTCTTTCAAGAGGCGGCCGATTTCCGCGACCCAAAAAACCGGCACCGGGGTCCAGGGAGACGCCGCGCCGCGAGCAAACCTACGCGGCCGGCGAACAGACGTGGATTTCGCGGTTGGCGAGGAGGTCGCGGGTCTTTGCCGCGTAGGCGGCCATGTGCGGCGAGCGGGCATGGGCGCCGAGATGGTCGAGGCTTTCCCACTTCTCGACGACGACAAAGGTGTCGGGGCCGAACTTGGCGCCGGGGCCGCCCTCGGCGTCGATCACCGGGGCGTATTCGATGCAGCCCTGTTCGGCATGAACCGCCGGCATGTTGGTGCGGAAGGCGGCGAGCACCTCGTCGCGCTTGCCGGGCTTCGTGGTGATGATGGCGAGAACCTGGATCATCGCGCTTCTCCCCTCGTGCGTTTGGTGGCGAATGGCGGCAGGATAAGGGGATCGCGGATCGGAGGATAGATTGATGGCGCAGCGCGGCATGAAGTTCGGGATATTTCTCGCGCCGTTTCATCGCCTTGGCGAAAACCCTACCCTGGCGATGGCGCGCGACATGGAGCTGATCGAGTGGCTCGACTGGCTCGGCTATGACGAGGCGTGGATCGGCGAACACCATTCGGCGGGCTGGGAGGTCATCGCCTCGCCCGAAATCTTCATCGCCGAAGCCGCCTGCCGGACCCGCAACATCAGGCTCGGCTCCGGGGTGACGAGCCTGCCCTATCACCACCCGTTCCTGGTGGCGCAACGTTTCGTCCAGCTCGACCACATGACGAAGGGCCGGGTGATGCTCGGCTGCGGCCCGGGCGCCTTACCCTCCGACGCCTACATGATGGGGATCGAGCCGGTGCATCTGCGCCGCCGGATGGACGAGTCGCTCGACGCGATCATCGGCCTTCTGCGCTGCGAGGAGCCGGTGACGATGCAGACCGACTGGTTCGAATTGCGGGAAGCCCGGCTGCATCTCGCGCCCTATTCCGACCCGCGCTTTCACATCGCCATCGCCAGCACGATCACCCCCTTTGGGATGGTCGCGGCCGGGCGGCACGGGCTCGGCGTCTTGTCGATCGGCGCCGGGCTCCCCGGCGGTCCCGAGGCGATGGCGAGCCAATGGAAGATCGCCGAGGACACCGCCGCCGAGCATGGCCAAGTCATGAACCGCAAGGATTGGCGCATCGTCGTCGGCATGCACATCGCCGAGGACGACGAAGAGGCCTTGCGCCAGGTCAAAGCCGGGGAGCGCCACGAGACGACGACCTATTTCGAGGAGACGCTCGGCCGCGTGCCCGGGACATCCCCAGACCCGGTGCGCGACGGGGTGAAGGCGCTGACGACGCTCGTCGGCTCGCCCGAGACGGCGATCCGCGTCATCGAGCGGCTGCTCGCGGCCAGCGACGGCGGGTTTGGCGGCGTCATGTTCCGGGCGCACGAATGGGCCAATCGCGAGCAAACGATGAAAAGCTACGAACTCTTCGCGCGCTATGTGATGCCGCATTTCCAGGGCTCGACCGCGCCGCTTGGCCAGTCCAACGCGTGGATCCGCGACAACCGCCGCCGCATCCTCGGCAATAATGTGGAAGCGGTGCGCCGCGCCTTCACCGATACCGGCCGCGCGGTCCCCGACGAATACCGCTACCGCACGGTCGGCGCGCAGGATGTCGACCCGGCGGCGGAGGGGTGACCCGGCCTGTCACTGGTATGCCATTGTATTCAATCGATGGATTGTCGATCGGATCACGTGGTGGGCAGGCCTCGCCGAAAGTTAGTAACAATGTTCTCGGACTCTAGAGAATTACCGGAGATCTAAGAAGATTGGCATAATATTTATGAGAATGTGAACTACTTCACTACCCGCGGATGGCCTTGCCACTATGTTGCTGCAGGGGCCGAATACGGCGCCAGGCGGCAATCCGATGCGAAAATCAATGCCATTGCGATGGATCGAAGAGCAGGAGGCGAGGCGGGTCCTCGCTTCCGCGCGATATGAATTGGTGGCCATGCCGGTCGTGCCCAGGGAGTCATGGGGCAAATGGGTCCGCCGCTGGGGCGCCGCCGGGCCATCAGACCCGGGTTCCGAAGCGGCCGCGGTAGCCGACACCGCCGCCGACGCTCCGGGTTCCTAGAGGGCTACCCGCTTACTATGGATCGTCGTTCCCGCGAACGCGGGAATCCAGGGCGAGCGACGGCGCGGTTGCCCCTGGACCCCCGCTTGCGCGGGGGCGACGGGAGGGTTATTCGATCGAGCCGGATCATAATCCAGCCGAACGGTTCAGCCTATTCGGCAGGACGCAGCAGCGCGATCAGGGGCGCGACGCCGTCGAGCCGACGGAAATCATGAATGATTTCGAGGCTCGCCTCGATTTGGCCGTCGGCGAGCCCGGCGAGCGGCGCCAGCGTGCGGTACTTGGCATCGATATCCTCCCAGGCGATCCCCAGCATGCCCGAGCCCTTTGGCGCGTAGACGGTGCTGGTAAAGCTCCTGCCGTCGCGCGTGCGGATCGTGACGCTCGCGCCCTGCCGATAGCGGGCAACATTCTCGCTTGGCGGCGGGCCGACCCGGATCTTGTCGATGAGTCCGTGAATGACCGGGTCGGCGATCTTCTCGGGGCTCGCGTGGACCCATGAGAAATCTCGGTCGGCGACCCCGGCGGCGAGGAAATAGGCGGGGCTGTGCGCCATGTCGATCAGGTCCTTCGGGTGTAATGGGCCGGTCAGCGCGGTCATCCCGGGGCGCGACACCGTGATGCTTTCGACGTCTGCCGCGGCAATTTTACCCTCGCGCGCCGCATTGCCGGCGGCTTCGGCGAGCGCGTGATAGGGGTGGCCGCCGGGCACCAGCTTCACCGCCATATCGGTGACGATGTCCCAGGAGGCGCCGAGATCGCGTGTCGCGGCGGTAGCGGCTTCAGTGCCGTGAACCCCGCCGTAGACCTCGAAGAAGCCGAGCTTCATTTCGAGAATGCGCTCTTCGACCTGGTAGCCGCGCTGCGCCGCGCGCGCCGCCTGAATCCCGCTCATCGTCGCCATTCCGGCGTGGTATTCGCGCGCGACACTGGTATCGGCGGCCTTGGCGAGGCCACCCGTTGAAGTTGCGGCGAGCGCGATCGCATGCGTCGTCTGGTCGGCGTTGAGGTGCAGCATCCGCGCCGCCGCCACCGTCGCGGCGAAGATCGCGGCGTTCGAGCCGTGGAAGCCGCGTTCGCGAAAGCCCGTCATCGCGTCGATGATGCGCCCGGCAGCCTCGTACCCGACGACGATTGCCGCGAGCATGTCCTCGCCCGTACCGCCGTGGTGCTCGGCGGCGGCGAGCGCGGTCGCGACCAGGGGCGTCCCGCAATGGACGATCGTGCGCAGATCGCTGTCGTCGGAAGCGGCGGCATCGCTCATCACCGCGTTGACCTGCGCGGCGGCGACGACCGGCAGTTTGGCGCCGTCATCGAACCACACGGAAGCGCGCGGACTGCCGCCCAGGCTCCGCGCCATATCCTTGATGATTTTGGCGGACTCGATCCCCTTACCCATCGCCGCGCTGGCGAGCGTGCTGGCGACTAGCATCGCTGCGTGATCCATCGCCTGCGCCGGCAGGTCGGTGGCGGTGACCCCGGTGAGAAACTTGGCCAGGTCGCGCGCTGCGCTCATCGCTGCCCCCTTAACTGCAATGGTTGAGTTCGTCGCCACGGGCTGCCAAGCTTCGCCCGCGAACGCCAGCGAATCATACTGGAGGAAACGAGCATGGCCATGGAAATCGGGCACGTCCACATCAAGACGTACGACCCCAAGAAGACGGCTAAGTTCTACATCGACAATTTCGGCGCGACGATGAAGAACGAGGCGCCCAACGGCAATATCCAGCTCAACCTGCATGGGTTGCAGCTCAACGTGACGACGATCAGCGCGGCGCAAAACCGCAAGCAGATGATGGGGATCGAGCACATCGCCCTGCAGACCGACGACTATGCCGGGGCGATCGCCAAACTGAAGGACAACGGCGCGCACATCATGCTGGAGCAGTTCAACAACGGCCGCCACGTCGCCTTCATCGAAGCCCCCGACGGCGCCCAGATGGAACTGATCGAGAAGGTCTGAAGCCCGGCAACGCAGCCATTATTGCGCTGTTCTCGTTGTTGAAGCGGCCCCCCTCGTTGTCATGCCGGCGAAAGCCGGTATCCATGGCGGAGATGGGTCCCGGCTTTCGCCGGGACGACAACGAAGGGGGTGAGCCCGCGTGACTCCCCGAGAAAAGGACTGGCCGCATGGCGCTGAAGGACAAGATCCCGTTCGGGGTGGCGCTGCCGCACCGCTCGCCGGAGGCCATCGACATGGCGGCGGTGCGCGAGGTCGCGACGCGGGCCGAGGCGCTCGGGTTTCAGGATTTGTGGGTCACCGAGAACACGCTCGACCATGTGTTCTGCTTTGACCCCGTTGTCGTCTTGACCTATGCCGCCGCGGTAACCTCGAAAATTCGCCTGGGCGCCTCGGTCGTCGTGGTGCAGATTCACAGCCCGCTGATGCTGGCGCATCAATGGGCCTGCCTCGATTACGTCAGCAACGGCCGGGCCATTCTCGGGGTCGGCATCGGCCGGGAGCACCACTACCGCCAGTTCGAGGTGTCGCAGGAAGGCCGGGTCAGCCGGTTCCGCGAGGAACTCGAGATCATCAAGGCGCTGTGGACCGAGCAGAAGGTCACCTATCACGGGCGCTTTTATCATCTCGAAAACGAGACGATGGCGCCAAAGCCGGTGCAGAAACCGCATCCGCCGATCTGGATGGGGGTCGGCCACCCCAACGCCGTCCGCCGTGCCGCCGGAATCGCCGATGGCTGGATGGGCTCGGGCGGCTCGCGCATCGCCGATTTCGCCGCTTCGGTCCCGATCCTCAAGGCCGCGCTCGAAGAGAAAGGGCGGGACCCCGGGAAATTTCCGATCTCCAAGCGCATCTTCATGGCGGTCGATGAGCGCCCCGAGGTGGCGCGCCGCGAACTGTTGCGCTGGTTTACCGACGTGTATCGCAATCCGCTGGGCACCGATCTTTGCGGCATCCACGGCACGCCCGAACAGGTGAGGGAACGGCTCGAAGAGGTGATCGCCATGGGCGCCAACCATTTAATGCTGAATCCGGTGTCGCGTTACGGCGAGCAGGTCGAAGCCCTCGCTGAAGTGGTGGGGCTGAAATGAGCACGGTCGCCAGCGATCCCGTAAAAGCCCAGGTCGCCCAGCATTGGGACCGGCGGGCGGCGCATTTCGACGAGGATTTCGGGCATTCGATCGGCGGTCCGGCGGAGCGCGCGGCGTGGGACCGCATCCTCGATCTGGTGATCCCCGCGGGCCACGCATTGGACGCGCTCGATTGCGGGTGCGGGACCGGGTTTTTGAGCCTGGAGTTGGCGGGGCGCGGTCACCGGGTGACGGGCGTCGATTTCGCGCCGGCGATGGTCGCCCTGGCGCGCCAGAAGGCGGCGGCGCAGGGCCTCTCGGTCCGCTTCGAGGAGGGCGATGCAGAGCAATTAGCGTTCGCGCCGAAGAGCTTCGACCTGGTGATCAGCCGCCATGTGCTGTGGACCTTGCCGCACCCGCAAGCGGCGATCGACGAATGGCTCCGCGTGCTGCGGCCGGGCGGGCGTCTCGCAATCGTCGACGGGGCGCAATACAACGAGGCCAGCGCGCCGCCGCAACGCGAAAACGCGCGCACCAGCGCCGAAACGCCGCGATCGGCGACCAGCTGCCGTTCTACGGCGGCCGGCCGTAGGGTGAGATCGAGGCGCTGCTCGCCAAGCATGGGCTGGCGCAGGTGGCCGGCGATCCGCTCGCCGATCTGGTGGCCGCGCACAATCGGCGCCTCGCCGAAGAAGGCAACCAGCCGCGGCCGCGCCAGCGCTATGTCGTCTGGGGCGATCTACCGCGATGAGGAGGAGAGCATGAGCTACGAGCATATCCTGGTCGATATCGAGGACGGGGTCGGGATCATCACGCTGAACCGGCCCGAGAAGCTCAACGCGATGAACCGGCGGCTCACCAGCGAGGTGCACGACGCGGTGCAGCGCTTCGACGCAGACGACGGGGTCGGCTGCATCGTGCTGACCGGCGCGGGCCGCGCGTTTTCCGCCGGCGGCGACATCCACGAGCAGCTCGAGGATGACGCCCGCTACAGTGACGAGGAACTCGACCGGATGCGGACCCGGCGCGGCTATCTCGACGTCAGCATGTCGAAGAAGCCGACGATCGGCATGATGAACGGGCTGGCCTTTGGCGGCGCGGCGGTGGTCGCGTCCTCGCTCGACATGCGGATCGGCTGCGAGGATACGAAATTCCGCTTCCTCGCCGCGGCCTACGGACGGATCAACAGCACCTGGACCTTGCCCAACCAGGTCGGTTGGCCGATCGCCAAGGAATTGCTGTTCTCGGCGCGGGTGGTCGAAGCCGAGGAAGCCTACCGGATCGGCCTATTGAACCATCTCGTGCCGAAGGCCGAGCTGCGGGCGAAGACGATGGAATTGGCGAAAACCATCGCCGGCAATAACCGCGCAGCCGTCATCGGTATCAAGGCGCTCCTCCTGAAGCAGATGACGCAAGACCTCGAAGCGCAATGGGACGAGGAGCGGCGCTACACCACCGAGGTCATGCGCAACGCCAAGGCCCGGGAGGCCTTCCCCGAATTCATGGCGCGCAAAGGCATCGCCGCCGACTGAACTGGCGCGAGAGCCCCCTCTCCCCCACCGGGACCCACCGGGGGAGAGGGTTTCTCAGCGCGCCTCGGTCCAGCTTTCGGAGAAGGCGAGCGCGCAGGTGCTGAACGGGCGGCCTTCGCGCTCGGTCGCAAAGGCGGTTCCGGCGGCCTGGATGCCGTTGCAGGCGAGGCGCGCGCCGAGCGCCGGGATGAGGAGCGTGCAGACGCCGTATTTGCGCCCGCCCTCGCCGGGATTGGTGTGGATCAGCAGGGGATCGCCGATCTCGTGCCAGGTGAGGGTGATTTCCTCGTCGTGCGACACCAGGCTCTCGGTCCAGAAATAGCGGGGGTCGCCGGACTTGGCGAACTCGGCGTCGATGACCGGGATCGAGGTGTCGGCGGTCTCGGCGTTGAGCATGCCCTGGACGGTGCCCTGCAGCCAGCGCGCCATCGCGATGTTGTCGGAGTAGATGCGCGTGCGGTTCTCGGTCAATTCGCTCTTCAGATAGAGGACATGCCCGGGGCCGGCCGGGCAGGTGATGATGCGCCAGAAGCTGGCATTCGTGGTGACCGCCCCGCCATTGGTGGCGCTCAATCGAATGAACGGGTTTTCGCCGGTCAGGATCACGCGATTGGGGTCAGCGGCCATGGGGTGCCTCTCTTGGGTCGGGACGGCGTTGCCCGGCGATGCTAGGCCATCGGCGGCCCCGGCGCCACAGGTAGCGATTGCACCTTGCAGCTCCGCGGCTTCGACGTAATGCTGCCGCCCGCCGCGCCCCCGCCTCACTGGAGACCCCGCCGATGAGCATCGAACTGTGGACCTGGAACACGCCGAACGGCCGCAAGATCAGCGTCGCGCTCGAGGAGATGGGGCTGCCCTATAGGGTGAAGCCGGTCAATATCGGCAAGGGCGAGCAGTTCGGCGCCGAATTCCTCAAGATCAGCCCCAACAACCGGATCCCGGCGATCATCGATGAGGATGGGCCGGGCGGGCGGCCGATCAGCGTCTTTGAATCGGGGGCGATCCTCATCTATCTCGGCGAGAAGACCGGCAAGTTCTGGCCGAAGGGCGATCTGCGGGCCCAGGTGCCGGTGCTCGAATGGCTGATGTGGCAGATGGGCGGGTTCGGCCCGATGCCGGGGCAGGTCCACCATTTCCTCCAGGTCAAGGACGAGGCCGACCGCCGCTATGGGCTGGAGCGCTATATGAAGGAGACCCACCGGCTCTATGGCGTCTTCGATAAGCGCCTCGGCGAGGTTCCCTTTGCCGGCGGCAACGAGGTGTCGATCGCCGATTTCGCGATCCTCGGCTGGGCCTGGCGCCACGAGCGCCACCAGGTCGACCTCGCGCAATACCCCAACGTCAAGCGCTGGTACGAAGTGATGATGGCGCGCCCCGGCACCAAGCGCGGCTTCGAGGTGGCGATCAGCTGACGCAGGCGGTTCCGAAGCTCCTTCGAGTTAGACCGCCGCATTCCATACCCTGTCATACCGGCGAAAGCCGGTATCCATGGCGGAAATGGGTCCCGGCTTCCGCCGGGATGACAAGCGGGGTGATCGTGGGAACTTCGGAATCAGGACACTAGCGCGCAATGGGCTTCGGCTGGATTACCCCATTGGTCATCCCGGGGTTTGACGGGTAGGGGGCGGATGAACCCGGTCGTAATTCGCTGCGATCCCCCGTAATCTGCGGCGATCATGGCCATCGACCGGTCGCCTGTCGGCGCGGAGATCCGCGCGACGCTTGCTGTTGCCGCGCCGCTCGCGGCGGCCAATCTGGCGCAGATGTCGATGGGCGTGACCAACACGATCATGGTCGGGCATTTGGGCGCGGCGCCCCTCGCAGCGGCCGGGCTCGGCGCCGGGCTCTATTTTATGTTGCTGATGTTGTGCATGGGCGTCTTGGAAGCGGTCGCGCCGTTGACAGCCCATGCGATCGGCGCGGAGGATCACCCGACCGCCGGGCGGGTTGCCGGCGCCGGGCTGATCGTCGCGGCCCTCCTGGCGGTGCCGGTCATCGCGCTCTTCACGATCCTCCCCTCGCTCCTGTCCCTGCTTGGCTACAGCCCGGAGCTGGTGGCGGAAATCGGGCGCTTTCTCGGCGCGATCCGGTGGGGCGCCCCGGCCTTTCTCGGCTTTGCCGTCTTGCGCTTCCTCTTGATCGCCGCCTTCCATCCCCGTGTCGTCATGTTCGTTCCGCTGGCTGCGATCCCGCTCAACGCCGCGCTGAACTGGATAATGATTTTCGGCCATTTCGGGGTGCCCTCGCTCGGCAGCGCCGGTTCCGGCTGGGCGACCGCGATCATTCAATGGCTGATGCTGATCAGCCTTGCCGGCTACATGGCCCTGATGCCGAGGCGGATACCGGTGCGGATGGCGCTGCGCGTCATCGCCGAGATCCCGCGCATCCTGCGGCTTGGAATGCCGATCGGCGTCTTGCGCGGACTGGAGATCGGGCTGTTCGTCATCACCGGCGTCATGATGGGCGTGCTCGGCGCGGACGCCTTGGGCGCTCATCAGCTGGTCATCAATGCCGCCAGCATAACCTTCATGGTCCCGCTGGGTCTGGGGCAAGCGGCGATGGCGCGCGTCGCCTTCCAGCTCGGGCGCGGCGTTCCGGCGGCGGCGCGCCGGGCCGCTTATATCGCGGTGGCGCTCGGCGCTGTGTTCATGGGGGCGATGGCGGTGCTGCTGGTGGTGGCGCCGCGGGTAATCGTCGGGCTCTATCTCGATCTTCGCGATCCGGCGAATGTCGGCACCGTCGCGATCGCCGTGCGGCTCTTTGCCATCGCAGCGTTGTTCCAGGTGTTCGACGGCGTGCAGGTGGTTGCGGTCGGCGCCTTGCGCGGCTATCGCGACACCGCGGTGCCGATGCTGATCGCCGCCATCGGCTATTGGGGGTTCGGGTTTCTTGGCGGTTGGCTGATGGCGTTTCCGCTGGGATTGGGGCCGGTGGGGTTGTGGCTGGGCCTCGCGCTCGGGTTGGGCGTCGTGGCGGTCTCGCTCGGCGTGCGGCTCTATTAC
>JBARKH010000465.1:0-2932 GCA_049801295.1 Allostellaceae bacterium | reverse complement strand
GCTGCGCACCGCGGCTGGGCTATCCGCCGCGTGGGATGGAGAACCGATCCGCCGGGTGCGCGCCGGCGACGGCGCGACGATCCTGCCCGGCCGGCGCGTGTCGCTGCATTTGATGGTGCAGCCGGCGGTTGCCGATATTTGGTTGCGCGACCGGCTGCTTATCGATCAGGGCCTACTTTCCCGCACATTGATGACTGCCCCCGACAGCGCGATGGGCAGTCGGCTGTCGCACGGCGAGGCGCCCGAGACGGCGCCGGCGATGGCGCGCTACGGCGCCCGGCTGCTGTCGATACTCGAGGCGCCGCTGCCGCTCGCAAGCGATCGGCCAAATGAGTTGGCGCCCCGCGCCTTGCCGCTGTCTGAGGCGGCGGTACGGTTGTGGCGCGCCTTCGCGGATCGGGTCGAGACGATGCTGACGCATGACGGCGAGTTGCGCCCGATCAGCGGCGTCGCGAACAAGCTGCCGGAGCATGCGGCGCGGATCGCCGGGGTACTGACGCTGGTGCGCGACATTGACGCCGGCGAGATCGCGCACGCCGAGATGGCGGCGGGGACAGAGCTTGCACAGCACTATGCTGGCGAGGCGCTGCGGCTGCAGGGCGGCAGCCAGATTTCGGCCGAGCTGCGGCGGGCACAGCAGGCACTCGACTGGCTGCTGAACCATTGGCTGGAGCTGGCGATATCGCTGCCCGACCTGTACCAGCGCGGCCCCGCCGCAATCCGCGACGGTAAGACGGCGCGCCAAGTCGTAACCGCCTTGGAGGATCACGGATGGCTGGTGCGCATACCGCAGGGTGCCGAGATTGCCGGCGAGCGCCGCCGCGAGGCTTGGCGCGTCGTGCGCGGGTGATCGTCATGCCGGCATTCCGGTTTTTCGATCCGTGGGCGGCGCTCGATAGCGCGGATCAACTGGCCGCCTCAGCTAAAGTTGCTAATCCTGCTAAAGTTGGCGAGGGTGAAGCAGGAACTTTAGCAGCTTTAGCAGCTTTAGCAGCCCAGACTCCCGAGATCGAGATTTCAGCGCGGGCGATCGTCGAGCCGGACATGCTCGCCCCGGCGGCATGGTTCGAGCGCGCTCCGGTGCCAGGGGAGCCACCGTTCGATCAGCCCTGCCCGGCTCGGCGCGGTCGGGACGATCGCCGCGGCCCGATGCATCTCCATTTTTGCTTCGAATGCGGCGCCTGGGGAGCGTACGGCTATGGCGTCAGCGGCGACCTGCCCGGCCGCTGGTACTGCCGCGACCACCGGCCAGGATTGGCGCCATGACCAGCGCGACCGCCGATCCCGCATTTTCGGGCGCACCCGCCGAAACCGTTGATCTGGGGGCTGCACGACCTGTTCGGCAGAGATCGCCCGTTCGCTCGGATCGATCGCGCCGGGCTGTTGTGGCTGCTCGACGGCCACCGGCTGGTTGCGGCGTCGGCGAACACCGCGACGACCGAGACGCGCACCGGCGCACTTGGCGTCGCAAGCCAGCAGAGCCCGGCCGTGTGGTCGCTTGGGAGCTGGCCGCGTGATCCCGCGCTCGATCCCGCACCACCCCCGCGGGTTGGGAGAAGCACACGCGGTTGTCGCTGATGCGCCGGGCGAACCGACCCGGCTGACTATCAATGGCGAGGGCGGCACCATTGCCGCGGTTTCGCTCGATCCGCTTCGCGCCGTTCGGCTAGCGGCCCGGCTGATCGCGGCGGCATCGGCGAGACTTTCGGGCTGACGTTCATGGCTGCAAATACAGCGGGAATACAGCGGGGGAGACCTTTCCGGCGGGGCCAATCCGGCAATCCGGGCGGTAAGCCGAAGGGCGCCCGCCACCGCACCACCGTGGCGGCCGAGCTGCTGATGCAGGAAGACGCCGAGGCGGTGGTGCGCGCCGTCCTGGCCGCCGCCAAGGATGGCGACATGACGGCTGCCCGGCTGGTGCTCGATCGGATCGCGCCACCGCGGAAGGGGCGGCCCGTCAGATTTGCCATTCCCGAAATGACCTCGGCCCGCGACATCGGAGCCGCGGTCGGCGCCGTCGCGCTTGCGATGGGGCGGGGCGAACTCACGCCCGAGGAAGCCGCCAGCGTCGCCGCAGTGCTGGAAATACGGCGCAAGGCTCTGGAGACCGTTGAAATCGAAAACCGGGTTGCCGCGCTTGAGCAGCAGACCGCGGAAAAGAAATGACCTGGAGGCTGGAACAGCGCATCGGGCGGCTGGAGCGCTCTTTCCACGTCGGTCACGATATCGACCGCGCGCACGCTATCGTGCATGCCTATCACGTCGTCAGGGACGATCCCGAGCGAGCCAGCGACGAGGATCGCGCCCTGGCGGCGGCCACGTCGAACGCCGAATGGCAGCGCGCCTTCGCCACTGTGATGGCAGCCGAAGGCGGACTGGCGGCCGTGGTCGAAGCCAGCATGAAGCTGCGGCGGATACAGCCGCCCCGATGAAGCTCGCCAGCAGAGTCGCACGGCTGGAAAAGGCGCTGGCACCGAGTGAAGATGACCCCTACGGGCTCCGTGCGCTGACGAATGACGAGATAACCGTTCAACTACTCCAGGCCTGTCGCCTGATTGCCGCCGATCCTTCGGCGCCGGAACCGGAGCGGGAGAAAGCCGCCGCCGAGGCGGCAGAGATCGAGAACGAGATCCGTTCAATGGCGAGGGCGTGGCGCGTGCCGCCGGCTCCTGAAAATCTCGAATGGCGGCGGGCCATGCACCGCAAAACCACCGGGCGCGACGATTACGAGCTGCCGCTGACCCGCACCGGCGAGGGCGATGACCTTTGGCGTTGGCCCGACATCATGGCGCGGCGCCGAGCGCTGCGGGCGCTGCCGGAGATTGCCGTTCTGATCGCCGACGGCGAGGCGCTGTCGAACGCGCCGTCGCGGTCGATTTCGTGGTCCGCGCCGATGCCGTGCGGTGCCTGATCGCGCGGCTCGCTCGATCCC
>JBARKH010000464.1:0-2576 GCA_049801295.1 Allostellaceae bacterium | reverse complement strand
GATCGCGTTCGACGGGCCGGGCCGCAAGGCGATTTGAGCACGGAGGCAATAATGGCAGCGCAAATAACTCACATTGGCATCGTGGTTCGCGATCTCGATGCGGCCGTGAAGCTCTGGTCGGAGAATTTTGGCATGAAAGAGTTTCGGCGGACGGATATTGCGGCCGAGGGAATTCGGAGCGCCTTTCTTTCGCCGCAGGGAACGCCCGACGAGATGCACATCGAGCTGATGGAGCCCACCGACAAGGCGGACCTGAGCAACGCGGTGGCGCGCAGACTGGCTAAGGCAGGCGAAGGCTTCTACCACCTCGCGCTGCGGGTCGACGATGTCGAGGGAACCGGAAAGACGCTCGCCGGCAAGGGTCTTACGGTGATCGAGCGTGCGCCGGTCGCGGAAGGAGCTAAGCTTCGCTGGGTGGTGCACCCGAAATCGTCGAGCGGCGTGCTGGTAGAGCTGATCTGATGGTTGGGGCAAACGTAAAACCGCTTCGCTCTGCGCGCCGATGCGCGGTCTATCAGAGCCCGCTCAACTCGTCCTTGTAGTTACCTGTATCCGAGTCGGCCGCGTTTGGTTCGCCTCACTCGGCAATGATTAGCTGGTATAGGGGGTAACATGAAAGTCAGCATCGGGATCGGCGGCGCCGCGTCAGGCCGCAAGCGCGACTTCGACGAACAAGTCGACTATGTCGTCGAAGCGGAAAAGCTCGGGGTACATGCGGTCTGGACCGCCGAGGCATGGGGTCAGGACGCGATTTCGCCGCTCGCCTATATCGCCGCGCGCACAAGCCGGATCCGGCTCGGCACCGGCATCATGCAGATCAGCGCACGTGTGCCGGTGATGACCGCGATGACAGCGCTGACGATGGCCGCAATCAGCAACGATCGCTTCATCCTCGGCCTCGGTACGAGCGGTCCGCAGGTCGTCGAAGGGCTGCACGGCCGGCCGTTCAAGGTGCCTCTCACGCGGATGAAAGAAACGGTAGAGATCATCAAACTGGCGTTTGCCGGCGAAAAGATCGAATACCACGGTAAGTATCACGAACTGCCGCTGCCGGGCGGACAGGGCAAGGCGCTACGGTTGTCACAACCCGCTAATCCGAACATTCCGATTTATCTCGCGACGCTCGGACCTCATGCGTTGGAATACACCGGTGCTGCGGCTGATGGCTGGCTCGGCACGTCGTTTACGCCGGAACACGCCGCTGCGCACCTCGACTATCTGCGCCGCGGCGCTGAATCGGCCGGGCGCAGCCTGGCCGACATCGACATTCAGGTTGGCGGCACGGTCGCGTTCGGCGACGATCTGGATGCGCTGGTGGAACCTTTGAAGCCCGCGATGGCCTTTACGCTCGGTGCGATGGGTTCGGCGACGACGAATTTCTACAACGATGCATTCAAACGGGGTGGATGGGAGGCGGCCGCGCGCGAAGTGCAGAGTCTCTGGGTCGCCGGAAAGCGGCCCGAAGCGATCGCCAAGGTGCCGCCCGAGATGGTGATCCAGGCGAATCTGCTGGGTGACACCGAGATGGTGCGCAATCGCATCCGGGCCTACAAGGCTGCCGGTGTCACGACGCTGCGCGTCGCTCCCGAAGGGCGCGATCTCGCACAAAAATTCACCACGCTTGGGCGCGTCATGGAGCTGGTGCGCGCGGTCAACTCGGAAGGCTGAGCTAAGTTCGTATCGGATCGTGGATGACTTTGTAGATGCCTGAATTTGGCACTTCATCACCTGGTTTGTAGATCGTTGCCATACAATTCCCCTTGGCGTGATTGGCGAGCTATATCGTTGCGGCAGGTGTGCGGCAAGGAAGTCGGATTGGACGCTCGCGCAGCAATTTAGTAGAGGGGGGCGCTAACTAGTGTTTACCCTCCCTTAACCCAGTCGGCGTCGGGCTAGCGTGTCATGCGCTGGCCCGTTCTTTTTCGATTGTGACGAGTATCTATCTGGGAGCTTATTTGTTAGACGACCAAACGATCTGCTGGCGGGACGGGCGCAATCGATCGGCGAGATCGCCAGGCGAGAGCATGGTTCACCGAGGGCTTTGACACCGACGATTCCTGTTTGAGTGATACGCCGACTCGTGGCAACATCGCTAGTCGCTTCGCCAGTGGAGCGGACAACCCCGGATGCTCCGGGCCCAAGCGAGGAGTCATGCCATGTCTACGATGACCGAGTTCAACAACAAAGTGATCGAGGAGTTCCGCGCCAATGGCGGCAAGGTCGCCGGTCAGTTCGCCGGCGCGCCGATGGTGCTCCTCACGACCAAAGGCGCCAAGAGCGGCAAAACCTACGTCCATCCGCTGGTGTACTCAAAGGACGGCGACCGGTATGTGCTCATCGCTTCCTTCGCGGGCGCGCCCAAACATCCGTCCTGGTATCACAACATCGTGGCGAACCCGACCGTGACGCTCGAAATCGGCAACGAAAAGTTTCAGGCCAAGGCCAAGATTACCTCCGGCGAGGAGCGCGAACGGCTCTACAATGCCCAAGCTGCTATAATGCCGTTTTTCAATGACTATCGGAAAAAGACCAGCCGCCAGATTCCCGTGGTTGCACTCACCCGGATCTAGTCGCCG
>JBARKH010000463.1:0-3283 GCA_049801295.1 Allostellaceae bacterium | reverse complement strand
CTGCGGGGTCATCAATCTGCGCTATGTGCGCGGCAAGGACACGCTGCCCGATTATGTCTCCGGCCATATCGGCTATGCGGTCGTGCCGTGGAAGCGGCGGCGCGGCTATGCGACCCGTGCGCTGGCGCTGATGCTGCCCGTCGCCCGCGAGGTCGGCCTCAACCGCGTCGAGATCACCTGCGACGACGACAACGAACCCTCGCGCCGGGTCATCCTGACGAATGGCGGGGAACTGATCGCCACCCGCTCCGAACCGGGTGGCAGGACCAAGCAGGTGTTCCGGATCGACCTCGCGGCCGGCGCCGCTTGACGCTGCCGGCTCGGCGGCAAAGGATGGCGACATGGATCGGATCTACGATGCGCCGCATCTCGCGCGCAACCCGGCGAACAGTGCGGCGCTGACGCCGCTCGGGTTTCTCGCGCGGACAGCGGCAATCTATCCCGACAAGCTCGCCGTGGTGCATGGCGAGCGGCGCTTCACCTATCGCCAGTTCGACGCGCGCTGCCGGCGCTTTGCCGATGCGCTGCGAAAGCGCGGCATCATGGCTGGCGACACCGTCGCGGTGATGGCACCCAACGTGCCCGCGCTCCTCGAAGCGCATTACGCCGTGCCGATGGCCGGCGCCGTCCTCAACGCGCTCAACTATAGGCTCGATTCCCGCTCGATCGCCTTCATCCTCGGCCATGGCGCGGCCAAAATGCTGATCGCCGATCGGGAATTCGGTCCCCTCGTGCGCGAGGCGCTGCGCGAGTTCGGCCACGACATCCCGCTCATCGAGATCGCCGACGGCGACAATGGCCCCCCCATCAGTGGAATTGGCGGCGGCACCGAATACGAGGAGTTTCTGGCCGAGGGCGATCCCGCCGCCGCATGGTCACCACCCGCGGACGAATGGAGCGCGATCGCCCTCAACTACACCTCGGGCACCACCGGCAACCCCAAGGGCGTCGTCTATCACCACCGCGGCGCTTACCTCAACGCGCTCGGCAACGCGATCACCTTTGGGCTCGACCGGCATTCCGTTTATCTGTGGACGCTGCCGATGTTCCACTGCAACGGCTGGACCTACACCTGGGGCGTGACGGCGGTCGCCGGGACCCACGTGTGCCTGCGCCGCGTCGAGCCGGCGCCGATCTTCGCCGCGATCGCCGAGCACCGCGTGACGCACCTGTGCGGCGCCCCCATCGTCCTCAACATGCTGGTCCACGCCCCCGACGCGGTGAAGCGCCGCTTCGACCATGTCGTCGAGGCGGCGACCGGCGGCGCGGCGCCGCCCTCGGCCGTCATCGAGGCGATGGAGCGCATGGGGTTCCGCGTCACCCACCTCTATGGCCTCACCGAGAGCTATGGCCCCTCGACGGTGTGCGCCTGGCAGGAGGAATGGGACCGCGTCCCACCCGCCGAACGGGCCGCCAAGATGGCGCGCCAGGGGGTGCAATACCTGACCCTCGATGATCAGCGCGTCGCCGACCCGGCGACGATGGAGGACGTTCCGGCCGACGGGGCGACGATCGGCGAACTCCTCTTGCGCAGCAACACGCTGATGAAGGGCTACCTCCTAAATCCCGCGGCGAGCGGGGACGCCTTCGCCGGCGGCTGGTTCCATACCGGCGACCTCGCGGTGATGCACGAGGACGGCTACATCGAAGTCAAGGACCGCTCGAAGGACATCATCATCTCGGGCGGCGAGAACATTTCCTCGATCGAGGTCGAGGAGGTGCTGTACCGCCATCCAATGGTGATGGAAGCCGCCGTCGTCGCCCGACCGGATGAAAAATGGGGCGAGACGCCCTGCGCCTTCGTCACGCTGAGGGAGGGTGCCGGAGAAGTCACGGCCGCCGACATCATCGCTTGGTGCCGCGCCAACCTCGCCCATTTCAAGGTGCCCCGGAGCATCGTCTTTGGGCCATTGCCCAAGACCTCGACCGGCAAGATCCAGAAATACGCGCTGCGCGACCGCGCGAAGGAGGTTGGGCCGTGAGCGCCAATGCGTCCTTCGAGACGCCCGCTGCGCGGGCTCCTCAGGATGAGGTAGGTTTTTCATGCCACGCACAAATCTTCCTCATCCTGAGGAGCGCTCCAAAGGGGCGCGTCTCGAAGGACGCACGGTCTGCTGAGGCCCGGCGGTCAAGAGAGGCATGTAGATGACCGATCTGCCGAGCTTCGACATCACCGGGCAGGTGGCGTTCGTTACCGGCGCATCGAGCGGGATCGGCCGGCATTTCGCCGAGATCTTGGCGCTCGCCGGCGCCAGGGTGGCGCTCGCTGCCCGCCGCACCGACCGCCTCGCCGATCTGGCGCGCGAGATTGAAGCCAAGGGCGGGCAATGCCTGCCACTCGCCTGCGACGTCACCAAACAGGAGAGCATCGCCGCCGCCATCGCCGCCGCCGAAACGCAACTCGGCCCGCTGTCGATCCTCGTCAACAATGCCGGCGTCGTCGTGACGAAGCCGCTCTTCGAGCACACCGAAGCGGATTGGGACCATGTCGTCGACACCAATTTGAAAGGCGCCTGGATGGTGGCGCGCGACTTCGCCCATCATCTCGTCGAACAGAAGCGCCCGGGGCGGATCATCAACATCGCCTCGGTCCTGGGACTGCGCACGATCGGGCGGGTCCCGGCCTATTGCACGGCGAAGGCCGGGCTCATCCATCTGACCCACGTGCTGGCGATGGAGCTGGCGCGCCATGGCATCCTCGTCAACGCGCTGGCGCCGGGCTATGTCGAGACCGACTTCAATCGCGAGTTTTTTCAGACCCAGGCAGGCCAGAACCTGATCGCCCGCATTCCGTTGAAGCGCATCGCGCAGGCGCCCGACCTCGACGGGGCGCTCCTGTTCCTTGCTTCGCCCGCCAGCGCCTATGTGACGGGCGCCGTCATCTCGGTCGATGGCGGCCACGCCGTTGCCGCCATTTGACCGCATCGAACTGGCCCGCTTCCTGGCGGACGCGGGCGACGCGCGGAATGTCGGCATCGGCGAGCTGACGCTGCTTGCGGGCGGAGCAATCCAGGAAAATTGGGGCTTCCGGGCGCGGTTCGTCGGCGGCCCACTCGACGGCGAACACGACCTCGTCTTGCGCACCGACGCGCCGACCGGGATCCCGTCGAGCCTCGGGCGGATCGAGGAATTCGCCATGCTGAAGGCGGTGTTTGGCGCTCGCGTCAGCGTGCCCGAGCCGCTCTGGGCCTCTGCCGATCCGAGTATTATCGGCAGGCCGTTTTTCGTGATGCGCCGGGTCGCGGGTACCGCGCAGGGGCGCCACATCACCTCGGACCCGGCG
>JBARKH010000462.1:0-3227 GCA_049801295.1 Allostellaceae bacterium | reverse complement strand
GGCGTCGACTGCGAGCAGCGCGGCGAGCCGGCGCAGCGGGTCCGGTTCGGGCTCGAGCGCGATCAGTTTTTCCAGGCGGTCCGCCCCGACACCCGCTGTCTCGGGCAGGATTGCCGCGAGCACCCCGTCGTCTGCCATCATGCGCAAGGCCGGGACCGGGTTTGCGACGCCGAGCAGGCGATGCAGCTCCTGCGCGATTCGTTCGGCCGCGAGAGCCCGCAATAGCGGCACCGCCTCCCGGCAGGCGGCGCGCGCAGCGGGTTCGCCGTCACCCCCGCCAAATCGCGCCGTAAAACGATAAAAGCGGAGTATCCGCAGCACATCCTCGGCGATCCGCGTCGCCGGCTCGCCGACAAAACGCACCTGGTGCGCCTCGAGGTCGGCAAGCCCGCCGACCGGGTCGTAGAGGGTCCCGTCCGGGTCGAGATAGATCGCGTTGATCGTGAAATCGCGCCGCGCGGCGTCTTCCGCCCAATCGGCGTCGAAGGCGACCCGCGCACGCCGCCCAAAAGTCTCGACATCGCGCCGCAAAGTGGTGATCTCGAAATGGCGCGGCGGCACCAATGCGGTGACGGTGCCGTGGGCGATCCCGGTCGGCACCGTCCTGATGCCGGCCTTGGCGAGCGCGGCCACAACCTCCTCGGGGCGGGAAGGGGTGGCGAGGTCGATATCGGCGATCGTACGGCTGAGCCCCGGGGCGATCAGTGCATCGCGCACGCAGCCGCCGACAAACCGCGCCGCGATGCCCGCCTCGCGCAATGCTTCGAGGAGCGCGCGGGTCGCGGGCTCCTCCATCCACGGCTGCGGCGAAATTTTCCTCACGGCTTCGGTTCGATGTGGCCGGGCACGACCCGTCCATTTTCCCAGCGCGGCGGCACATAGGTTCCCGGCTGCGAGGTGCCGAAATGGACGGTCACGACAAACAGCACCAAGGCGAGGAGAGCCGCGCCGGCTGCCGCCAGCCACACCCAGGGGAGGGCGGCCCAGCGCACGCTCTCGTCGACTGGCGATCCCTCCGAGGACCCCGCTCTTGGCCAATGCGCGACCCGCAGCCAGACCAAATAGAGCGCGGTCGGCAAAACAAGGGGCAGCACGATCGTGAAAAAGACCCGGAGCATGGCTCCTTCAATCTGCCAGCACCTCGGCCAAATTGACCAGGATTCCGGCGGTGGCGCCCCAGATGTTGCGGCCCTCGAAGGGGAGGACGAAAAAGCAGCGGCGGCGCGCCCCGACCGCGCGCTCGATGCGCTGATGGTTGCGGAAATCGAGGATGAAGGCGAGCGGCACTTCAAACGCCTCGGCGACCTCATAGGGGTCGATCGCCAGCGCGAAGGGCGGCGCGACGATCCCGACGATCGGGGTGATCTCGAAGCCGGTGCCGGTGACGTAGGTGTCGAGCCGGCCAACAACATTGACCTGGTGGCGCGGCAGCCCGACCTCCTCTTCGGTCTCGCGCAAGGCCGCGGCGACGGCGTCCGGGTCATGCTCTTCGATGCGGCCGCCGGGAAACGAGATTTGCCCGGCATGGGCCGAGAGATGCGCCGTTCGCTGGGTCAACAGCACCGACATGCCGCCGGCGTGGTCGATCAGCGGCACCAACACCGCCGCCGGCCGGAGCGCGGTGCTGGGCGGGGTCACCGCAGGGTTGAGCGCCGGATTGAGATCGCGGTCGCCGCGCAGGACGGTGCGAAACGCGGCCGCCTCTTCCGGGTCATCGGTGCCGCCAAAGCCGCGCCGTCCGGGTTGCCGGTCAGCCAGCCGCTCGATTGCGCGAGCTCGGATCATGGGTTAGACAGAGCCCTTTCTCGTCGTCCGGGCTTTCGTTGGGACGACAATAACAAATAAAACCGCCTAAATTTCCGCTTCAAGCTCGCCGAGCCGGAAGAACATGCCGCCGCTCCAGACCCCGAATTGTACTTCGCCCGCGATCGGCTCCTCCTGGCCCCACTCGACGAGCTCGTAGAATACCGGGCGGGCGAGCCGTGCCTCAAGCCCCGGCCGCACCAGGATATAGGGTGCCGGCGCGCCATCCGCAGCAGTCTCGACGCGCAACTTGTGGTCGGCGTCCGCCATCACAATCTCGTCCAGATTGGTGCGGAAGATGAGGCGTTGCTCGCGGCCTTCGCCTTCCCGGTCGACGGCGACCGCGATGAAGGGCGCATCCTCGACCGTGACTTGGCCGCGTTCCGCCGGGGTCACCAGCCAATAGCTGCCATCGCCCTCGCGGCGCAGCACGGAGGCGAACAGTTTGACGAGCGGCATACGGGTGATCGCGGATCCGCGATAAAACCAGTTGCCGTCGCGGGCGATCCGCATGTCAAGATCGCCGAGTTCGATCGCGGGGGGACGCCCGCCGCGCGATTTGGCCGGGGAAGATTTGCCGCGGTCGGGTTTTTGCATCAGTGTCGGCGCCATCGTCTTGGGTAACTGGGCCGCGCGTGAAGAGGGATCGGACAGCTTGAGGTCACCTATACCGGTAAACACCGCCCACGGAACCACCAATCAGGCGGATCTCGTCGTCGAGGTCGAAGCGCTGGGCGAGCGCCTCGCCCTGGTGCGCGAGCGCGTCGGCGAAGTCATCTTCGGCCAGGCCGAGGTCATCGAGCAAGCCTTGATCACGCTGTTGTCGGGGGGGCACGCGCTGTTGATCGGCGTGCCGGGGCTTGCGAAGACGCGGCTCGTCGAGACGCTCGGCACGATCCTCGGGCTTGACGACAAGCGCATCCAATGCACCCCCGACCTGATGCCAGCCGACATTCTCGGCTCCGAGGTGCTGGAAGAAAGCGAGAGCGGGCGGCGCTCGTTCCGCTTCATCCCCGGCCCGGTGTTCTGCCAGCTGTTGATGGCGGACGAAGTCAACCGCGCCAGCCCGCGCACTCAATCGGCGCTCTTGCAGGCGATGCAGGAGGGCCGGGTGTCGATCGCCGGCCAGTACCACCCGCTGCCGCGGCCGTTTCACGTGCTGGCGACACAGAACCCGCTGGAGCAGGAAGGGACCTATCCGCTGCCCGAAGCCCAGCTCGACCGCTTTCTCCTGCAGATCGATGTCGATTATCCCGACCGCGACGCCGAACGGCGCATGTTGATCGCCACGACCGGCCTCGCCGAGCAGCCGCCGCGGCAGGCGATGACCGGCGAGGAGCTCTTGGCCGCGCAGCGCCTGGTGCGGCGGATCCCGGTCGGCGACAGCGTCGTCGACGCGATCCTCACCCTGGTCGGCTCGGGCC
>JBARKH010000461.1:0-1880 GCA_049801295.1 Allostellaceae bacterium | reverse complement strand
AGCCATACCCGCGGGGACCCCGGAAAATGCCGGAGCGCCGCCGCCACCGCCGCCGCGCTCATCTCCGTCAACGTCGCCGCGCCGTCGGCGAGGGCGAAACCCTCGGGAATGGCGCCCTGAAATTCGTCGCGGTCGAGCGATTTGGGCGGCCGGCGCGCGAAATAGGGGTGATCGAGAAAATGCGCGACATGCGCGGCCGAAGCCTCTCCGGCCAGCGCCAGCGCGCCGTCGATATCGGCCGCCTTGCCCGTGTGGCGCCGCACCCAGTCGTCGATCAGCGCATTGCCGGGGCCAGTATCGAAGGCGAGGGTGTCGTCCGCCTGGTCGCCGATCCAGGTGACGTTGCCGACCCCGCCGAGATTGAGGATCGCGACCGGCTTTGTCATCTGGGCTGCGAGCGCGGCGTGGTAGAGCGGCGCCAAGGGCGCGCCCTCGCCGCCCACCTCCACATCGGTGCTGCGGAAATCGGCAACAACATCAACCCCGACAAGCTGCGCCAAGAGCGCACCGTCGCCGATCTGCCAGGTGCGCCGCTCGGCCGGACGGTGGAGGATCGTGTGTCCGTGGAACCCGACGAGTTCGACGTCAACATCGGGATGGCGCGCGCGAAACTCGGCGACAGCATGCCCATGGAGCCGGGTTAGTTCGGCCTCGACCGCGGCAATCTCGGCACTCGGCGCTGTGCCGCCGAGGACATTGCGCAGCCGCTCGCGGAAGGCGTGCGGATAGGACAGGGTCAGCGCCGGTCCGGGATCGACGCGTCGGCGGCCGTCGGTCGCCAGCGCCGCGACATCGATGCCGTCGAGCGAGGTGCCGCTCATCAGCCCCAGCGCGTGGCGCAGATTTGTGCTAGATGAGGCCGCCATGCCAAACGCCCGTTCCGCCTTTCTCGCCGCGGCCCAAGAGCGCGGCTTCATCCATCAATGCACCGATCTGGCGGCGCTCGACGCGCGGCTCGACGCCGGCGCCGTCACCGCCTATGTCGGCTACGACTGCACCGCCGACAGTCTGCATATCGGCCATTTGATGTCGATCATGCTGCTGCGCCTGTTCCAGCAAGCGGGCCACAAGCCGATCGTGCTGATGGGCGGCGGCACCACCCGGATCGGCGACCCCACCGGACGCGACGAGACGCGCCAGTTGCTCAGCGACGAAGAGATTGCCCGCAACATGGTGGGGATCCGCCGCACCTTCGCCAATTTCCTGAAGTTCGGCGAGGGGCCCACCGACGCGGTCATGGTCAACAACGCCGATTGGCTCGACGAATTGCGCTACATCCCCTTATTGCGCGACATCGGCCGGCATTTTTCGGTCAACCGCATGCTGACCCAGGACAGCGTCAAATTGCGGCTCGAACGCGACCAGCCGCTGACCTTCCTCGAATTCAACTACATGATCCTGCAGGCCTACGATTTCGTCGAGCTGGCCCGGCGCTTGGGGTGCGAATTGCAGATGGGCGGCTCCGACCAATGGGGCAACATCGTCGCCGGCATCGAATTGGCGCGCCGCACCGAGGGGCGCGCGCTGTTCGGCCTGACGACGCCACTCATTACCACCGCGTCCGGCGCCAAGATGGGGAAAAGCCTCGGCGGCGCGGTCTGGCTCAACCCCGATCGCCTGACGCCCTATGAATACTGGCAATTCTGGCGCAACACCGAAGACGCCGATGTCGGCCGCTTCCTCAAATTGTTCACCGAATTGCCGCTGGCCGAGATCGCTCGCCTCGAACAGCTCGCCGACAGCGACATCAACGAGGCGAAGAAGATCCTGGCGACCGAGGCGGCGGCGCTATGCCATGGCCGCGCCGCGGCAGAGGAGGCCGCGGCGACCGCGCGCTCGGTCTTCGAATCGGGCGGCTCGGGCGATGCGCTTCCGCAAAT
>JBARKH010000460.1:0-7502 GCA_049801295.1 Allostellaceae bacterium | reverse complement strand
GCCCGCGCCAGGCTCGCCGCCTCCCGGGCCGCGCGCCGCTCGAGCGCCTCCGGACTTTCGGCCAAAGCCTTCGCTCGGGCCGCCTGCTCCAGTAGCGCCTTTTTGGCTTCCGCCGCGGCGCTCAGGCGGTCGGCAAAGCCGGTTTTTCTCGATCTGTCCATCGCTACGCTTGTGGGCTCCGCGGGGGGTGATGGACGAAGCTTCTAGCACGGGCTTGGTTTTCCGGTCGACTATTCGGAGCGGGAAATTGCTGTAGGATTGACGCACGCGTTCTTCGACACGTTCGTTGTGGCAGGTGACCAAGGGACCCATGACAGCCGATCTCGCCCGCCTCGATGAAGCCGCCGCGCTGGTTCGCACGGTGGTGCCGCCAACTCCGCAATATTGCTGGCCGCTCCTGTCGCGCCGCATTGGCGCAGAACTCTGGGTCAAGCACGAAAACCACACCCCGATCGGCGCCTTCAAATTGCGTGGCGGCCTCGTTTATCTCGACGCACTGCGCCGCACCCAGCCGGACGTCCACGGCGTCATCACCGCGACCCGCGGCAACCACGGACAATCGATCGCCTATGCCGCCTCTCGCCTCGGCCTTTCTGCGACAATCGTCGTGCCGCACGGCAACAGCGTCGAGAAGAACCGGGCGATGGAGGCCTTTGGCGCGACCCTCGTCGAGGAGGGCCACGATTTCCAGGCGGCCTATGAATACGCCGCCGCGCGCGCCGCCTCCGACGGGCTCCACCTCGTGCGCTCGTTCGATCCCGCGCTGGTGCGCGGGGTGGCGAGCTGCGGCCTCGAATTGTTCCGCGCCGTCCCTGGCCTCGATACCGTCTACGTGCCGATCGGGCTCGGCAGCGGCATCTGCGCGATGATCGCGGCGCGCGAGGCGTTGGGGGAAACCGCCGAGATCGTCGGCGTCGTCGCCGCCAACGCGCCAGCCTATGCGCTTTCGGTCGCCGCCGGCACGCCCATCAGTACCAATTCGGCCGACACGATCGCCGACGGGCTCGCCGTGCGCGTGCCTGATGAGGCGGCGCTCGCGATCATCCGCAAGGGCGCGGCACGCGTCGTCAGCGTCTCGGAGGCCGAGATCCGCGAGGCCATGCGCATCCTCTTCACCGACACCCACAATGTCGCCGAGGGCGCCGGCGCGGCGTCCTTCGCCGCCGCGCTCCAGGAACGCGAACGTCTCGCCGGCAAGCGGGTCGCGGTCGAGCTCTCTGGCGGCAATATCGACCGCGCCCTCTTTGCCGAGGTGCTGGGCGAAGCGGAAGGATAACGGGGCCGGGTCACCCCCGGGCGATCTCGCGGGCGATGACGAGACGCTGGATGTCGCTGGTGCCCTCATAGATCTGGCACACGCGAACGTCGCGGTAGATCCGCTCGACCGGGAAATCGGCGAGATAGCCATAGCCGCCATGGATCTGGATCGCGTCGGAGCAGACCCGCTCGGCCATCTCGGAGGCGAAGAGTTTGGCCATCGCCGCCTCCTTGAGGCAGGGTTCGCCATGGTCGCGCCGCTCGGCCGCGTCGAGGACGAGGCCGCGCGCAGCGGCGAGCTGGGTCGCCATGTCAGCCAGGCGGAACGCCACCGCCTGGTGCGCGATGATCTTCCGGCCGAACGCCTCGCGCTCCTTTGCATAGAGGAGCGCTGCCTCGTAGGCGGCCCGCGCCATGCCGAGCGCCTGCGCCGCGATGCCGATGCGCCCGCCCTCGAGGTTGGAGAGTGCGATCTTATAGCCGTCGCCCTCGGCGCCGAGCAGGAGATCGGGGGTCAGCTCCATCTCCTCAAAGACCAGCTGCACGGTGTCCGAGGCGCGCTGGCCGAGCTTATGTTCGAGCCGCGCCACGCGATAGCCCGGCGTCGCGGTCGGCACGATGAAGGCGCTGATGCCCTTGCGCCCGGCTTCAGGGTCGGTAACCGCGAAGACGATCGCGACCTGCGCATTCTGGCCCGAGGTGATGAACTGCTTGGTGCCGTTGAGGACCCAGCGATTGCCATGGCGCGTCGCGCGGGTCTTGATCGAAGCGGCGTCGGAGCCGGCCTGCGGCTCGGTCAGGCAGAAGCAGGCGAGCATCTCGCCCCGCGCCATCGGCTTGAGAAAGCGCTCTTTCTGTTCCGCCGAGCCGTAATGGAGCACCGGCATGCAGCCCACGGAGTTATGCACGCTGAGGATCGTCGAGACGCTGCCGTCGCCCGCCGCGATCTCTTCCAACGCCAGCGCATAGCCGACATGGTCGCCCCCGGCCCCGCCATATGTGGGCGGCACCAGCATCCCCATGAAGCCGAGCCCGGCCAGTTTGGCGAGCGCCTCTTTCGGGAACCGCGCCGTGCGGTCCCATTCGGCCGCATGCGGGGTGAGCTCACGCTGAGCGAACTCCCGCGCCACCTCGCGCAGCATGGTTTGTTCGTCCGAAAGCCGCATCACCCGGACCCCGAGACGGTCGCCGGTCGGCGCACGAGTGTCCAACCTACGGTTGGTTTTTTGGAATCAGCCGACCTGATACTACAGGCTGAGATCAGGCGGGTTTCCCCTTTAGATTGAATAGCAGCCTGATCTCGTGCGGCATTGTTCGCCGCGGCCCGCGCGGTAACCATCCCAACCATGGTGAAGATTTGGAGCGTCGGGCACGCCTGTCAACCTAACCGCCGATGCAAGCCTCATTCGGTGGCCGCGTCAGCCCGCCGCGCGGTCACTTCGATCTCGATCTTCATGCGCGGGTCGATGAGACCGCAGATGAGGGCGGTGGCGGCCGGGCGGATCGCGCCGAAGACTTCGCCCAGCACCGGCCCGATGCGCGGCCAATCGGCGGCCTCGGGCAGGTAGTATCTGGCCCGCACCACGTCATCGAGGCTCGCGCCGGCTTCGGTGAGCGCCGCCGCGATATTGCGCAAGGCCTGGCGGGCCTGCTCGACCGGATCGTCCGATATCGTCATGGCCGCGTAGTCGAAGCCGGTCGTGCCGGCGACAAACACAAATTCGCCGTCTACCACCGCGCGGCTGTAGCCGAAGGCGGCCTCGTAGGGCGACCCCGAGGAGATCAGCCGGCGCATTGGCCACTATTCCGCGGGTTGTTCCTCTAGACGGCGGAGCCGGTCGTTAAAGCGAGAATGCTGCGAGACCATCGCCCGGATCTGTGTGAGTGAGCCAGTCAACGTCTTATCGTGGCGCAGAACGATCGTCGTCAGCACCTTGATGTCGTCGCGCATCGCCACCTGGTCGTCGCGTATCGTGCGCAGCTCCGCAAATACGCGTTCGATCTGAGCGCTGAGGAATTCGAGGGTCACGGTCTCAGCCATAGCGGAAAATTGGGCTTGCTCGGGTGGCGTGTCAATCACGCGCTCTCGGTGAAGATCTCGCGGCCGATCAGCATACGGCGGATTTCGCTGGTGCCGGCGCCGATCTCGTAGAGCTTGGCGTCGCGCAAGAGACGGCCCGTGGGATAGTCGTTGATATAGCCGTTGCCGCCCAATATCTGCACTGCATCCAATGCGATCCGGGTGGCGCTCTCGGCGGCGTAGAGGATCGCGCCGGCGGCGTCCTTCCGCGTTGTCTGCCCGCGGTCGCAGGCCCGCGCCACGGCGTAGACATAGGCGCGGGCCGCGCTGGAGGCCGCGTACATGTCGGCGAGCTTGCCCTGGATCAGCTGGAACTCGCCGATCGCCTGGCCGAACTGTTTCCGGTCGTGGATGTAGGGGATGACGACGTCGAGGCAGGCCTGCATGATGCCAATGGGGCCGGCGGCCAGGACGGCGCGCTCGAAATCGAGCCCGCTCATCAGGACGCGAACGCCCTCGTCGACGGCGCCCAGCACATTCTCCGCCGGCACTTCGCAATCCGCGAACACCAGTTCGGAGGTTGGGCTGCCGCGCATGCCCAATTTGTCGAGCTTCTGCCCCGGCTGGAAACCCTTCATCCCCTTTTCGATCAGAAAAGCGGTGATGCCGCGCGCGCCCGCAGCGGGCCGGGTCTTGGCGTAGACCACCAGCGTATCGGCATAGTGCCCGTTGGTGATCCACATCTTGGTGCCGTTGAGGACATAGCGGTCGCCCTTTTTGTCGGCGCGCAGACGCATCGAGACGACATCGGAGCCGGCCCCCGGCTCGCTCATCGCCAAGGCGCCGACATGCTTCCCCGAGATCAAATCGGGGAGGTATTTGCGCTTTTGCGCTTGGCTGCCGTTGCGGCGGATCTGGTTGACGCAAAGATTTGAATGCGCCCCGTAGGAGAGCCCGACCGAGGCCGAGGACCGGCTCACCTCCTCCATCGCGACGCAATGGGCGAGATACCCCATGCCGGCCCCGCCATATTCCTCCTCGACCGTGATCCCGTGGAGGCCGAGGGCGCCCATCTGCGGCCACAGCTCGGCCGGAAAGCGGTCGGTCTTGTCGATCTCGGCGGCGATCGGCGCGATTCTGTCCTCGGCGAAATCGCGCACGCTCACCCGCAGCATGTCGATCTCCGGGCCGAGATCGTGGTCGAGCATGGCGAGGCGGGTGTTCTGCATGGCGGCGGCGTTATTTCACCGGGGTCAAAATCTCGGTGCCGGCGCCCGGCTGGTCGGCGATCGTCCACACGCCTTTCAACGAGCCATCTCCTTGCAGCTCATAAACCACCAGGCCGAAACTCTTGTTCAACACATAGGCCGCGGCAAAGGCCTTTCCGGCGAGCATGCAGATGCCGTTCGAGGTCGAGCCGGTTTTCCAGACGATGCGGCAGGTCGAGTCGCTGCTCGGGGTGATCGTGGCCGTGCCGCCATAGGACGAGCCGTCGATGTTCTTGCCCTGCACGGTGTATTTGCCGCCCACGGTTTCCGCCAGCGCCGCATTGCCGCACAACGCCACGATGAGGATTGCGATGTTGATCGCGCGCATGAGGCGCCCCTCTGACTTCCCGATCGTCAGCGTAGTGCCCGAGACGCTACGGCGCAACCGCACGGCGAGCGGAGCTGGCGGCGCGTGCCGATGGAGCTTGGTGCGGTCGAGAAGACTCGAACTTCCACGGAGTTTCCCCCACAGCGACCTCAACGCTGCGCGTCTACCAATTCCGCCACGACCGCACGCCAGGGAGGAGGCGCGTGTAGCAAATCCACGATATCATAGCAACCGTGATGGATTTCCAGCTCGAGTGGCGCCACAGCGATGCTCCCGTGGCCTATGACGAGGCCGTGGCCACGATGGAGCGGCGGGCGGCGGCGATCCGCGAGGGCAGCGCGCCCGAACTCGTGTGGCTCCTCGAACACCCCGCGCTCTACACCGCCGGCACCAGCGCGGTTCCCTCGGACCTGCTTGACCCGCAGCGCTTGCCGGTCTTCAAGAGTGGGCGCGGCGGGCAATACACTTATCACGGGCCCGGCCAGCGCATCGCTTATGTGCTGCTCGACCTGAATAAGCGGGGGCGCGATTTGCGCTGCCATGTCTGGCGGCTCGAAGAATGGATGATCGCCACCCTGGCGCGCTTCGGTGTCAAGGGCGAGCGGCGAGACGGCCGGGTCGGCGTGTGGATTGCTGGAGCCGACGGGCGGGACGACAAGATCGCCGCGATCGGTGTGCGGGTGCGCCGCTGGGTCACTTATCACGGGGTCGCGCTCAACCTCGATCCCGATCTATCGAACTATGCGGGCATCGTGCCGTGCGGCATCGCCCCCGAGAGCTCCGGGCATGGCGTTACCTCGCTGGCGCGGCTCGGCAGTCGCGCCACGATCTCCGAGGTCGATGCGGCGCTGCGCACCACCTTCGACGATGTCTTTGCCGCCTCGCGGGCATAATTGCTATAAAACATATTGCTATTTTATTCTGATTATGATATCAATATCTCCATGTCGGCGCTAGGCGAGCAATGGAACGCCCCGCTGTCTTTTACCCGCAGCGAGCCGCGATCGGATTCGGGTCGGTCGCCCCGCAGACGCGGACCTGTTATTCGCCGGAATTAACGGGTGGAACACGACGCAACATCGAGCCCCGTGCACATTTGCGCCGCTGCCGCATTCGCCCCATATAGCCGACGCGATGACCACGCTGTTTGAAACCCAGGCGCCGCGCCCCTTGGCCGACAGGCTGCGGCCGCAGAGCCTCGCCGACATCCTCGGCCAGGACCATCTGATCGGACCCGAGGGGCCGATCGGCCGCATGGTCGCGGCGCGGCAACTCGCCTCGATGATCCTGTGGGGGCCACCGGGCGTCGGCAAGACGACGATCGCGCGCCTTTTGGCGCAAGAGCTGTCAAAAGGGGGCACCGACCTTGCCTTCGAGCCACTGTCGGCGGTGTTTTCCGGGGTCGCCGATTTGCGCAAGGTGTTCGACGCCGCGAAGAAACGCCGCGAGATGGGGCACGGCACGCTCCTCTTCGTCGACGAGATCCACCGCTTCAACCGCGCCCAGCAGGATGCGTTTCTGCCCAATGTCGAGGACGGCACGGTGATCCTCGTTGGGGCGACGACCGAGAACCCGTCCTTCGAGCTGATCGGGGCGCTCCTGTCGCGCGCCCAGGTGTTCGTCTTGCGCCGGCTCGACGATCATGCGCTCGAAACCCTGCTCCAGCGCGCCGAGGCCCATCTCGGGCACGCGCTGCCGTTGAGCGAGGATGGCCGCGCTGCATTGCGGGCGATGGCCGATGGCGACGGGCGTTTCCTCCTCAACCTCGTCGAGGAGATCGACCGGCTGCCGCGCGATAAGGCGCTGGGGCCGCGTGAACTGGCCGCGCTGGTACAGCGCCGCGCGCCGCTCTACGACAAGGCGCAGGAAGGCCATTACAACCTGATCAGCGCACTGCATAAATCGCTGCGCGGCTCGGATACCGACGCGGCGCTTTATTGGCTGGCGCGCATGCTGGCCGGCGGCGAGGACCCGATCTACATCCTGCGCCGCCTGACGCGCGCCGCGGTCGAGGATATTGGCCTGGCTGATCCGCAGGCCTTGGTGCAGGCGCTGGCCGCCTGGGACGCCTACGACCGGCTCGGCTCCCCCGAGGGCGAACTGGCGATCGCCCAGTTGGTCATCTTCCTCGCGACCGCGCCCAAATCGAACGCCGCTTATGCCGCCTTTGGCGAAGCGCGTGCGATGGCGGACGCAACCGGCTCCCTGATGCCGCCCCTGCATATCCTCAACGCGCCGACCCGGCTGATGCGCGACCTGGGGTATGGCAGCGGCTATGTCTACGACCACGCCACCGAAGAAGGATTCTCCGGCCAGAACTATTTTCCCGACGGCGTCGAGCGCCGCGTGTTTTATCGCGCGAGCGAGCGCGGCTTCGAGCGCGAGGTCAAAAAACGCCTCGAGTATTGGGAAAAGCTGCGCCAGCGCGCGGCATCCGATCCATGACCGGCGTCGATATTGTAACCGTGCGCCCCGAAGACGGCGCCGGGAGGCTCGACCGTTGGTTCCGCCGGCACTATCCCGAACTCCGCCACGGCCGCCTCGAGAAGCTCTTGCGCACGGGGCAGGTCCGGGTCGACGGCAAGCGCGCCCGGGCCGGCGATGCGGTCGCCCCCGGCCAGGCGATCCG
>JBARKH010000459.1:0-4042 GCA_049801295.1 Allostellaceae bacterium | reverse complement strand
AGCACGGCACCTCGAAATCGCCGGCGACATCCTTCGCAAACGTGCCATCGGCGTCGTTCTGATCGACGCTCCGGACTATGGCGGCGGAGAGGCGGCTTCGCTCTCGGCCCCGTGCGAGCACGCCGCGCACTTGCATGTCCGAAGCTGGGATGCGCTCGCCTGGCGTCGCGGGATCGCCGATGTCGAGACCACTTTCCTGGTGCACGGCGAAGAGTCTGTGATGGTTGCGCTCGCGCCACACCTTGTGGGGAACATCGAGATGCCTGCGCTGCATCGGGTGTTCCAGCTATGACGGAGGTGGCCGCGGGTCGCTCTGCTCCTCACGGACGCCACCGATCGACCGTCCCGAGGATCGGCGGAATTGCAGCGGCTGTGGATGATCTACATCAACGCGCGCGCATTCGGGCGCGGTCATTTTCATGGTCATGCCGGTGCTCAATTCCGATATCGCGCGCAGCCTCGACAAGCTCGCCGATCTGATCGAACTCGAAGGCGGCAACCCATTCCGCATCCGCGCCTATCGCACTGCCGCGCGAGTCGTCGGCGAATTGCCTCGCAACGTGCTGGCGATGACCGCGGCCGGCGAGGACTTGGCGGAGTTGCCGGGGATCGGCAAGGATCTCGCCGGGAAGATCGAGACGCTCGCCGAGACCGGCCATATCGCCGTGCTCGACGAGATGGAGCGGAAGACTCCTCCCGGGCTGCTCGCCTTGCTTGACCTGCCTGGCCTCGGCCCGAAGCGGGTGCACGCCCTCTACGATCGCCTCGGCATCCACAGCCTTGCCGACCTCGTTGCCGCAGCAAAAGCTGGCAAAATCCGCGAGCTTGCCGGCTTCGGCGCCAAGACGGAGCAGCGGATATTGCAGGAGGCCGAGAAACGGGCCGCGGTAACGCCTCGGATCAAGCGGCTGGTGGCTGAGGATGTCGCCGAGCCGCTGCTGCGCTATCTGCGCGAGGCGAAGGGGGTCCGCCAGGCGGCCGTCGCCGGCAGCTATCGCCGCTGCAAGGAAACCGTCGGCGATCTCGACATCGTCGTCGCCGCGCCGCCGCGCGCCAGCGTCATCGAGCGCTTCGTTGGTTATGAGGATGTCGCGCAGGTGCTAGCGCGCGGCCCCACACGGTCCTCGGTGGTGCTGAAAAACGGCGTGCAAGTCGATCTGCGGGTCGTGTCGGAAGCCAATTATGGCGCCGCTCTGATGTATTTTACCGGCTCCAAGGCACACAACATCGCCTTGCGCGGGATCGCCGCCGGGCGCGGGCTCAAGCTCAACGAATACGGGCTGTTCGAGGGAACGCACCGGATTGCGGCCAGGACCGAAGAGGAAGTCTATCGGCGTCTCGACCTGCCCTATATCGAGCCCGAATTGCGCGAGGACCACGGCGAGATCGAGGCTGCGCGGCAGGGAAAGCTGCCGCATCTTGTGACGATCGCTGACATTCGCGGCGATCTGCACGTCCACACCAGCGAAAGCGATGGTCGTGCGTCGTTGGCCGATATGGCGCGGGCGGCCCAACAGCGCGGCTACACGTACCTGGCAATCACCGATCACAGCAAGCGGGTAACGGTGGCCCGCGGCCTCGACGCGAACCGGCTCGCCGGCCAGATCGACCAGATCGCCCCGCTCAACGAAACCCTTTCGGGCTTTGTCGTGCTCAGCTCAGTCGAGGTCGACATCCTCGAAAACGGTCGGCTCGATCTGCCGGACAGCATCCTGGCGCGGCTCGATTTCGCAGTTGCGGCGGTGCATTCCGCCTTCGACCTGCCGCGCGACAACCAGACCGAGCGCCTGTTGAAGGCGATGGACAATTCGCATATTGCCGTCATCGCCCACCCGACTGGCCGCCTGATCGACCAGCGCGTCGGCATGGACATCGACATCGAGCGCATGCTGACTGGGGCGCGCGAGCGCGGCGTCGCGCTCGAAATCAACGGTCAGCCGGACCGCCTCGACCTCACCGAGTGGCACTGCAAACTTGCCAAGGATATCGGCGTGAAGCTTGCGGTCTCGACCGATGCGCACAGCACGGCCGAGCTTGGCTTCATGCGCTTCGCCGTCGATCAGGCGCGGCGCGGCTGGCTCGAACCGGCCGACGTGATCAACACCCGCGACCTTGCCGCGTTCAGACGATTGCTCCGGCGCTGAACAACCCGACCGAGAAGGAATAGGCGATGCAGGATAGCAAACACCCAGCCACGGCCGGCGATATCGTCGGCATCCTGGGGCCCCTCGAGGACGCGCTGCTCTTGGAAATCCTGGAGACCGGCGCCACCGCGGCCGAGGTTCTGGAGGCATCCACGTGGATGGATGCAGACGACCAGATTGGCACCGAAATGGGGCGCGGACCGCGCGGTGCCGTTATTCGCGTCTATGAGATCCTGAAGCGCGAAGAGCCTGAAGAGAGCGAGCGCCAATAACGGCCGCACAACCCATCCGAAGGCACGCAATGAACGCCGGCGACATCGTGACGAGCAAGCTCGTGACGGCGCGGCCCGAGGCCGGCGTCAGCATGCTGGCGCGCCAACCCCTCGACAACAAGATCAGCGCCATGCCCGTGGTGGACAACCAGGGCTGTTTCGTTGAAATCATCGGCGAGGGTGATCTGCTCGGCCGGCCATCCGAGCGAAGCCCACCGGGCTCGGGGCTGCGTCTCTTTAACGATGAGGCCGTCTGATCTGGAGGAGCTGGCGAAAGCGCGTCATCTGAAGGCGGAGGACCTCATGACGCGCCATGTCATATCCGTATCGGATGGGGCGCCGATCGATCTCGTAGCGACTTTGTTGCATCGACGCAGGTTGAAACGCGTACCGATTCTCCGTGACGGAAAGCTTGTCGGCATCGTCAGCCGCGCCGATCTTCTCGATGTCTTCCTCGGGAGCCGCAAACAGGCCGCCGTCCCGACCCTCGGTGATCCGGGCGAGACGCCACTTTTGCCGTGTCGATAGACGGTCTGCGCAAATTCCACGAGCGACCGCGGGGCCGCCGGCGGGCGCCTGGTAGCGGTGTCGGCCTCGGACGTGCTTTTGGCAGGGTCCGGCGGGATCATCAGTTCCGGATCGAGGGCTGTAGAACGGCGCCAGTCTTTGCCGCAACGCGCCGAGGTCGAGAAACCGGTCGATCTTCCGCAGCAGGTGATCGGCCGGAACCCGATCTTCGAGGCAAAACTTACAAAAAGCGACGCCTGACCGTCGCCTCGCTGCCCTATCATGGGCCTCGCCCCCGATCTGCCCCCAAGCACTACGGAATCCCAGCCGACTCCCGCCTTCAACCGACTTCTTCAACAAAATCCGCCGAAAGCAGCCAACGGCGGGCGATGGTAGAGGCCTCTTGTGCCTGTACCCCAGGTAATCGGCGCGCACGTTGCACACGGGCCGCATTGGAGCGCCGACCGACATCCTTTTTTGGGGAGTTAACCGCAGCGGACGCATTGTCCTGCGCCCCGCCATTGCCAGTGAAGATGAACTCAACGGGTTCGCCCAGCTAGATTGTGCTATCGAGCCTGCCGGGACCGATTCCCTCCCGATCGTCCTGCAATGCGTTCGCCGTGACTACGCACTCCCGCAGAAGCAAAGGGAAATTCGTCGACATGTTGCGGCACAACGGCGATATCAGCATAGATATTGCGTCGGATTTAGCCTGACCCCGGCTGAGCTACCGCTGACCGGATCCAGAGCAAATGCGAGGTCCCTAGAGGGGCAAAGTCGGGGAATGGGAGGACGGACGACCATGCAAAACCGCATGTTACGTGCTGCCGCTGCCCTAGCAGTGATCGGGTTTGTCGCTGGTTGCCAGGCACCAACGCCAACAGCGGTGAACGGCGGTGCGCCGGACGTTGCTGCGCCAAGCCCTGACACCCCGCAGCAAGCCCCGGTCGCAACGCGCGAAGCCCAGCGGATTGTCGTGGAGCACGGCCAATCGGTGAGTCGCATTGCTGCAAAGTACGGCCTGCCGCGGCGCGTGATCATCGCTGCCAATAATCTGACACCCCCTTACAAGATCAAGACTGGCCAGCAGTTGCTGATCCCGGGTGGCGATACTCCACC
>JBARKH010000458.1:0-5803 GCA_049801295.1 Allostellaceae bacterium | reverse complement strand
GCCTGGCGTGGCGCCGAGCGGGCGCGGGCGGCGGCGCAGGAATGGGCCGGCGGGTTCGACGCGATCCTCACCCTCCCCGCCCCCGGCCAGGCGCCAGGGACGCTCGCTTCGACCGGGGATGCGGTCTTTAATTCGTTGTGGACGATGCTCCATATGCCGTGCCTGACCTTGCCGGCGGGCGCGGGACCGGACAGGTTGCCTGTCGGCATCCAATTGGTCGCCCGCCGCCACGACGATCGCCGCCTCATCGATATCGGGCTCTGGGTCGAGCGCGAATTGGGAGCCCGCCAGTGACCGCGCCAAACCGGATGTCTGCCGCCGAGGCCATTGCCTGGCTCCGCTCGGGGACGCTGACCGCGGAAGCGCTCACCCAGGCGTGCCTCGACCGCGCCGAGGAGCGATCCGACGTCAAGGCCTGGATCTGGCTCGATCCCGAACAGGCATTGGCCCAGGCGCGCGAAGCCGACCGCGCCGAAAGGCCCGGCCTCCTCGCCGGGTTGCCGATCGGGATCAAGGACATCATCGACACCGTCGATATGCCGACCGAACACGGCTCGCCGATCTATCGCGGCAACCGCCCGTTTGCCGACGCCGCGTGCGTCGCGCTCCTGCGGATGGCGAGCGGCACGATCATGGGGAAGACCGTCACCACCGAATTCGCCAACCGTTTTCCCGGCGCCACCGTGAACCCGCACAACCCGGCGCACACGCCTGGCGGCTCGTCGAGCGGCTCCGCCGCCGCGGTTGCCGATTTCCAGGTGCCGGCCGCGCTCGGGACCCAGACCGGCGGATCGGTCATTCGCCCGTCGGCGTTTTGCGGGGTGATCGGCTACAAGGCCGGCTTTGGCGAATTCAGCCGCAGCGGCATCAAGCTGCAATGCCACAACCTCGATACGCTCGGCATCCTCTGCCGCAGCCTCGACGATCTTCCATTATTGCGCGCCGCGCTCGTCGCCGGGCCGTTGCGCAAGATCGACCGATCGCCCACGCCGCCGCGCATTGGTGTGTGCCGCACTCCGGCCTGGGAGCGTGCTGAGCCGGCGACGCAGGCGCTCATTGAAAAGAGCGCGTCCCGGCTGGCCGCCGCCGGCGCGCGGGTCAGCGAGGTGAATTTCGCCGCGCCCTTCGCCAACATCCTCGAACACCATCGCCGCATCTTCAATTTCGAGGCAGCGCGCAATTACGCCTACGAATACGAACAGCACAACGAGCAGGTCAGCCAGGTCTTGCGCGACACCGTGCTGACCCCGGGCCGCGAATTGCCGCTCGCCGCCTATGTCGAGGCGATCGAGACCGCCGAATTGTTCCGCGCCCATTTGGATGACATCTTCGCCGATGTCGATGTGCTGCTGACCCCGAGCGCCGCCGGCGAAGCGCCCGTGGGGTTTGGCTCGACCGGCGACCCGAGCTTTAACTCGATCTGGACCTTGGCCTGGACCCCGTGCCTGACAATGCCTTCCGGCAACGGCCCCAAAGGCCTGCCGCTCGGCATCCAGCTGGTGGGGCCGCGCTTCCGAGACGAGGCGCTGTTCGATGCCGCCGCCTGGGTCGCGGCGCGGCTCACCGCCTGACCCGTTTACCCGTTCACCCCAGGGAGGACCCCCGATGATCTACGAATTGCGCGTCTATCACTGCGTCCCCGGCCGCTTGCCCGACCTCTTGAAGCGGTTCGACACGATCACTCTCAAACTCTGGGAGAAGCACGCGATCCACCAGGCCGGGTTCTGGACGACGCTCGTCGGCGAATCCAACCAGGACCTCACCTATTTCCTGAAATGGGAATCCTTGGCCGAGCGCGACGCGAAAATGGGCAAGTTCGGCGCCGATCCGGAATGGCTCGCAGCGCGCGCCAAGACCGAGGAGAACGGCCCGATCGTTGCCTCGATCACCAATTCGTTCCTGACCCCGACCTCGTTCTCGTCGGTGAAGTAATCATCCGTCGTCGTCATGGCCGGACTTGCTCCGGCCATCCACGTGGATCCCCGGGACAAGCCCGGGGATGACGTATCCTTTGGAGAAAACACCATGATCTATGAACTGCGCGTCTATTACGCCGTCCCCGGCCGCCTGCCCGATCTCTTGAAACGGTTCGACACGATCACGCTGAAGATTTGGGAGCGCCACCAGATCAAGCAGGCTGGGTTCTGGACCGTGCTGGTCGGCGATTCCAACATGGCGCTCTATTACATGCTGCAATGGGACTCGCTCGCCGACCGCGAAAAGAAGTGGACCGCCTTCCAGGCCGACCCGGAATGGCATACCAAGCGCGCCGAAACCGAGAAGAACGGGCCGATCGTCGCGAAAGTGGTCAATTCGTTCCTGCAGCCGACCAGCTTCTCGTCGGTGAAATAGCCCTCTCGCACAAAACTGGATCCTCGCCCCGGCGAAAGCCGGGGCGCGTTAGCGCGCGCCGGTCGGCGGTCTGCGTGTTACTCGTGTCTGCGTGGTGAGGGTTCACACCGCGAGGCGATAGCTGTCGCCGTCGCGCACGATATGGCCGGCGGTGGCGCCGGCGAAATGGGTGCCGATGACCAGCACCGGGCGCCCGCAGAGATCGCCCAGCATGCGCTCGCGAGTGCGGCGCGCGGCGGCGGGGTCGCTATCGGCGGTCGATGACCAATGGGGCCGCGCGATCTGGCAGGGGTGGTGCATGAAGTCCCCGGTGATCAAGGCCTCCTCGCCGTCCGACACAATACGCACGCTGACATGGCCCGGGGTGTGGCCGATCGTCGGGACGAGGCTCAGTTCGTCGCAAATCCGGTGATCGGTTTCGACCAGGTCGGCGAGGCCGGCGGCGTGGATCGGCGCGACCGAATCGGCGAAGACAGCCGCCATGTCGTCGCGCCCGCGCTGCTCTCGCCAATGGGCGAACTCGACCCGCCCCATCAGATAGCGCGCCTGCGGAAAGGTCGGGATCCATCTACCGTCCACCAGCATCGTGTTCCAACCGACATGGTCGACATGGAGGTGCGTGCACAGCACCGTGTCGATCGATTCGCGCGGGAACCCGGCCGCCGCGAGGTCGGCGAGGAACGGCCCCTGGAGGTTGTTCCACGCCGGGATGCGGCGGTTCTCCTTGTCGTTGCCGAGGCAGGTATCGACGATGATGCGGCGATCGGGGGTGTCGACGACGAGGGCGTGAATGCTCATCTTCAGGCGGCCGCGCTCGTCGGCGAAATGCGGCTGCAGCCACCCGATCGGCAGGATTTCCTCATAGCTCGCCTGAGGCAGGATGAAGCGGCTGCCGCCGGTCACCTCGAGTTCGACGATCTTGGTCACCGTGACTTTGCCGACGCGCCATTTCATCTGCGGGCCCTTTCATGGCTTTGCCCCTCGCCGGCGATGGCGGCGGGGAGTTTGCCGTGCTCGCCTTCGGGGGCCCCGGGTTCGCGCCGCTCGGTCGCGCCGAAATATCGCGGCAGGTACAGTATGACGGTGGTTCCGCGGCCCGGCTGGCTGTCGATGAGACAGCGTCCCCCGCACCGCGTGACAAATCCGTTTACCTGAGAGAGGCCGAGGCCGGTTCCCTTGCCGGCTCCCTTCGTTGTGAAGAACGGGTCGAAGGCCTTGTCGCGGACCTCCTGCGGCATGCCGCAGCCGGTGTCGCTGATCGAGATCGTGACATACTCGCCCGCGGCGACGCCCGGGTAGGCTTCCGGATCGGCTTCCGCAATATGCAGATTTGCGGTTTCGATGGTGAGGCTCCCCTGTCCGGCCATCGCATCGCGGGCATTGAGGGCGAGATTGAGAAGCGCGCTCTCCAGCTGATTGGGATCGACAAAGACCGGCCACAAATCGCCCTCCAGCCGGAATGTGGTCCTGACCCGGTCGCCCAGCGAGTGCCACGCCAGGTTGGACATGCGCGTGATCACCCCGTTGATGTCGAGCGGCTGGGGATCGACCGGCTCGCGGCGGGCAAAGCTCAAGAGACGCCGCGTCAAATCCGTCGCGCGCTCGCAACCGCGCATCGCCGAGGCGATGAACCTCTGGTGCCTGGCATCCTTGGTGTCGATCGTCGCTTCAAGGAGCGTGATGTTACCCGACACGATCGTCAGCAGATTGTTGAAATCATGCGCGATACCCGCAGTCAGCAAGCCCACGGCCTCCATCTTCTGCGCCTGGTGCAGCTGGGCTTCGATCGCGGCGCGCGCGGTGACGGCATCATGCGCCTCGGCGAGCGCCGACTGCTCCCTTCGGGTGCGGCGCAGCGCCAGCAGGCTCAGCAGCATCAGCCCGATCGCCGCGGGAACGCCGATCGCGGCATATCCGGCCATGGTCCTCAGCCATTCGTTGAGGATCGAGGCTCGGGTCCGCTCGATCGTGACGTAAACCGGGTAATTGGCCAGCCGCTCATAGGCGATGAGACTGCCCTCGCCCTTGAACGGCGAGCCGCTGCCGATGACACCTTCCGTCGCCTTGTCGGCAATCGCCCCCGCCAAGCGCGAATCCTCTTCGCGCGGCGCGGCGGGCTCTACGGTTTCGGGATAGCGCGCCAGGCTGCTGCCGTCCTCGCGCAGGACGCTGGCGGCGTATTGCGCCGAACCGCCGAGTAGCGAGTTGTAGAACGAGGCGACATAGGCGCCCGAGACGGCGACGACGATGATGCCGCGGAAGCGGCCGTCCGGCGTCTCCATGCGCTGGCTGACGGTGAAATAGGGTTGGTAATCGCCGCCGCCGAGGCTGCGCGCGCGCAACGCCCAGATGAAGGTCTTGAGGCGAGCATCCCGCAGCGCGCGAAAATCCTCGCGCCCGGAATGATCGATCTCGCGATCGACCGGAAACACCCGGGCGCTGACGAGCTCGCGTCCTGCGGCATCGACGGCCCAAGCCGCGGCAACCTGGGGGAGGCCGTCGATCTGTTGGGCAATCCGTTCGTGCAGTACCTTTTCCTGGGCGCGCAGTTGGGGGTCGGTCAGCCCGCCGAGCAAGTCCTCGATGCGCGCCGCGACGAGCACGTGCGTGTCGAGTATCTTGGTCGTATTCTCGGCGGCGACGGCAACCGCCTCGGCGAGCGCCGCTGCGGCGGCCCGGTAATGCGCCTCGTAGGAGAAGTATCCGCCGGCGGCTGCGAGGATAAGAGGAACGATGATCGTGCCGAGGAAGAGCGCCCGCAGCGTCCGGATCGCCCCAAACGCCGCCGCCCTTTGCGGCGCGGGCTTTTCGGGTACAGGCGATGTGGCGTTACCGGAACTGTCGGGAGTTGCCCGGTACCACGTCATAAAAACTGCTCATTCGTCATTGGCCGCCTCGCGAGCATCGCTGCCGCGCCGTTGCGGGCCTCTCGCCCGGGTCGGGCTGATTCTCAGCACAGCCAGCCTCCCGCGGTCAATGTCGGGGAGCGGGAAAAGGACTGGCCCGGGCGGTCCGCGGCGATCGATGAAGTTTTACGCGTAGCGTTCGAGACAGGAAATTCAGCGATGCGCAAATGGTGTCACCGAGGCCTGGTCGCGCTGGCATGCGCGAGTGTCGTCGGCTGCGCCGAGCAGGTCGATACCGCCAAGCAGGCGCAATTGCTCGCCGATCTGCAAGCCGGCCGGGCGGTCCTCGGTTGCCGCGAACCCTGTCTGGCCGCATGGCGGAGCGCCCAGCCGCAGGCCGCCCAGCTCGACGCCGGCGCGCGCTGGCAGGACCTCGGGTTATTGGTGATGCGTATCGGATACCAGGACGATCTCTCGCTCTATTATCTCGGCCGCGCTGCGGAGGGCATCGGCTATCAGGGGGCCGCGGCCGGTTATTACCGGCAGAGCACGCGGGTGTCAGGCACCCCCGCCTCCTGCCAGAAGCTGAGCGGGCTGTGTGGCGG
>JBARKH010000457.1:0-2304 GCA_049801295.1 Allostellaceae bacterium | reverse complement strand
CATCAGTTCTCAGGCGTTTTCGGTCAGGAGCGAGAGCTGGACCGAGACCTTGCCATTGTCGGCGTCGGCCGGTCGGATCGGGTAGTCGCCGGTAAAGCACGCATCGCAGAAGCGCGGGGCGAGCGGGTCGCGGCCGGGCGCGCCCATCGCCCGGTAGAGGCCGTCGATCGAGAGGAAGGCGAGGCTGTCGACGCCGATGAATTCGGCCATCTCATCGACATCGAAGCGGGCGGCGAGAAGCTGATCGCGCGACGGCGTCGCGATCCCGTAAAAGCACGAATAGCGCGTCGGCGGGCTGGAGACGCGCATGTGCACCTCGCGCGCGCCGGCATGGCGGATCATCTCGACGATCTTCGTCGAGGTGGTGCCGCGCACGATCGAATCGTCAACGAGGATCACCCGCTTACCTTTGAGGTCTGCGCGATTGGCGTTGTGCTTGAGGCGCACGCCCAAATGGCGGATCTGGTCGGTCGGCTCGATAAAGGTGCGCCCGACATAATGATTGCGGATGATCCCCAATTCGAAGGGCAGCCCTGATTCGGCGGCATAGCCCAAGGCCGCCGGCACGCCCGAATCAGGCACCGGCACGACGATATCGGCATCGACTGGCGATTCGCGCGCGAGCTCGCGGCCGATCCGCTTCCGCGCGTCATAGACGCTGTCGCCTTCGAGGACGCTGTCGGGCCGCGCGAAATAGATGTATTCGAAGACGCAGAACCGCTTCGGCACATCGTCGAACGGGTGCACGCTCTTCACTCCGCCGGCGCCGATGATCACGATCTCGCCGGGCTCGACATCGCGGACGAACTCGGCGCCGATGATGTCGAGGGCGCAGGTCTCCGAGGCGAGGATCCACCCATCGCCGAGCCTGCCGAGGACGAGCGGGCGCACCCCTAAGGGATCGCGCAGCCCGATCACCGAATCCTGCGACAGCGCCACCAGCGAATAGGCTCCCTCGACCTGCTTCAACCCGTCGGTCAGCCGCTCGACCACGGTGTCCTTGAGGCTGGTTGCGATCAGATGGACGATGACCTCGGTGTCGCTCGTTGACTGGAAGAGGCTGCCGCGCCGCACCAACTGGCGGCGCAAATGGTAGGAATTGGTGAGGTTGCCGTTGTGGCAGATCGCCAGCCCGCCGAACTCGAAATCGGCGAAGAGCGGCTGGATGTTGCGCACCGCCACTTCGCCGGTCGTGGCATAGCGCACATGGCCGATCGCCATCGCGCCCGGCAGCCGCGCAATGACTTCCTTCGAGCTGAAATTGTCGCTGACGAGGCCGGGACCGCGATGCGCGCTGAACTGTTCGCCGTCATAGGCGACGATACCGGCGGATTCCTGGCCGCGATGCTGCAAGGCGTGCAGCCCGAGCGCGGTCAGTGCCGCCGCGTCGGGATGGCCATAGACCCCGAAAACCCCGCATTCCTCGTGGAAATGGTCCGCGTCGCAGCCGGTCGTCACCATCCGCCACCCTCGCCCTGGCCGCTCCAGCCATGACAGATATATGACGTTGGGCTGCCTATTGCGAGGGCATCGGGGGCGCGGCCCGGTGCAGCCTAGTGCTGGGTACCGATGAGCCGGTCGAGCTCGCGCTTGTCGCCCGGCCGATAGCTCGGCGCCGGTGCCGAATCGGGGTTGGGCGGGGCCGCCGGGGCCGGGTTGGTGAGGGCGCGCATCGCCCGTTCCGCCTCGGCTTTCTGCGCCGCTTTGGGATCGACCGTGCGCATCAATTCCTCGGCGGCGGTGACGCCCTTGAGCTTCAGCGCTTCGGGCAGCAATCCGCGCAACGCGTCGGCGCCTTGGTGCAGGTAGGGCTCGCTCTTAGCTTCGCGGATCCATTGCGGCCTGTCGTTTGGCTGGACGCCGCTGAAATCCAATAGGAGGTAGGCGAAGCAGACCAGAAACGCGCCGCGCGCCAAGCCGAAGATGAAGCCGAGCGTACGGTCGATCGGCGACAGCCCGGTGGCCCGCACCGCGCGCGCGATCATCCCGGTGAGGATCGTCAACACGATGATGCTGGCGACGAACAACCCAAACCCGGCGATCACCTGCGACAGCAGCGGGTCGTGCACCCGCGGCTCAACCTGTGCGTAGACCCAAGTAAACCCGTAGAGCGTGATCGCAGCCGCGCCGACCCAGGCGATGATCGACAAGGCTTCGCGGACAAAGCCGCGCGCGAAGGCGAAAAGCGCCGACAATGCGACGATCCCGATGACCCCGAGGTCGAGCGCGTTCATCGCCCGGCCCTAGGGCGCCGTCGCGAGCCGGCGCGAGCCGGGCGGCGGGACCCGGCGGTGAGCACTACGG
>JBARKH010000456.1:0-1705 GCA_049801295.1 Allostellaceae bacterium | reverse complement strand
TCACCCCAACCCTCTCCCCCGGTGGGGGAGAGGGGGAATACGGAGGTAGAGGAGAGGGAGGAGGCGGCAAACCGTTCGGCGGCGCCTTGCCAGGCGAGCGCGGCGAGCCGCTGTTGCGGGGTCATTCCATCGGGGACCGGCTCCTCGGGGTATTCGTAGCGCAATTCGTCGATGCTGAAACGGCAGCGCCGGGCGATCTCCAGGCTGCGGGCGAGTGCGTCTGGATAGAAGCGGAAGAGGCGCGCCATCTCGGCGGCCGGCTTCAGATGGCGCTCGGCATGGGCGGCGAGGCGAAACCCGGCTTGCGCGATCGTGCAATGCTCGCGGATGCAGGTCAGTACATCCTGGAGCGGGCGCCGCTCGGGGATGTGGTAGAGCACATCATTGACGGCGACGAGTGGCAGCCCGGCCTTGTCGGCGAGCGCGGCGAGACGGGCGAGGCGGCTCATATCGTCGCCGCGGTAAAGATGATACGCGGCGAGATAGGCGCGGCCGGGAAAATCCGCCGCGACCCGGGCGGCAAACTCGGCGATATCTCCTTCCTCCGGGGGCAGCACGATGAGGATCTGGCCCTCGCCATGGGCCACGATTTCGGCATAGTCGAGACGGCATTCACCCTTGGGGGCGCGCCGCTTGCCCAATGTCAGGAGGCGGGTCAGGCGGCCATAAGCGGCGCGGTCTTGCGGGTAGGCGAGGAGGCTCGTGCCGCCGCCAAGGTCGAGCCGCACCCCGATGACGAGGTGGATCCCGGCCGACTTCGCCGCCTGGTGCGCACGCACGAGGCCAGCGACACTGTTCCGATCGGTGATCGCGATCGCCTTGTGGCCGAGCGCCGCCGCGGTTCGCACCAGCTCGTCCGGGTGCGAGGCGCCGCGCAGGAACGAAAAATTGCTGGTGACCTGCAGCTCGGCGTATTCGGGAGACATCTCAGGCAAACAGGCCATGGACAAACCAGCGCGGCGGGGGCGAGCCGGGCAGCCCGGCTCGGAACAGCCAGAAGCGTCGCCCCTCTCGGTCCTCGACCCGGTAGTAATCGCGAATGGCGCCCGCCGCCCCCGAGCCGTCCCCGGTCCACCACTCCTCGGCGATGCGCTCGGGACCGTCGGCGCGCCCGACCCGATGCGCGCGGCGCCGCCAGGTAAAGCGGAAGGGCGGATCGTCGGGCAACAGCCAGGAAGCTTCGATCGGCTCGGGCGGCACGAACAGCCGGACGGGGCGAGGGGGTTTGGAGGCAGCTCCCACCCCAACCCTCCCCCGCATGCGGGGGAGGGAGTTCGCCACGCTAACGGCGGCCGGGTGGGGGCTATCCCCGAGCGCCACGCAGATCGAGGCATGTTCGGGGATGTGGCTTTCGCGCAGCTCGATGCGGCTGAGCGCGGCCAGCCCGAACCGGGCGCCGAGGCGATCGAGGAGTGGGGCGATGCCACTCGCCGTCGCCTCGGAGCCGTTGCTGAAGCCGATCTGTTCGGCCGGCAGCTTCTCGACGGCGAAGACCGCGAGGATCATGTCCTCGACCCCGAGCCCGGGATCGACCGTGTCGAGCCGCGCCGCGAAGAGACCGGCGAGATGGTGCGGATCGCGGCTCGGCCGGGCGGTGCCGAGGCGGATATGCTCGACCCTTCCGTCGATGCGATGAAAGGCGAGGTTGAGCCGGCGCGCGCCCATCCCTTCGCGGGCGAGGCGCGCCACCAGGTCAGCGGCGAGC
>JBARKH010000455.1:0-9383 GCA_049801295.1 Allostellaceae bacterium | reverse complement strand
GCCACCGCCACCGCCACCGCCACCGCGGTCCGATCTGTTGCCGGGGAGCATCAAGCTGGGTTCGACGAGTGTGGCGCCGGGTGCATCGCTGCTGGTGTCCTGGTTGCTGGCCAATCAAGGGCTTGGGGCAGCGAGTTCGACGAGCACGGAGGTGCTGCGGATCAATCAGTCATCGTCATCGGACAGCGGTGCTAATCTGGCCGTCGTGAGCCCCGCGGCGCTGGCCCCTGGAGCGTCGATCCAGCAGAGTTTTGCGCTGACGGCGCCGACAGTGCCGGGGACGTATTTTGTTTGGGTGGTTGCCGATGGTGCTCAGCATTCCATGGCGTTCACCGTGTCGCCACCGCCGCCGCCGGTGCCGGGCAGCGCTGCCGCCGCTGGTGGGAGTGCCAATCGCGGTGTTGACCGTTACGTGATTTCGGGCGCGATTGGCGGCGGATGGAAGTGGCGACGGGCGCCCGAAAAAACAGCGGGCAATCAAGGTTACGTTCCGGCGAGCGTGCAATCCGCCGAAACCGGCGCCGGCGGTTCGCATTTCCTCGGCTCCCTCAACCGGTTCACCTCCCGTGTTCACACCTTGCTGAAAACGGTAAATGTGCCCGGGATTGCCAATCGGGGCCACGGGCCGCGAGCCCTTCGGAGCGTTAATCGTGCGGCGACGGATGGCGGTCGCCGCGCCAAGTAGGCGGTAGGCCCGACCGGGGGGCTGATTGACAGGCTTGGCCGCGGCGCTGCGGATCGATACGGCGGTACTGATCGGGAAGACACGGCCGGTGGGATCGGCTGCGCCGCCAGAGCAGTCGCCGGTAGTGATCGACGAACGGTACAACCATTGCGTGTCGGAGGTTCGAGTTTGCATGGGCTGAACGCGTCGTCGCGTTATCATTAAAAAGCGGGATTAACTTAAAAACCGCCTTGTTTGAACGTCCCAAGTCAGGTTTTGTAGCATGCCATATTGAGCGCAATATGCCGGCTTGACCGCTAGAGCGATGGTTTCCGATTTTGAACAAATTTAGGCTTGTGGTTTCGGCCCGGACCGCCCGCGCTGCGGCGCGGTCCGTGGCGCCCCGTCGCGGCGTGCCAGAGCGTCCAATGCCAGGCGCACACCGCGCCAGTGACGCTGCGGGCTCGACAACTGTCGGACACACATGTCCAAGTCATGGATTTTGTTTGCTAAATCCGTACCGGGATCGATTCGACATTGCGTTCATTGCGTCCGGCGCACTGCTGGCCGCGGTAATGAAGAGGGGCCGACCCAGCTGGCGGGGATCGGCGTGACCGGCGACAACCGCGAAACCTTCGCCTATTTGACCTCGCCCTCCGACGCCGAGTCGGAGGAGGACAAACCTGTCCTGGGAACTCCAGTCGAGGCCAATTCGGCCGACGGTACCGGGCAGAGCGATACGTTGGACGGCACTTCGTTAGAAACAGTGCTTGCCGGACCTGCGACCGAGTCGCAGTCGCCGATCACCGGTGCTGCGGATGAGGGCGCGCGCCTGATTGTCTCCGGGGTGGAGACCGGCGCCGAAAATGCCGGGGCGCTGATCGATAACCGGCGGCGCTTTTATCAACGCGGCTCGCGGGGCAGCCCCGCCGAGGTCCGCTCCGATACAGTCTCCAATGCTCTCACCGTCGTGATCCCTCCGCCCTTTATGGCGCCAAAGGAGGAGGGCGAGATTACGGTGTCGACGAGCGGGGTCGCCGGGTCGCCGGATCTTGCCGCGGTGGCGGGGGCCCGGATTGCTCCGACCTCGTCGGTCGGAACGAGCGGTGCCCGGGCGGAGGCATGGCCGGGGACCGACATCGGGGCACTGGCGGTGATTGCGCCTGGCAATAGCGGCGCGAGCGACGCCTTGACTCGGCCAGCCCCGTCGAGAGCAGCGTCGACCCCGTCCAGTGCGTTCGGGGCGGCTTCGGCCCTCACCGTCACCCCGACGGTCACCGTCATCGGCTCGCCGATCAAGGGTTCGACCCTGAGCGCGTCGGTCATCACCGGCGGAATTATCGGAACGATCGCCTATCAGTGGCAGCGCTTTTACTCGGGCGGTTGGTGGGACATCCCAATCGAGCTCAGCCCCTATAGTGCGGGCGAAGTCTTCACCTACGTGACCACCCCGACCTATGTCGTGCGGGCAGAGGACGCAAATGTCCTCGGGATACGGGTAGAGGCCAGTTACCTCGACACTGCCGGGAAAATCATCACGTTAGACAGCCCGGCAGCGGCGATCACCGAACCGCCGCGGCTGAGCGCGGCGAATGTAACTTTGGGCGAGAATGCCGCGGCGGTGGCGCTGGCGATCACCGATGCGGTCCATAACGCCGGCTATACGCTGGCCCCCATGGTAACAATCGGTGGGGTGCCCGCGGGGTGGTCGCTGCGTGGCGACCGGGCGGCGAGCGTGGCGCCGGGCACCTGGATTGCGGGATCGGACAGCCTGTCGGCGCTGCGCTTGGTGTCGCCGTCTCACGATGAGTCGAGGACTTTCACGCTGTCGGTGAAGGCGAGCGAGACCGCGGTCGGACCGACCGGCGCGACGCAGACGGCGACGGCGAGGACGAGCTTCGCGGTGCACGTCACCGACGTCGCCGAGGTGCCGGTGTTCGGCACGATCCAGTCGTGGACCGGCAGCGAGGAAGGTCCGATCACGCTGAGCGGGCTCAGGGTGTCGCACGACCGTGACGATGCCCTGCGGGCGACGATCTCCGGGGTCCCCGCGGGGTGGAGGGTAATCGACCCGGGCGTGACGACGATCGTCGGAACGAGCGGCGGGGCGTCCGGGACAGTGAGGGCGGGCGATATCGGCAGTCTGGTGGTGCGCGCGCCGGACCGAGGCGGCGAGAGTGCGCTCCTGACCCTGACGGTGAGCAATCTCGAGGGTGCCGGCACGAGCGCGGTCGAGATCCTGACGGTGTCGGCGAGCGCGGTGGCGGAGGCGCCGAGCCTTGGCGCCCTCGGGGTGAGCGTTTCGGAGAGCACCGGGGCGGCGCTGACGATCGCGCTGGCGCTGACCGACACCGCATTCGACAGCGACGACACGCTGGGGCCGGTGACGCTGAGCGGGGTGCCCGGGGGGTGGTCGCTTACCGGCGACGGGGCGGCGAGTATCGGGTCGGGGCTGTGGAGCACCGGGGCGGGGAGCCTCGGATCGCTGCATCTCGTCTCGCCGGCCGGGGCGGAAGCGACGAGCTTCACGCTTGGGGTCAGCGCCGGGACGAGCGAGGGCGGGCAGGCCGCGACCTCGTTCGCGGTGACGCTGGGCGACGTCGCGGAAGCGCCGAGCCTTGGCGCCCTTGGGGTGAGCGTTTCGGAGAGCACCGGGGCGGCGCTGACGATCGCGCTGGCGCTGACCGACACGGCATTCGACAGCGACGACACGCTGGGGCCGGTGACGCTGAGCGGGGTGCCCGGGGGGTGGTCGCTTACCGGTGACGGGGCGGCGAGCATCGGGTCGGGGCTGTGGAGCGCCGGGGCGGGGAGCCTCGGATCGCTGCATCTCGTCTCGCCGGCCGGGGCGGAAGCGACGAGCTTCACGCTTGGGGTGACGGCAAGTTCCAGCGAGGGCGGCGGCCCGGCGCTGACGGCGACGGTGCTGGCGGTCAGCGTCACCGATATGGCGGAGGCGCCGGTCTTTGGCGGCACGAGTACGTGGAGCGGGACGGACGAGGCAAGCTTTGCCCTCCCCGGGATCCTCGTCACCGGGGCGGATGGCGACGACACGCTGGGAGCGAGTGCGACGCTGTCGGGTCTCTCTTCGGGGTGGATTCTCTACGACGGTAGCGTGGCGCTCGCCGCGACTGGCGGGGTGGTGAGCCTGCCGGTGTCGGACCTCGGGGCGCTCGGGATCCTGGCGCCGGACGGGGTGGGCCCGGCGACCGACAGCCTGACCCTGACGGTGGGGTTGAGCGAGGGCGGGAGTGCGACGAGCGGCAGCGCAGTGCTGGTGGTGGCGGTGTCGGCGGTGGCCGAGGCCCCGACCTTCGGCGGGGCGACGGTGTTCAGCGGCAGCGACGAGGGTCCGATCACGCTGTCGGGCATCGCCGTGGCGAGTAACGACGGCGACGATACGCTGGGGGCGGCGACGATCAGCGGCATCGCGGCCGGCTGGAGCGTAGTCGACGGCAACAGCGGGGTGACGCTGAGCAATGGCGCCACCTTTGCCGCGGCCGATCTCTGCGCACTGGTAGTGACGACGCCGGATGTGGCGGCCGCGGCGAGCGACAGTCTGACCTTGACGGTGACCTCGCATGAGGGGTCGAGCACGGCGACGGGCACGCAGGTCGTCGCGGTGACGGCGAGCCCGGTCGCCGAGGTGCCGGTGTTCGGGAGACCGACGATCACCTTTGGTGGTGGAAGCGATCCCGACGATAGGGCCGCGCTGTCCCTCCCCGTGAGCAAGTTCGATGCGGACGACACGCTCGGCACGATTGCGACGATTTCGGGGATTCCCTCGGGCTGGACGGTCGGAACGGTCGTCGGATCGAGCAACATCCACTTTGGGACGGTGGCGCTGAGCGGCCTCGGGTCGCTGGTGGTGGTACGGAGTGACGGCGATTTCACGCACGTTGCCACCCTAACCTTGACGGTCAACTCCAGCGAGGGTTCGAGTACGACCAGCGCATCGGAGTCGATCTCGGTGACTCTTGATTTGTCAAATGATCCGGCGGGCGTCGCGGGCAACCCGATCAACCTCGCGCTGGTCGACCCGGCAGGCGGCGCCACGATCGCGGTCACGATCGCCGGAATACCCGCCGGCTGGAGCCTCAACGCGGGGACCAATCTCGGCAATGGCAGCTGGACCGTCGCGACCAGCGATCCAGCGGCGCTGGCCATCACGCCATCCAGCGGTTTTGCCGGGGCTGTCGTGCTTCCGGTGAGCGAAAGCTGGGTCGCCGCGGCTGGCGGCAATTTCAGCCAGTTCGTCGGGGACAATGTCGAGGCTTACGCCCCGGGCAACCCGATATTCGCGTTGAGCGGCAAGGATACCTTGACCGGATCGGGCGCGAACGACCTCTTCGTGTTCGCCCACCCGATCGGCAACGACCGGATCTTCGACTTCAAGCCGGCGAGCAACCGGATCGATCTCATCGGGTTCTCCGGGATATCGAGCTTTGCCGAATTGCAATCCCGAATGGCAAACGACGCGAACGGCAACGCGGTGCTGACGCTCGGGCCCGGGGAAACGATCACGATCGAGGGCGTCGCGGTGACCTCGCTCGGCGCCGCCAATTTCGCGTTCAACGACGAGCCGACCACGCGCAACGCCGGCAGTATGACGATCGGTGACGGCGCGACATTGCCGCTGGGCGGGACGATCGACAACACCGGCACGATCGCGCTGAATTCGACCGGCGACGGGACCGAACTCGTCGTCCTTTCCGACGGCATCACTTTGCAAGGCGGTGGTACGCTCGCCCTCTCGGACAAGACCGCAAACGCGATCGTCGGCGGCGGGGTCGAGACCACCCTCACCAACCGCGACAACACGATCGCTGGCGCCGGCCGGATTGGCGACGCCGCGATGACGCTTAACAACGAGGGCGTGATCGATGCCACGGGGGTCAACCCGCTGGTCATCGATACCGGCGGCAACCGCATCTCCAATTCGGGGACGATCGAGGCAACCGGCTCCGGCGGGCTCGTCATCGCCAGTGCGGTTGTCAATTCTGGGACGTTGCAGGCGGAGGACGGCACGCTCACCGTCGATGGTGCCGCCACCGGCGCCGGAATTGCGGTGATCGCCGGCACCGCGACGCTCGAATTCGGCGCCGCATCGGCGGAGAGCACGAAGTTCGCGAGTGGCGCCGCGGGCACCCTTAAGCTCGAACAGTCGGCGGCCTTCACCGGGGCGGTTTCGGGGTTCGCCGCGGGCGACGCGATCGATCTGACCGATCTCGCGTTCGGGAGCAAGACCGCGCTCAGCTATAGCGACAATCGCGCCGGCGGCGGCACGCTTACAGCCGACAACGGAACGCAGGTGATCGATCTCGCGCTATTGGGCCAATATGCGGCGGCTGGCTTCCACGCGCACAGCGACCCCGGTGGCGGCACCCTCATCACCTATTCGCCACAGACGAATTCGGCCGAGGCGACATCGTTGACCAATCTGAGCCACTAGCCGTAAGCAATGTGTGTTGGTGCGGCGCCGCAGCAAAGCAGACGCGCGGCGCGCGCTAACGGCGACGACTGGCATAGTCAAAGCCGTCCGTTCAGCTAGTTGAAAACGGTTGCGCAGCATAAATCCGTGCCCAATGACCTCGTAGAGATCCTGAAAACCGCGGTCGAGCATCACCAGGCCGGCCAGCTCGACGCCGCGGCGCTGGGTTACGAGCAGATCCTGGCGATGGACCCGACGCATGGCGATGCCCTGCATCTGGCGGGATGCGTTCGCTATCAGAAACTCGATCGCGAAGCCGGGATCGCTCTCGTGCGCCAGGCGATTGCCGTCAATCCCCGGCTCGCAGTGGCGCATGACAATCTCGGCCTGATGTTGCGCGACCGGGGCGATCTCGCCGAGGCGGAGGCGAGCCACCGCCGCGCCGCCGAGGCCAATCCCGATCATCCCGACGCCCACAATCATTTGGGCGTCGTATTATTCAGGCAGCAGCGCCCGGCCGAGGCGATCGAGTGCTATCGCCGCGCGATTGCGCTCAAACCCGATCACGCCGAAGCACACAACAATCTCGGCACGGCGCTGCAGGCGCAACGGAGCCTCGACGAGGCGGTTGAGAGCTATCGCCGCGCAGTCGCCGCCAGGCCCGACTATGTCGAGGCGCACAACAATCTCGCCTTGGCCTTGAATAAGCTCGGCCGCGGCGAGGAAGCGGCGGAGAGCTTGCAGCATGCGATCGCGGCGCGGCCGGGCTATGGGGCGGCCTATGTCAACCTCGGCAATCTACGGCGCGAACAGGGCGACCTCGACGCCGCGATCGATTGGTATCGTAAGGCAATCGAGGCGGAGCCCCGGTTGGTCGATGCGCACACCGGCCTCGGTTTCGCCTTGCAACAACGCGGCCGGCTCGCTGACGCGGCGGAAAGCTATCGCCATGCGCTCGAATTAAATCCGGATCATGCCGACACCCGGTGCAACCTCGGCGCCCTGCTCCACGGCTTCGACAGACCCGAGGAGGCAGCCGAGAGTTACCGCGAGGTGCTGGCCGGCCATCCCTATCATGTCGCGGCGCTCTGCAACCTGGGCGTCGTGCTGATGTCGCGCAACGAGATCGCTAGCGCGGTCGAATGCTATCGGCGCGCCATCGCGGTCATTTCCGATCACGCCGAGGCGCACTGGAACCTCTCGCTGGCTCAGCTGGTCGAGGGCGATTTCGCGAACGGCTGGCGCGGCTACGAATGGCGCCTGCGGACCAAGCGGCATGTTCAAAGAGACTTCGCTCAGCCGGTTTGGGACGGCGGGCCGCTCGCCGGCAAGACCATTCTGCTGCACCGGGAGCAGGGGTACGGCGATACGATTCAGTTCATGCGCTACGCCCCGCTGGTGGCCGCGCGCGGCGGGCGCGTGGTTCTTGAAGTTCAGCCACCGCTCGCGCGCCTCGCCGCTGGCGTCAAAGGCGTGGCTGAAATTGTCGCGGCGGGCATGAAGCTGCCGCAGTTCGACGTGCACTGTTCGCTGCTCAGCCTGCCCGACCGCTTCGGTACCGATCTTGCCACGATCCCGGCCGAGATACCCTATCTGACGCCCGACCCGGAAGCGGTTGAGCGCTGGCGCGTGAAGCTTGGCGGCGGCTCTCGCCTCAAGGTCGGGATCGCCTGGGCCGGCAACCCGTCGCACAAGAACGACCGCAACCGCTCGATCGCGGTCGAGCGGTTGTTGCCGATGCTGGAGATCCCCGGCATCCGCTGGTTCAGCCTTCAGGTTGGCGAGCATGCCGGCGACCTCGCGCGGCTGCCGATCGGCATGGTTGCGGATCTCTCCGATCAGCTCGGTGATTTCAGCGACACTGCCGCGGTGATCGCCAATCTCGACCTGGTCATCGCGGTCGATACCGCCGTCCTGCATCTCGCGGGTGCGCTCGGCCGGCCGGTCTGGGCGATGTTGACCTTCGCCCCGGACTGGCGATGGCTGCTGGACCGCGAGGATAGCCCCTGGTACCCGAGCTTGCGGCTGTTCCGCCAGGCACGACCGGGGGATTGGGACAGCGTGCTGGTCGGAATGCGGCAATCGCTGGCGGCGCGCGTCAATCAGATATTGCCCGAATGGCAGCCGCGTCCGGCGGCATCGGGCGCCGAGGCAGCACCGCCCATCGACGCCGTCGACCCGCAACTGGTCTTCGATGCCGCTCTCGCGCATCATGGCGCCGGGAGGCTCGACTCTGCCGAGATCGCGGCAAAGGAAGCGATCGCCTATCAACCCTCGCATGCCGGCGCGCGTCACCTCCTCGGCATCATCGCGATTCAGCGGGGCGATCACCGGAAAGCGGTCGCGCTGCTGCAAGAATCCATCGGCCTCGATCCCAATGCCGAGCAGGCGCACAACAATCTCGGGATCGCCCTCGCGGGCCTCGGGCGTCTGGACGAGGCGATCGCGAGCATGCTGCGCGCCACCAAGCTCAGTCCCGGTTTCGCCGCGGCGCACTTCAACCTCGGGTCGGTGCTGCAGCGGGCGAGCCGGGTGGAAGAGGCGGTGGACAGCCTGCGTCGGGCGATCGCCACCAAGCCGGATTACTTCGACGCTCACCTGCATCTCGGCAATCTCCTCTATCAGCAAAAACAGTTCGAGGCGGCGGTCGCCAGCTACCGCAGCGCCGTCGAGCTGAGCCCCGATGCGCCGATGGCCCCCTATGGGCTCGGGTCGGCGTTGAAAGCGCTATACCGCCTCGACGAGGCGGTAGCGAGCTATCGCCGCGCCGTGGAGCTGAAGCCGGATTGGGCCGAGGCCCATAACAGTCTCGGCAATGCGCTGGCCGCCCTGGGGCGTGATGAAGAAGCGATCGAGAGCTTCGGGCGCGCACTGGCGCTAAAACCCGACTATGCCGATGCGCACAACAACCTCGGCGTCGCTCTGCAAAAGCAGAATCGCATCGCCGGCGCGCTACTCAGCTATCACCGTTGCGAGCTCCTCAGGCCCAACCATGCCGATCTTCATCTGAATATGGCCTTGGCGTACCTGGTCGCCGGCGACTTCGCGAACGGGTGGCGTGAATACGAGTGGCGCTACCAATCGAAAGAACGGCCGCCGCGCAAGCTGCCGCGCCCGCTGTGGACCGGAGAGGATCTCGCCGGCAAGACGATTTTGCTGCATCACGAGCAGGGGTTCGGCGACTCGCTTCAGTTCATGCGCTATGCGCCGCTGGTGGCGGCACGTGGCGCGCGCGTCGTCTTAGAGGTGCCCCCAGCGCTGGCGCGGCTCGCCGCCACGCTCCCGGGC
>JBARKH010000454.1:0-7110 GCA_049801295.1 Allostellaceae bacterium | reverse complement strand
GCGCTGACCGGGGTCAAGGGCCGGATCCGCGGCCGCAGCCCCGGGCCGCGCCTCGCCGTCATCGGCGAACTCGACAGCTTGCGCACCTCCGACCACCCGCTCGCCGACCCGCATAGCGGGGCCGCGCACAGTTGCGGCCACAACGCCCAGATTGCCGGCATGCTCGGCGTCGCGATGGGATTGTCGGCGGTCGGCGCATCCGAGCACCTCGCCGGCGAAATCGTGTTTTTCGCCGTGCCGGCCGAGGAATTCATCGATGTCGAAGAGCGCTTGAAGCGCCGCGACAAGGGCGAGATCGAGTTCCTGCTCGGGAAGCCCGAACTCGTCGCCAAGGGCCATTTCGACGACATCGACATGGCGATGATGATCCACGCCGGGTCGCACGACCAGATGACCAAGCGCTCCTACATCGCCGACTCGTCGAATGGCGCCTTGGTCAAGATGATCCGCTTCACCGGCCGCGCCAGCCACGCCGGTGGCGCCCCGCAGCTCGGCATCAACGCGCTCTCCGCGGCGATGCTCGCCTTGAACGCGATCCACGCCCAGCGCGAGAGCTTCTGGGACAAGGATACCGTGCGCATCCATCCGATCATCACCAAGGGGGGCGACGCGGTCAGCGTCGTGCCGGCCGAAGTAACGATGGAGACCTTTGTCCGCGCTGGCTCGCGCGAGGCGATCATCGACGCCAACCTGAAGGTCGACCGCTGCCTGCGCGCGGGCGCGATGGCGATGGGCGCCGAAGTCGAGATCAACACGATCCCCGGCTACCTGCCGCAACGCAACGACCGCGCGCTCGGCGAACTTTTTGGCGCCAATGTCGAGGCGCTCTTCGGCCCCGGCCAGTTCGATATCGGCGGCCACCGCACCGGCTCCACCGACATGGGCGACATCGCCCACATGATGCCTGTCATCCACCCCTATGTCGCCAGCGCACTGGGCAAGACGCACGGCGCCGACTTTCGCATCAACGAGCCCGAGCACGCTTACCTCACCCCGGCGAAGCTCCTGGCGATGACCGCGATCGACCTCCTCTACGATAACGCCGCGTCCGCCCGCCAGATCATCGCCGACTTCACCCCGGCAATGACCCGGGCCGAATACCTCGCCTTCGCCCGCGGCCTCTTCAAGACCGAACGGTACCGGCCGGAGGGGTGAACGGCGCATCGCTTGACCATGCCCAACATCCGTTCGATCGACATGCTGGTTATCGATGACCTGTTCCAGATGGGTGACGGCTATGTCCTTAACTTCAGCGATCGAACCTTCGCCCAGTTCTTCGCGGAGGAGCTGAACGTCGACATTGACAATCCCGCCTATGCGAAATACGGCACATCGAAAGCACGGCGGCTTCGCTGTTTCCTCCAGACGGTCGACAAGGCGACCGCCGTGCGCGCCCTGAGTGCGCTATGGGATTATCGGGAAGTGATCCGCGAACGAGTAGGACACGAAGATCCGATAACAAATGCGCACGGCCGCCTGTTGACTATCATAAACCGGCTTAATTCCGGCACTACCACGCCGCCGCAAGCTGGGGCGTCTCCGGTACCCGCGTTCGACCGCGAGCTTTACCCTCAGTTCCTGGCTGAGCTACAGGACCTAATTGGCCTTGAGCCACACGCAAGGGGCTACGCGTTCGAATCCTTCCTGAAGCGGCTCTTCGATAGGTTCGGCTTAGAGGCCAGAGACCCATTTCGGCTAATAGGTGAACAGATCGACGGAAGCTTCCTGCTCGGGAGTGAAACCTACCTGCTCGAAGGCAAATGGCAAAACGCACCGTCGGGCATCGATCATCTTCACACCTTTCATGGCAAGGTCGAGCAGAAGGCTGCTTGGACACGCGGCCTGTTCATAAGCTACACCGGTTTCTCGGAAGATGGACTGACGGCGTTCGGCCGCGGAAAGCGGGTCATCTGCATGGACGGGTCCGACCTTTCCGAAACCTTCATACGGGAGGTTCCTCTGAATCAAGTTTTGGAGCGGAAGGTACGCCGTGCTGCGGAGACGGGATTAGCCTTCGTCCGGGTTCGCGACCTGTTTTGAAATTGCACTGCCGAGCTGCCTGCCGTGATGCAGCGGATGTTGGCGGCGATCTCAGTCACCAGCGAGCACAGGGCGGAAAAGCGCAACGCAATCCAATCGGACATGGGGAGGCGATCATGACTGAGGCAAAGGGTTTTGTTGTACCGGCGGAGGGAGGGCGCATCCTCGACATGGGCCCGGGCCGCTCCTCCGCGCTGAAGCTGCTCTCCGGCGAGACCGCGGAGAGCGTGATGCTGTTCGTCGAAACCGCACCGGTCGGCACGGAGACAACGTTCCACCTCCACCGCGACAGCGACGAGGTGGCCTATGTCCTATCGGGCGAGATCACCTTCAAGATCGGTGACGAGGTCACGGTCGGCGGGCCCGGCACCTGCGCCTTCATGCCGCGCCAGATCCCGCATGCCTGGAAGAACACCGGCGCGGAAACCGGCAAGGTCTTGTTCTTCTATTCGCCGGCCGGCGCGGGAAAGTTCTTCGAGGCGCGCCTCGGCCAGCCGGCCGGAGAGATCACCGACGCTGCGGCGATCGAGATGCGCAAACGCTATGGCTGGGAGATCGTCGGCCCGCCACCCTTCTAAGCCAGCGCAGGGCTGAAGGCTTTTCCGCCCTACCGCTAGGTGGAATAACCTTCAGCCTGCGTTCGCCAGCGCAATTCCAACCCCGACATAGGCCATCGTCCCCAGAAGGATGACCGCGGTCCTCAGAATGATCCGTTTCATCACCGTCAGCCCTCTCAGATCCACTCTCCGACGTACGCAGAGCCATCGCTTCAATTAACCAGCGCGGGAGAGCGCCGGTTCCCGGTCGGCGGAAAGGCCGTCCGCCCAGATCGGTAACCCTGGCCGGAATAGGTCGCGGCCGGGGTTTATCCTCGGCCCGCCGAACGCCCGACCCGTAGTCCGGGAAGCCGGGGGGTTGTCACCGGCGATGTCCATTCCTATTTATCGAAGCAATATTGCTATGAAGACATGACGAATGAATTCCCGAATCCTCTGTTGTCACGAAAAAATTCCCTGCGTGGCGCAAAAAACTCCCTGCTCGGTGCGAAAAAATTCCCTGCCTATGCACCACAATTCGCGATGAAATCGCTGAAATTCAGCCGTTTACCGGAATTGCGAAAAGAATTTCCCTGCCAGCAGGGAATTTGCCCGGTGCGAACGTCGCCGGTGTGGCCGCTCGCGGTGCGCCCGGGCATGCTATAATCGGCCATCACCCGCGGGAGCCGTGCCATGCCGAAATTGCTCACCGAAGACCAGATCGCGCGCTACCGCGACGATGGCTACCTGGCGCCGATCCGCATCATGGACGAGGGCGCGGCGGCGACGCTGCGCGCCGAGCTTGAGACCGTCGAAGCGCGCATGGGCGGGCCGTTGCGCGGCGATTTGCGCCACAAGACGCACCTCCTCTTCCCGTTTCTCGCCGACCTCGTGCGCCAGAGGGTGCTCCTCGACGCGATCGAGGATGTGCTCGGCCCCGACATTCTGTGCTGGAGCAGCAACTTCTTCATCAAGGAGGCCGAGAACCCGGCCTTTGTGTCGTGGCACCAGGATTCGACCTATTGGGGCTTGTCTGCCCCCGAGGTGGCGACCGCCTGGGTGGCCTTGACCCCGAGCACTGCCGAGAACGGCGCGATGGCGGTCATTCCCGGCAGCCATACGCTCGACCAGATCCCCCACCGCGACACCTTCGACCGCCACAATCTCCTGACCCGCGGCCAGGAAGTCGCCGTCGCGGTCGACGAGGCACAGGCGGTCCCACTCATCCTCAAGCCCGGCGAGATGTCGCTCCATCACGTGCGGCTCGTGCACGGCTCGCCGCCCAACCCGTCGGCGGACCGCCGCATCGGTTTTGCGATCCGCTACATCCCGGCCCATATCCGCCAGCTCGAGGGCGAGGATAGCGCGACGCTAGTGCGCGGCGCCGACCGCTTTCATCATTTCGAGCACGAACCGCGCCCCGACAGCGAGATGGCGCCGGAGATGATGGCGCTGCACAAGCGCATCGCCGAGCGCAGCGCGCAAATCCTCTATCGCGGCACCGGGGTCGCCAGCTTCAACGATCCGCAGGCAATTAGAGGATGAGGAGGGGCAGGGGCTGAGCGGTGAAGCTCTACCGTGGCGGCCGCAGCCTCGATGGCGCGGTCGTCACCGTCGACGGCAAGCCGCTCGCGCCGCGCTACGATCTGAAGCCGCTCTCCTCGACCGGGTTCGAATGGACTTATGAGGGCGCCGGGCCGGCGCAGCTCGCGCTGGCATTGCTCGCGGACCACCTCGGCGACGATGCGCGGGCGCTGCTTCTCTACGAGAGATTCATGCGCGCGGTCGTCGCCGAGCTCGACAATTCCTGGGAGTTGAGCTCGGCCGATGTCGAACGGGCGCTCGCCGGGCTCGACCGCTGAGCTTGACGCCAAACGGCCGGGCACAAGGCCCGGCCGGGGCAATCAGCAACAGCGGCGCCGGTTCACTCCGCCGGCTGGACCTGTGCGGTTTGAGGGCTGAACGCGCTGACCACGGCCGATACGCCGGCAACGGTCGCGAGGATTATGGTCAACACGCCGAGAATGCCGGTCAGGCCGGACAGGGTCACGCCGAACACCGCAATGATCGCCACTGCCGACGCCAGCAGGATGACGCCGCCGACGGCCGGCGAGATGACCGCCATCCCGACCCCGATAAACACCGGGATCGGCATGAACGGCTGGACCCCGACGGCGACGCACCCAGCGAAGATGCCGCAGACCGCGGTGATGATCTGTGGGCCCCGCGCACTCATGGCGGCCATCTCGACGTCGATCTCGGCTATCGTGCGGCGCCGCGTTTCGGGGCCGATGAACCAGAAGGCAAAGGCGCCGATCAGATACCAATACGCGAAATAGGCGAACCCCGGAACCAGCGCATCCATCGTCGCCTGGGGGCTGACGAAGTTGTTCGAACCGGCGACCAGCGCCAGCCCGAGCGGGCCGATGAACTTGCCGAGATTGCCGACGCCGTAAACCAACCCCATGCCGCTGCCGCGCAGCCGCGACGGCCACATCTCGCCCATATAGGGGCCGACGATCGAGTAGTTGCCGCTGCCGAGGAAGCTCTGCAGCAGGATCATGATGAAGAACATCGAGAAGCCGGCGACGTAGACGCCGTGCCAGTAGCCGGCCAGGAACATCAGCAGCGCCGAGACGACGCAGCTGAACACGCCGGAAGCGCGCCGGCCCCAGGCGTCCGAAATCCACGAGCAGAAGAACCGCCCGAGGATCGCCGAGATTGCGACGAAGATCGCCAGCTTCGAGGCTTGCCCCGCGCTGATGCCCAGCACCATGACGAACAGCGCGATCTGCCACAATGCCAGCGCGACGCCACCGGTCTGGGTCAGCCCGGTCAGGCAGCCGGCGACGATGCTGCGCGGATACTTGAACAGCTCGATCCAGCGCGTCTTTTCCTCCGGCGGCAGACTGGTCGGCAGCTCTATCGAGGCGGGATCGATCATCAGCGCCCAGGCAAGCGACTTGCGCGCCTCCTCGAGCCGCCCCTTGCGCAAGAGCCACAGCGGCGATTCGGGAACGAACGCCCGGATATAGAGGCACAGGAACGCCGGCAGCAGCCCGCAAATGACCATGCCGCGCCAGCCGATATAAGGCTCCGCGTAGTAGCCGAGGAGGGCCGCGAGCAGCGATCCCGCCGGCAGCATCGTCGTCGTCAGGCCGGTGAACCAGCCGCGCCGATGCGACGGCGAGAATTCCTGCATCAGCGTGATGTCGACCGAATAGAGCCCGGTCACGCCGAACCCGACGAAAAAGCGGCAGGCGACCAGGTACATCCAGGCCCCGGTCGGGGTCAGCGCCATCGCGCCGGTCGCCAGCGAGACATTGAGCACGGCGGCGACGAGCGAGGTGCGGCGCCCGACCTTGTCGGCGAGCCAGCCGTAGAACAGCGAACCGAAGGGCGCCGTGATGCCGGAAGCGAGCAGGATCGCCCCGGACTGTCCGAACGTCAGGTGCCAATTCTTGACGACGAAGCCCAGCACGAAGCTGATCAGGAAAAAATCGAAGAAATCGAGCATGTCGCCAAGCGTCGCGGCGCCGGCGATCAGCCATTGGTTCCTCGTCAATTTCTGCTGTTGTTCCAGCAGCTCCAGCATACCGTTCCCTCCCGAATGCGACGCGCGTCAGCGCTTGCCGTGCTCACGCGTTTGCGGCCGCATGTGACAGCCGCGGGTCGACTTTAAGTCAGTCTCGCCGATTTGGCTATGCGCAAAGCAGGCGCTACTCCGCGGCTTGCGCTGGGGTCAGCTGCACCGAATTGGGGCCGTAACGGTCGCGGAACGGCTGTGTGTTGATCTCCTCGAGCAGGGTCTCGCCGGCCAGCACCTTGCGCTTCCATTCCGCCTGCTCGGGGATACGGGCGTGGAATTCGGGCATCACTTCGCGGGCGAAGAGTTCGAGGCTCTCGCAGATATGCTCATGCGTGTTCTTGCCGGCTTGGTTGAGGAGGATCACCGAGTCGATGTGCGAGGTCTCGAACCGCTGCAGTTTGCGCCGTATTGTCGCCGGCGAGCCGATGAGGCCGCCCGATAGCGCGCGTTGCAGCGCCTCGGGGTTGGCGCGCTTCCATTTCTCGTATTCGTCCCACAGATTGACCGCGCCCGGCGGCGGGCGCTCGCGGTTGACGCTTTGGCCGTAAAAGCGCAGCGCAAACTGGAAGAACGGGATGCCGTCGGCTCGGCGGCGCGCTTCCTCGTCGGTCTCTGCGCACATAAAGTAACTGGTCAACGCCAGATTCGGGTTGGTCACGTAATCGGCTAACTTTACCTGGCGCTTGGTGAAGGCGTTGTAGTAGGCGTGGACCCAGGCATGCGCCGCCTCGGCGCTGAGGAATTGAAAAGCGAGCGCGCCCAAACCGCGGCGCCCGGCCATCTCGATCGTCTCCAATTGCGAGCAGGCGCACCACAACGGCGGGTGCGGCTTCTGCACCGGCTTAGGCACGACGTTGCGCAGCGGCATGTCGAAATACTTGCCGTGGTGCTCGCAGCCGCCGTCCTTGAACATCGGGATGATCGCCCGGATCGCCTCTTCCCAGA
>JBARKH010000453.1:0-3491 GCA_049801295.1 Allostellaceae bacterium | reverse complement strand
CCGCCACACTGCCTGCCGCGGCCCAATGCGGGGCCGACGGCGAAGTATCCTCGGCCCCACTCACGCGACGACCTCGCCGGCGAACCGCCAACCTCGTGGCGCGACAGTGTAACGCCGAACGCCCCCGCCGTCTGCCGGCTATTCGATTGCCTCTCTGGCCGACCTAAGCGCAATCCCGATCGCGCAGTCGATACCTTACCGCGGCGCTTTTCGGCCGCGTTGATCGGGCGCGGCGCCGTCCCTATGTTCGGACCCAGCCATGACGCCGCTCAGCCATATCCGCAACTTCGCGATCATCGCGCATATCGACCACGGCAAGTCGACCCTCGCCGACCGGCTGATCCAGGTCTGCGGCGGGCTCGAGGCACGCGAGATGCGCGAGCAGGTGCTCGATACGATGGAGATCGAGCGCGAACGCGGCATCACGATCAAGGCCCAGACCGTGCGGCTCGATTACCGCGCAAAGGATGGCGAGGATTACGTCCTCAATCTGATGGACACACCGGGCCATGTCGACTTCGCCTATGAGGTCAGCCGCTCGCTCGCCGCCTGCGAGGGCTCGCTTCTCGTCGTTGACGCCAGCCAGGGGGTCGAGGCGCAGACGCTGGCCAATGTCTACCAGGCGGTCGCCGCCGGGCATGAGATCGTGCCGGTCTTGAACAAGATTGATCTCCCGGCGGCCGAACCCGACCGGGTCAAGGAGCAGATCGAGGATGTGATCGGCCTCGATGCCGCGGACGCACTTCTGATCTCTGCGAAGACCGGGCTCGGCATCGAGGATGTGCTCGAAGCCCTGGTGCACCGGCTGCCCGCTCCGCAAGGCGACGCTGCGGCGCCCTTGAAGGCCCTCCTTGTCGACAGCTGGTACGACCCCTATCTCGGCGTCGTCATCCTGGTGCGGGTCAAGGACGGCAAGCTCGCGGTCGGCCAGAAGATCCGCCTGATGGCGAGCGGCACCTCGCACAGTATCGAGAGGGTCGGCGTCTTCACCCCGAAAGGGGTCGCTGTCCCCGAATTGGGGCCGGGCGAAATCGGCTTTATCACCGCCGGGATCAAGACCGTCGCCGATTGCCGGGTCGGCGACACGATCACCGAGGACCGCCGGCCCGCCGACGCGCCGCTACCTGGCTTTCAGCCGGTGCAGCCGGTCGTGTTTTGCGGCCTCTTCCCGACCGATTCGGCCGATTACGAGCGACTGCGCGATGGGCTCGCCAAATTGCGCCTCAACGATGCGAGCTTCATCTACGAGCCGGAAACCTCGGTGGCGCTGGGCTTCGGCTTCCGCTGCGGGTTCCTCGGGCTCCTGCACCTCGAAATCATCCAGGAGCGCCTGTTACGCGAGTTCGACCTCGATCTGATCACCACCGCGCCCTCGGTCGTCTACCGGGTATATCAGCGGAACGGCCGGGTGCTCGATTTGCACAACCCGGCCGACATGCCCGATCCGGTCAGGATCGACCATTTGGAGGAGCCGTGGATCAAGGCGACGGTCTTGGTTCCCGACGAATATCTGGGGCCCGTCCTCGCGCTCTGCGAAGAGCGGCGCGGGGCGCAGCTCGACCTCACTTACGCCGGCCGCCGCGCGATGGTCGTCTACCGTCTGCCGTTGAACGAGGTCGTGTTCGATTTCTACGACCGCCTCAAATCGGTCAGCCGCGGATACGCCAGCTTCGATTATCAGCTCGACAGCTATGCCACGGGCGACCTCGTGCTGATGAACATCCTCATTAATGGCGAGCCGGTCGACGCGCTGTCGATGATCGTCCATAGGAACGAAGCTGAACGCCGCGGCCGGGCCTTGTGCGAGCGCCTGAAGGATTTGATACCGCGCCAGTTGTTCCAGATCGCGATCCAGGCGGCATTGGGCGGCCGGGTGGTGGCGCGCGAGACCGTCAAGGCGCTGCGCAAGGATGTCACCGCCAAATGCTACGGGGGCGATGTGACCCGCAAGAGGAAGCTCCTCGAAAAGCAGAAGGAAGGAAAAAAGCGGATGCGCCAGTTCGGCAAGGTCGACATCCCGCAATCCGCCTTCATCGCCGCGCTGCGCATGGGCGACAGCTGAGTCCCGCTCACCCTCGGATCGCACTCATTACCAGATTCATGAAGCCGTCGCGCGCCGCCGGGTCGATCCAGCGCAGGACCGCGACGATGTCGTTGTCGGGGTCGATCCAGGTCAGGTTGCCGCCAGCGCCGCTCGCGTAATAGCTTGCTTCAGAGGCGCTCGGATACATCTCGCGGCCGGTGTTGAGCCACCAAAGATAGCCGTATCGCGGGTAGAGCGGGCATGGAACGCGCATCCGCCGGGTCCACTCCGCCGAGAGGATGCGCGTTTCGCCCCAGACGCCGCCGCGCAGCATCAGGAGGCCGATCCGCGCCTGGTCCTTCGCGTGGATGAACACCCCGCCGCCCCAATGCGAGCCGCCCGAAACCGACTGCATCTCTTTCCCATCGATCTCGACATAGGAGTTGCGGTAGCCGTGCCATTCCCAGTTCCCGGAGGCGCCGATCGGCTGCATCACCAATTCGCTGAAAATTTCGGGCAGCGGGCGGCGCCACAGACGCAACAGAGCAAGGCTCAGCCGGTTGACCCGGACGTCGTTGTATTCCCAGAAATTGCCGGGCGCTTGCAGGTCGCGGTGCGTCCCCTTTTTGCCCAAAGCGGGGCGCCCGCCGACGCTGCGGTTGCGGTCGATGAGGTCGGGCTTGCCCCAGAGCTCGCCCTCCCATTCCGAGGTCTGCTGCAACAGGTGATGCCAGGTGATCTTGTCGTTGTGCGGCGGGTCGAACCCGCCGTCGTCAACCCGGCGGCATACCGGCTCGTCGAGGTCGCCGATGAGGCCCCTATCCCAGGCCAGGCCGGCGAGGATCGAGAGATTGCTCTTGGCGACGCTGAACGTCAGGTCGACCTGTGTCGTATCGCCCCACTCGGCGACGATCCTTCCCTTCCGCACGACGAGGCCGTTCGGGCCGCCGCGCGGGCGCACCGGGCCAAGCGGCTCGTTCCACGGCGGCTCCTCGCCGAAATCGCTCCTGACCATCAGGGCGAGGTCGCGGCTCCACGGCGTCTCGTGCTCGGCCGCGTAGCGCGCCGCCTCGGCGATTGCCGCGGGGTCGAGACCGGCCGCTTCGGGTTCGGAGTGCTCCCACGCGGGGTGCTGGGGCGGGACATAGGGCATTGCTCGGTATCCGGTATGGTTCGGGCTTGATTTTCCGGGAATCGGCACGACCTCGTGCGCGAGTACGTCACCTGCGATTCGCCGCGAATATCGGCGCGGCTTCTGTTAAAATGGCGCGACGTTCAGCTTCCGGGGTCGTCAGATGGGTTCGATGAGTTTGATGCATTGGCTGGTGGTCCTGGCCATTATTCTGGTCCTGTTCGGCGCCGGCAAGCTGCCCCGGGTGATGGGCGATTTCGCCAAGGGCATCAAGGCCTTCAAGGCCGGGATGAAGGAAGAGGACGAGACCGCCGTCAGCGCCCCGCCGGTCCAGGT
>JBARKH010000452.1:0-9465 GCA_049801295.1 Allostellaceae bacterium | reverse complement strand
GTCCTCTTCGGCGCGGCTCTCGGCGAGGCGACACGCCGCCTCGGCCGCCCGCTCCCGCGCGGAGCGCCAGTCCCGCCACGACTCGGCGAGCGCGGCGGTCGCGATCTCTTTTCCGGCCAGATCATCGAGGAGCGCGCGGTGCGTCGTCGGGTCTAATAGCCCGCGTTGCTCGCCCTGGCCCTGGATCTCGACGAGGCTGTCGCCGAGCTCGCGCAACAGGGCGATGCTTGCAGGTTCGTCATTGATGAAGGCGCGGCTCCTGCCGTCGGGCCCAACTAGGCGGCGCAACACGATCCCGCCCGCGAGATCGGCGGCGAAGCCCGCTTCGCGCAGGACCGCGGCGGCCGGATGGTCGGGCTCGACGGCGAACTCGGCGGTAACCACCGCCTGCTCGGCTCCCGGCCGCACCAGGCTCGAATCGGCGCGCCGCCCTAGCGCCAGACCCAGCGCATCGAGGAGGATCGATTTCCCCGCTCCGGTCTCGCCCGTCAGCACGCACAGCCCCGGCCGGAAGCCAAGGCTGAGCCGGTCTATTAGGACGACATCGCGGATGGTGAGCCCGAGCAGCATGCCGGGCGCATCATAGCATAAACCGCCCCGCCCTTTGCTCCACCCTCACTCCCGCAGCATCGCCGCGACCTGGTCGAGGGTGCGGATGCGCGCGTACATCTTCATCGCCTTGTCGAGGCTGTAGGCGTGGGCGGCCGCGTCGCCGCTCCAGCAGCATTCGCGCACGACGACCGAGGCGAGGTCCTGGTTGAAGGCTTCGCGCACGCTCGTTTCGACGCCCCGATTGGTGGCGCCGCCGCCGATGATGATGGTGTCGCGCCGCAGCATATGCAAAAGCTCGGCAATGCCGGTCCCGTAAAACGCGCTCGGCCGGCGCTTCAGAAAGACGTAATCCTCAGCCCCCGGGGCGATCTCGTCGGGAAAGCCCGCCTCCGGCGTCCCTTCGATGCCATTGGTGAGGGGCGGGATTCCGGTTTCCGCCGATAGGTCGGTCGGCAGCATGACAACATCGGCCCCATCGGCGCGACTGACAGGGGTCGTGTAGATGATCGGCACCGCCGCCGCCCGGGCCGCCGCGATCATCCGGATCCAGGCCTCAAGGACCGGCCGCATCGCCGCCCGACGCACGGGATCCGCCGGAGTGAGCGCACGCCGGCAAACGTCGTAAGCGATCACCGCCGCCCGGCGCCGATCGATATGTTCGGAGTCGGCCATCGCAAGCGCCGCCTAGGCCAGCGCCAGGGCGCGATATCCGTCCGCCACGACCGCCTCGCAATGCTCGCGGAAGCGCGGGTGGCCGCCGCTGTAGCGCATGATCCGGCGGACATGCTTGCCTTCGACATTGCGGTTGATGCCGGTCATCCACGAATCGACTTCGGCGAACAGCAACCCCTCGCTTGTCTCCAGCACGTGATCGGTCCAGGCCGCGGCGCCCTCCGCGGTCGCTTCGACGCGCGTCAGGCCACGCTCGCGCGCGAATTGGATGAGCCCCGTCACCCAATCGGCGCTGTATTCGGCGGCGCGCGGAAAGTTGCCGAGGCCGGCGTGCGGGCCCATCACCATCAGCATATTGGGAAAGCCGTCGACGAGGATGCCGAGAAAAGTCTGCGGCCCGTCCTTCCACTTCTCCTTTAGCGACAGCCCGTCAGCGCCGCGGATATCGATGCGGTCGAAGGCGCCGGTGATAGCGTCGAACCCGGTCGCATAGATGATGATGTCAAACTCGTATTCGGCCTCGCTCGTCTTGATGCCCCGAGGCGTGATCCGCTCGATCGGCGTCTCGTTGAGGTCGACGAGCCTGACATTGGGCTGGTTATAAACTTCGAAATAGCCGCTCTCGAGCGGCACCCGGCGGGTGCCGAAGCCGTGGTTCTTCGGGATCAGCTTTTCGGCGATGGCGGGATCCTTGACCCGCTCACGGATCTTCTTCGCGATGAAATCGGAGATCAGCGCATTGGCCCCGCGGTCGACGAGAATATCGCGGAAATTGCCCATCCAGATGCCGAAGCCGGGCTCGCCGTAAAGCTTTTCCCAGAACGCTTCGCGCTCCTCGCTTGTCACCTCATAGGTGGCGCGCGGGTCGGTTGCATGGATGAAGCAGCCATAGGTCTCCTGGCAGCGCGCGAAGATCTCCGGGTAATTGGCCCGGATCCGGTTCATCTCCTCCTTGCCGATCTTGGCATTGTGCAACGGCGCGCTCCACTGGGCGGTGCGCTGGAACACGGTCAGGTGGCCGGCGGTCTTGGCGACTTCAGTGATGGTCTGTATGCCCGTCGCGCCGGTGCCGATGACGGCGACGCGCTTCCCCGCGAAGCTGACCGGTTCCTTCGGCCAGTAATGGGTGTGGCAGGACTGACCCGTGAAGCTATCGACGCCGGGGATCCTCGGCATCGTCGGCGCCGAGAGGACGCCGACCGCGGTGACGAGGAAGCGCGCGCTGTAGCGCCTGCCATCCTCCAGCCTCACTTCCCACCTGCGCGTGTCCTCCTCGTAGTGCGCCGCGGCGACGAGGCTGTCGAACTGGATGTCGCGGCGCAGGTCGAACTTGTCGGCGACATAGTTGAGATAGCGCTCGTTCTCTGGCTGCGAGGAGAAATGCTCCTCCCAGTCCCATTCCTCCAGCAGCTCCTGCGAGAACGAATATCCGTAGGTCCAACTCTCCGAATCGAAGCGAGCCCCGGGATAGCGGTTCCAATACCAGGTGCCGCCGACCCCGCTACCGCTCTCGAACAAGCGGACCTTTAGCCCCAGCTCGCGCAGCTTATGGAGCTGGTAGAGGCCGGAAACGCCGGCGCCGATGACGATCGCGTCAAAATCCATGGCCAAGCCGGCTTCGATCGATTCAGCCGCGACCTCGCGCGCTGATGACTGAATGGCGCTCATGCTTTCTTGTCCGTCAGTTCAAGCCATAAAAGCTGAGCGCGCCGCCAGCCATGACGCCGTGCTGGGTCGCCGCCGACGTCCCCTTCAGCCGCTCGCGCACCATCTCGGGCGCGCCCGGGAAAAACCCGTCCTGATGCGGATAATCGGTCGCCCACATGATCTTGTTGGGGCCGATATAGTCAGCGAGGACCGCGATCGAGCTTTCCACCGGCTCGAAGGAGATCCAGCAATTGCGCCGGAACAGCTCGGTCGGCCGCATCGAGGGCGCGGTGTCGTTGAACCCGTGATCGTCGAAATGGCGGTCCATGCGGTCGAGCCACGGCGCCATCCAGCCGCCGCCCGATTCGAGAAAGGCGACGCGCAACCGCGGGTGGCGGTCGACGACGCCACCCCATATCACGGCCATCGCCGCCAGCATCATCTCCATCGTGTGGCTGATCATGTGGCGCGCCGCGCGGTCGTTCTCGAAGCGGTCGACGCCAACTGTCGGCATCGCGTTGGTGGAGCCCTCGTGAAAGCCGATCGAGAAATCGAGTTCTTCCGCCATCGTCCAGAACTTCTCGTACATCGGGTCGCTGATCATCTTCTTGCCGTGATACGGATTGGGCCTCAGGAACCCGCCGCGCATCCCCAGTTGCTGCTTGGCGAAGCGCATCTCCTCGATCGCCAGATCGACATCCTGCATCGGCAGCATCGCCACCCCGAAGAGCCGCTCGGGATAGGGCTTGCAATAGTCGGCGAGCCAGCGGTTGTAGGCGCGGCACATCGCGGCGGCGAGCTCGGGGTCCGAGACCGCGCCGGCGAAAAGCCCCAGGCTCGGGTAGAGGAAAGCGGCGTCGATTCCGTCGGCATCCATGTCGGGGATGCGCTTGTGCGGATCGAACCCGCCGGGGCGGCCTTCGGCATATTTAAGGGTGTCGAGCTTGACTGTTCCCTGCCGGACCCCGACCGAGCCGAGACTGCCGATCCCGCGCGGGTTGCCCAGCAATTTGCCCTCGACCCCAAGCCGCTCCTTGCCGTTCTCGTCAATGAGAAAGCGCGGCCGGCGCTCGCGGAACTTGGGGTCGATATAGTCATCCCACAAATCGAGCGGCTCGAGGATGTGGCCGTCGGCGTCGACAACGTTATAGGCGCGGGTCATCGTCATTCCCTCCCGAGGCGGTCGGATGCTGAAGCATGGTAGCGCAGCCACGCCCACGGCGCGAGCCTGAACGCCATTCAGAATAGCGAATGCAGGTATTCCGCTCTAGGCGCGGATCTCCTGGCGCTGGAAGGCGACATAGGCGATGACAAAAATGACGATCGTCGCGGCGACGAGCCCGGTCAGCTGCGGCCAGATCAGGATGAAGCTCTGCGACACCGGCAACGGAGCGCCCAAGAGCGCGCCTTGCAGCTGGCTGATCAAGACCGGCCCGAGCGCGCGGGTTGCCGGGTGCAGGAGCGCCAGTGCGCTCTCGGCATAGAGCGTGTTGGGCGAGAGGCGGTCGATGACCTGCTGGGTTTGCAGAAACGCCAGGCGCGGCCCGAACACCCCCTCGGGCGGTCCGGCGATAATGTTGGCGAGGAGCGGAGTGACGACCGACCAAAAGAGCGCGAAGAGGAGCCAGGTGCCGAGCGCCGCCAGGGCCGCGGTGGCCGGCGCGCGGAACAGCACCGAGAAGAGGAGCGCCACCGCCAGCCAAACCCCGCCATAGGCGATCGTGGCGACAAGAAACCCGAGCATCCGCACGGTCTCCTCGGTGCTCGGCGGTAATCCGAATAAAAGCAGGCCGAGGCCGAGCACCAAGAGCCAGAGCGATACGAGGCCGATCGTCAGCGCCAGCAATCCGGCGAGGAATTTGCCGAGAAGAAGCGCGTCGCGGTAGATCGGCTGAGCGAGGATGCGGCTCATCGTGCGCCGGTTGAACTCGCCATTGATCGCATCGAACGCCAGTGCGATCGCGACCAGCGGAATGAGGAATCCGAGGAGCGCGATAAACGAGGGCAGCGGATCCTGCGAAAAGGTGAGCAAGCGCAGAAACAGGAACGGGCTCTCACCGATCGTCTGGCGGATATCGCGGATCGCGGAATAGGCGGCGGCGATCGCGGTCAAAAACACCAGCGCTTCGAGGATGCGCATCCGCGCGCTCGAGAGATGGTCGGCGGTCTCCTTGGCGACGACCGCGCCGAGCCCAGTCCAAGGCGACCCGAGTCTACCTCCACCAGGCCTCCGGCTATTGCGCGGCATTGCGCGCCTCCTCGAAATAGCGGGTGTAGACCTCGTTGAGGCTTGGCGCGGCAAAGTGGATGCCGGTCAGCTCAAATTCGGCGGCGAGGCGCCGGGCGATCTCGGCGCGCAGATCGCTCTGGCAATCGGCCCGGTAGCGCTGGCTGTCCGGCCCCGAGCCGAGCAGCTGCACCCGCACGATCCCTGGCATTGCGGCGAGACGCTCGCCAGCCCCGGTCCCACGCGCCTCGACATCGATCACATACCCGCCGCCCAACACCCGCCCGGCTAATTCGGTTACCGAGCCCGCGAGCACGATGCGGCCGCGATTGAAGAGGGCCACCCGGTCGCACACGCTCTGCACCTGGTCGAGATGGTGCGAAGACAACAGGACCGCGGTCCCATCGGATTTGAGAGCGCGGATCATCTCGAGAAATTCCTGCGTCGAATGGGGATCGAGCGCCGTCGTCGGCTCGTCGAGGATCGCCACGCTTGGCCGCTTCATCAGGATTTCGGCCAGGCCCAAACGCTGGCGCATGCCCTGCGAGAACGTCGCGACCCGCGCCAGCCCAACCTCGCCCAGCCCGACCCGGGCGAGTGCGGCGGTGAAGCGTTCGTCGATCTCGGAGCGCGACAGCCCGGCGAGGCGCCCGGTATAGGCGAGGTTGTCGCGCGCTGAGAGGCCGTCGTAAAAGCCGACCTGATCGGGCAGGTAGCCGACCCGGCGCTTCACTTCGAGGGGTTCGCGCAGCGGGTCGAAGCCGGCAACGAGCGCCCGCCCGCTGGTCGGCTCGGTCAGCCCCAACAGCATTAGGATCGTCGTCGTCTTGCCCGAGCCGTTGGGCCCGAGGATGCCGACGATCTCGCCGGCATTGACGTCGATGTCGATATGGTCGACCGCCACCGTGGCGCCGTAGCGCTTGGTCAGCGCCTCGGCCTGGATCACCACCTCGCCGGCCATCGGCGGCTCCTAGCGGCGGCCGAAGCGGGCGACGGCGAAGACGACAACGAGGAGCGCGATCGCGATGATCGCGATGCCGATCGCACCCCACAAGGTCGAGGTGAGGACGGTGATGCGGAAATTGGCCGATTCGGAAAGCCCACCCGCCGCGCCGGCGCGGATCGTCGCCTGGTAATCGCCGGCGATGGCCTTGTCGGACGGGGTCAGCGTCACCTTTACGTCCTTGCTCGCGCCCGGATCGAGCTGCGCGATCGCTTTGGGATCGAAGCTCGATTTCCAGCCCTCCGGGGTCGTCGCGGAGAGTTCAACCTCGCGCGCCGCCTCGCTGCCGGGATTGCGCAAGACGACGGTCAGCTGGCTGCCCTGGCCGGCATAGGCTTCGCCCGAGAGGCGCCCGCCCTCGCCCGACACCGCCAGGCGCGGCTGGCCGACAATCGTGAGAGTGACCGGGAGTTCGGCGCTCGCCGCCTCGGTCTTGGCGTGGAGCACCAGTTTATAGTCGCCCGCCGACGTTTCGCGCGGGATCGTCAGCGCCGCCTCGACATCCTTGGACTTGCCCGCTTCGATCGGGATCGAGGTGATCTGCTGGCTGCCGTAAGCTTCGGTAAAGCCGGTTTGGAAGTTCTTCGGCGCGTCGGCGCTGAAATTGATCGTCGCATCGCGGCCGCTGTCGTTGGTCACCGACACCTTGTATTTGAACGCGGTGGTCGCCGAGCCGCGCAGCGCCGGAAAATTGGTGGTCAGCTTGAGCTTAGCCGGAACCTCCGCGCCGATCGTGACCGCGATCGGCAGCTTGTCGTCATACTGGGCGTTCTTCGCTTCGATGACGAAACGATAGTCGCCATGGCCGATCCCGGCCGGCGGCTCGAGCCGCAATTGCAGCCGCTCCTCGCTGTCCGGCACGACCTCGATCGCGCCCACCGGCTGGCCGCCGCCGAGGATTGTCGCCTTCCAGCCATCCGCCACCTGCGGCACGCTGAGAGTGAGAAGCTGCGGCGGCAATCTGAAGTTGCGCACCGAGACATCGATCGTCGTCGTTTCGCCGGCACGGATGCTGAGCGCCGGATACTTGGTCGTGACGAAAAGACCGGTAATCCCGGTCGATTGATCGGCGGCGTTTGCCGCGGTGACCGCCAGCGGCGCCAGGGGCCAAAGCATCAGCAGGAATGAGACAGCACGCATCCGCCGCAACATGCTCAGGACCCTCCCGGTTGCCCCGCGACACTTACCCCGATCGGCCATTACGCCCGTTGCGCCCCTTGCCGCATTGACCGACGCGCGGCCGACGAAGACGCGCTGACATAGAGCAGCGGGTGCCCAAGCTGTAATTAAGTTTTTTTAATGTGGCCCCGTTGGACCACGGTCATCGGACCACGGTCAGAAGACGCCGCTGACGAGGCGGCCGAACCAGCCTTGGCTCGCGGCCTCCGGGGCGCTGCCGCCCGTGACCAACGCATAGGCGTCGCCGTACCAGCGGCTGCCCGGATAATTGTAGCCAAGCACGGCCGCGTTCTCCTTGGCTTCCCCGGCGAGGCCGAGAGCGATATCGCATTCGACGAGCCGCTCGAGCGCTTCGGGCACATGCGTCGTCGTCTGATAGTTGTCGATGACGCGTTTGAACCGGTTTATTGCCGCCAGGTATTCCGCTCGTTTCAGGTAGTACCGGCCAATCTCCATTTCCTTTCCCGCCAGATGATCGCGGGTGAAATCGAGCTTCAGCTTGGCGTCCCGTGCGTATTTGCTGTCCGGAAAGCGGCGAACCACATCATCGAGAGATTTGAGCGCGAGCTCGGTCAGCTTCTGATCGCGGCCGACGTCGACGATTTGCATATAATAGCAAATCGCCTTCAGATAATACGCATAGGCGACATCCCGGTGGCCCGGATGCAGCTGGATGAAGCGATCCGCGGCAATGATCGCCTCATCGTATTTTCCGTTCTGGTAGAGCGAGAAGATTTGCATCAGCTGACTTTTCGTCGCCCACACCGAATAGGGATGCTGGCTTTCCACCTGATCGAAGGTCTTGGCCGCCTCGGTATAGTTTTCCTCCACCAGGGCATCCATCGCCTTGTTGTAGAGATCGTCGACCGGCTTTTCGATGTAAGCCTCGTTCTTCGAGCCGCCGCAGGAAGCGAGCGCGATCGTCAGCAACACGGCGGCGACACGCCGCAGCGGCGGCAACAATGTCAGAGGCATCGGCCTTTCAACCCCGCACCGCGACTCAAGATGCGCGCTTATAGCACGGATCGCACCGCCGGCGACAAACCGACAGGGCGGGACCGGGCGGGCGCGGACGGAAATACTCAGGCGTGCGCGACCCGGAGAGCCTCCGGCCAGGCCGCCGCGCCGATATCCGCAGCTTCGACGACCGCTGTCTCGCACCAGGCATCGCGGTCGGCAAACAGCGCCGCGATCAGTCGGCGGGTCAGGGCGTGACCGGACCGCAGCCCGCGAAAATGCCCGATGATCGGTCCGCCGACGAGATAAAGATCGCCCAGGGCATCGACCAGCTTGTGGCGAACAAACTCGTCGGCGAAGCGCAGCCCGCCGGCGTTCAGCACCCGGTTCCCGCTGATCACGACGGCGTTGTCGAGCGAGCCGCCGCGCGCCAACCCAGCGGCCTTGAGACGCGGCCAATCGTCAAGCAGCCCGAAGGTGCGGGCCGAGGCAAGCTCGGTCCTGAAGGTCCCGGGCTCGAAATTGAGCGTGATGTCCTGCTGGCGGATCAGCGGATTGTCGAAATCGATCTCAAAGCTCATCGAAAAGCCGGGCTCGGGCAACAGCGCGGCCGAGGCGCCGTTATCCTCGACCCAGACCGGCTTCAAAATCTTGAAGGCGCGTCGCGCGGCGTCTTGCGGGACGATCCCGGCGCGGTCAATCAGCCGCATGAACGGCGCCGCGCTGCCGTCCATGATCGGCACCTCGGGCCCATCGATCTCAACCAGCGCGTTGTCGATCTGGCTTCCGGCGAGCGCCGCCATCAGATGCTCGATGGTGCCTATCTGAATTCCCTCGCCGTTGGACAACGTGGTCGACAGTGCCGATTGGGTGGTAGTCATCCAACTCGCGCGGATTTCGGCAGCGGCATCCAGCCGCCGAAACACGACTCCGCTGTCCGGCGGCGCCGGACGCAAGGTCATCGCGACCGGCTGGCCGCAATGCAGGCCAATGCCGCGGCAATGGCTGACCTCGCCTAACGTCTGCTGCGGCGCAATCCTCATTTTCCCCCACATCCGACAACACGCGAAATGAACCGGTGCCGTCGCGTAAGCTAACCCCGCCTCCAGCTTGCGACAAATCAAACATTGTTACCGATTATTGCATACCACAGGCCACGCGGGCACAAGATATGGCATAGCAGTACCCTCAGCCGATCCCTCTCCCACAATGCGGGAAAGGGATTTTT
>JBARKH010000451.1:0-2049 GCA_049801295.1 Allostellaceae bacterium | reverse complement strand
GAACAAGCCGATGCCGCGGCGCTGCACGAGGATAAAGGCGGTGGCGGCCAGAGCGGCAAACCCAAGCCCGAGCAGCACCGGAAGCGTCACCGGCGAATGCGGCTGCAGCCGGACAAACCAAGCGAGGCCCAGCGCGGTGTAGGCGAGCTGGGCGATGAATTCGAGGGTCACATCGACAATCGTGCTCGCCGCGGCGAGCGTCCCCGGCACACCGGTCAGCGCCAACGCCCGGGCGCCGAGCACGTAGCCCCCGACCTGCGACAACGGGAGCGCCTCGGACCCCGAATCGCGAACGAGGCGCGCCCATATCACCGTCCCCGAATGGGCGCCCGGCAGCAACGCGCGCCATGCGAGGCCCATCCCGGCGGTGAGCGTGAGATGAATCGCGCAAATCGCGACAAAGCCCGCGCCGCCGACCGCAACCAGCGAGCGCATCACGGCGCCGGCCCCGAAATAGCCGACGAGCACCGCCATCACCACCACCCCGAGAATGGCGACGAGGATCGGCAGCGCTTTCATCCGGGGAGGGAAGCGGCGCGGGGCCGCCGGTTGGGCATGAACCGGCGCACGAAACGGATCAGCTTGGGGACGACCTGCGGCCGTAACAGGCGCGCATCGTAGCCTTCCATGCGACGCCCGTTTTCCGCGAGGCAGAGGTCGAAGAGCGCGGCCGGCGCCAAATCGATTTCGGCCACTGCCTTGCTGCCGGTCAGGGTGAAGTTGTTGTCCTGCGCGTTGTCAGCGCGCGAGGCGCCGCGCGCCAGACCGATGCGCTCGTATACCAGGAAGATCCACACCGCGACGACCCGACACCAGAACCACGGCCGGCGCCACCACGCCAGATTGCGGCGGTGCCAGGCCACCCAGTTGACGAAGAAGAGGATGTGCCGGGCTTCCTCCTGCATCACGGGCTCGAAGGTCTCGATCAGATCGGGCGGGAAGAAGCGCGATTGCCGAGCCAGCGCAAAGAGGCCAAAGGCGAAAAAGCTGTCGATGCACTCGCTGAAGCCGGTGACCATGAAGGCCCATTCGGGATGGCGCGGCCGGTGATATTCGGGCTCCGGCGTGAGCTGGATGCCGTAGGCCGCGACGAGGTTGGCCAGGACCTGCTTGTGGCGCCCTTCCTCGAACGCGTTGAGAAGGACCGCTTCGCGCAGCAGCGGATCGGCGGTCCGCTCGCCATAGCTGAGGACGCGCAAGCTTGCCTTGCCCTCGGTCTGCACCGCGATGTCCCAGATCGGCAAGGCGACGAGGCGGTCGCGCGCCTCGCTGTCGAGCCGGGGCCAATCGATCACCGCCGGTTTGTACGGGTTATGGGTGTCGAGCAGCATCCGGCAGAACGCGGTCTTGTGTCGCTCGCTGCCCGGGCGAATCGCTCCTGTCGCGGGTGCCGCCCAGCGCCGCGCCGTTTGATCGGCGGCCGCTATCGTGGTGTCATCGGTCACCGGATCAATATCCCCCAATCCTACCCCGAATCCGAGCGAACGCGGCCCCGGCCGTCGTTGACTCACCCGGACCCCTCCCCTATATAGCGGCCTCCGCTCAACCTGGGCAGTTCCCGTCGGAGAGGGTGCCGTGAAGCGCACTTACCAGCCGAGTAGGCTCATCCGCAAGCGCCGACACGGCTTTCGTGCGCGAATGGCCACGCCGGGCGGTCGTCGGGTGCTGGCTGCACGGCGCGCGAAGGGCCGTAAGCGCCTGTCTGCTTGATATCGCCTGTCGGCTTGATGCCACCGGCCGCGCCACAAAGCCGCGGGCCCAGCCCAGCGATAACCGGGATATCGGCGGCCAGCGGGCTTGTCAGGCTCAAGACTCGCGCCGACTTTCTTCGTGTCGCCGCGGGACGCCGCCGGACGGCGAAACCGGGGCTTGTGCTACAGGCCGCGCCGAACCCGCGGGCGAGGGACGGCGTCGAGGCGGTGCGGATTGGCTTCACCGCAAGCCGGAAGGTCGGGAATGCGGTAGTCCGCAATCGGGCAAAGCGGCGGTTGCGCGCGGCCGCGGCCGAGGTCCTGGTTCGCGACGGGCGACCCGGGACCGATTACGTGT
>JBARKH010000450.1:0-3047 GCA_049801295.1 Allostellaceae bacterium | reverse complement strand
GCCACGAGGGCTGCTCCGGAGCACGCCGGCGTCAAACCGCCGGCCGGGACACCGGCACCTGGGGCCGCGGCCACTCTAAGGCATGCGCCGGGGAAACCGGCGCCGGAGGCCGTCGGGCAAGGCACCTCGATGCCGCCCGCGATCGCGACGCCGCCAGGGCGTTCGGAGGACCTCGACAAAAAAGACCGCTGAGACGGGGAGGGGCTGGGCTCAGCGCGAGCCCAGCCCCTACTTCTTGTAGGACGGGTCGATCCGCTCGAGCTTGCGCAATAACGCCGGCCAATCGAATTTGTTCGGGTCGTGGCCGCGCGCCGCGCCGGCGCTCGACTTCGCATAGCCGGCACGCACCACTTCGTCCGAGAGCGGGTTGAATTCGGCGCCCGATTGCTGGAAGGCGAGCTGCATCGCGCAGGCGCGCTCCATCCGGTAAGTTGCGACAAAGGCTTCCGCGATCGTCTGTCCGACGATGAAGAGGCCGTGGTTGCGCAAGACCATGATGTGCTTGTCGCCGAAATCGGCGAGAAAGCGCTGGCGCTCGCCGAGGCTTCTCCCGGCGCCCTCGTAGTCGTGATAGGCAACATCGCCGATCACCTGGAGGGCATGCTGGTTGAGCGGCAGGAGCCCCTCCTTCTGCATCGACACCGCGCACCCGGCGATCGTGTGGGTGTGGATCACGCAGGCGATGTCCGGGCGCGCCATATGGATCGTGCCGGGGATCGCGAACCCGCCGCTGTTGACCTCGTCATCCGACGGCTCGACCTTGCCGCCCTCGATATCGATCTTGACCAGCGAGGAGGCGGTGATCTCGTCGTAGAGCATGCCGAAACGGTTGATCAGAAAATGATCGTGCGCTCCCGGCACACGTGCCGTGATCCTTGTATTGATCAGATCCGACCAGCCGAACAAATCGACGAGGCGATAGCAGGCGGCAAGGTCGATCCGCACCCGCCATTCGGCCTCGCTCACCCGCCTCGCTTGTATCGCGGTTACCGCCATCGGGGTCCCTCCGGTAGGAAGCGAAATCAGCGCATGCGCCCCGAGCGCCTGTCAAGCAAGGGGTTGGATGGCCGATCCGCGATCTTTGCGATAGGCAGCCGCGGAAAACCCAGCTATAGCGGCTGCGCAGCACAATCGAGGACCTGGACCCGACCATGGAGCTACCCGATCCCATCAAGGCAATTGGCGAACAGCTCGACAATCAGCACGAGATCACGCCGGCACCCGAGCTGTTCGACGCCTATGACGTCTTCGCCGCCGAATTGGCGCAGATTTTCACGCGGCCGTGGCTGGCGGTCGACCACGCGAGCCGGCTCGCCGCCGACGGCGATTATCTGCGCGCCGATATCGGCTCGCGCTCGGTCGTCGTGGTGCGCGAGAACGCCGACCAGATCCACGCCCTGCGCAACGCCTGTTTGCATGCCGGATACCGTGTGTGCGAAGCCGAAGCGGGAAACGCCGGGCATCTCTATTGCCAGTATCACGGCTGGTCCTACGCGCTCGACGGTCAGCTGACCGACCCGCTGTTGCGCCCTAACATGACCGACCGCTCGCGGTTTCGCCTGCCGCGCTACGCGATGCAGATCCAGCGCGGGCTGATCCTCGTCGATCTGTCGGCGGTCGCGCCCGAAGCGCCGCCCGCGGGACCGGTCGAGCTCGGCGCGGTTCCCGATGATCTCGGCGACCGGGAGGTGAGCCGCCGCCAGCTCTATAAGACAAATTGGAACTGGAAGCGGCTGCGCCAGTTTCTCTGGGGCTCGCCCGGTCTGGCGCTCGGCGGCGGGTGCGACGAGGCAGTCGAGTTGGGGCCGCTGAGCCTCGTCGCGCTCAAGGGTGGCGACGCCGCCCTGCTCCGGCTCATTCCGCGCTTTCCCGGCCAGAGCGATGTCGAGCTTGTCGAGATGCCGCGGGCGGGCGGCAAGGGGCGCGCCAATGATGCCGCGGATCCGCTCGGTGATGCGCTGAGCGAGGCTGGCGACGGCGTCGAAGCGGCGCCGCTGAACCGCGAATTCTTTGGATGGTACTGGTCGCTGATGGCGCCTGCTGTCGCGGCCTGAGAGGAAAGATCGCCGCGATGGAGATCCGCACCCTTACCGAGGAATTGCAGTTCCCCGAGGGGCCGGTGGCGCTCGGCGACGGCTCAGTCCTGCTCGTCGAGATCGCCGGTGGCACGCTGACCCGGGTTGCCACGGATCGGGCGAAAAGCGTCGTGGCGCGGACCGGCGGCGGGCCGAATGGCGCCGCGCTCGGCCCCGACGGCAAATGCTATATCGCCAACAACGGCGGGTTTGAATGGCACCGCGAGGGCGGGCATATCCGTCCGCTGACGCAGGCGCGCGACTATGCGGGTGGCAGGATCGAGCGGGTCGATCTCAAGACCGGCGCGGTCGAGGTGCTCTACCGCGTCTGCGGCGATATCCCGCTCAAAGGACCGAACGATCTCGTCTTCGATGCCCATGGCGGCTTCTACTTCACCGATCTTGGCAAGCGGCGGCCGCGCGAGATGGATATCGGCGCCGTTTTTTACGCCACGGCCGATGGGTCGTTCATCACCGAGGTCGCCCATCCGATGGTGACGCCGAACGGGATCGGCCTGTCGCCCGACGGCAAGACGCTCTATGTCGCGGAGACCGAGGCGGCGCGGCTCTGGGCGTTTGCGATCGAGGCGCCCGGAATCGTCAAGAAAGAGCCCTGGCCGTCGCCGCATGGCGGGCATCTCATTGCCGGGATGGGCGGCTATCAGCGCTTCGACTCGCTGGCGGTACAGGCGGACGGGCGGATCTGCGTCGCCACTCTGATCAATGGCGGGATCACGGTCATTTCGCCGGACGGCAGGCACATCGAGCACCATCCGATGCCCGACCCGATGACCACCAACATCTGTTTCGGCGGTCCCGGCATGAAGACCGCCTATATCACCCTCTCCTGGACCGGGAAGCTCGTCGCCGTCGACTGGCCGGCCGCCGGGCTGAAGCTCAATCACGCATAAATCTGTCATCCCGGCGAAAGCCGGGATCCACCGTTCATCCGTCTCTGAAGCGGCCCGGTGG
>JBARKH010000449.1:0-8787 GCA_049801295.1 Allostellaceae bacterium | reverse complement strand
GAAAGAGCGCGGTATCCGCCTCGCCAGCGCGCGCGGCGTCAACGCGCAAGCGGTCGCGGAACACGCGATCGCGCTGATCCTGGTGCTCGCGCGGCGGCTGCCCGAGGCCCGCGACAATCAGCGAAAGCATGTCTGGCGCGGCATGATCGGCGACCTGTCGGCGCGCGAAGACGAACTCGGCGGCAAGAGTTTGCTGATCGTCGGCCTCGGCGACATCGGCGGGCGCCTGGCGCGGCTCGCCAAGGCCTTCGACATGCACGTGGTCGGGCTGCGGCGCGAGCCCGGGAAGGGCGCCGGCGCGGCCGACGCGGTGCATCCGATGGGCGACTTGCGCGCGCTGTTGCCAGAGGCCGATTTCGTCGCCTTGACCTGCCCCTTGGTCCCGGAAACCGTGAACCTGATCGAGCCCGCCGCGCTGGGTCGGATGAAGCGCTCGGCGTTCCTCATCAATGTGGCGCGCGGCCGTTGCGTCGACGAGGCGGCGCTGGCAAAGGTCTTGTCCGAGGGTGGAATCGCCGGAGCCGCGCTCGACGTCGCGGTGGAGGAGCCGTTGGCGCCCACCTCCCCGCTCTGGGATATCGAGACCGCGTTGATCACGCCGCACACCGCCGGTGAGACGCGCCGTTACGAAGACAACGTCCTCGATATCCTCGAAGACAATCTCGACCGGCTGTGGCGCGGCGATGCCACGCTGCGCAACCAGATCCTCTGAACCGCAAAAACCCTCTCCCGTATTACGGGAGAGGGTTTTCTCGTTACGCGGCGCGGCGTTGCGGGGCTCCCGGGCGCGTGAATACCGGCACCTTCTGCCCGATCAGCCGCTCGATGTCCCGGAGATAGGTGCGCTCTTCGCCGTCACACAGCGAGATCGCCGCGCCCCCAGCGCCGGCGCGCGCGGTGCGGCCGATGCGATGGACGTAGGTTTCCGGCACGTTCGGCAGCTCGTAATTCACCACGTGGGTGATGCCGTCGATGTCGATGCCGCGCGCGGCGATGTCGGTCGCGACGAGAATGCGGACCCGGCCGGCGCGGAACGCTTCGAGCGCGCGCTGCCGGGCACCCTGCGACTTGTTGCCGTGGATCGCATCGGCGGCAAAGCCGGACCGGCCGAGCTGCTCGACGACCCGGTTGGCCAAATGCTTCGTTCGGGTGAAAACGAGGACGCGGGCGAGCGCCGGGTCTTTCAACATCGCGCACAGGACGTCGCGCTTGTCGCCGCGTTCGACAAAGACGACGCGCTGCTCGACGATCGCGACCGTGGTGGCCGGCGGCGTCGCCTCGACCCGGATGGGATCGGAGAGGATGCCGGCGGCGAGGCGGGCGATGTCGGGCGGCATCGTTGCCGAGAAGAGGAGCGTCTGGCGGCGGCCCTTAGCCAGCGCGACGATCTTCTTCACGTCATGGATAAAGCCCATGTCGAGCATGCGGTCTGCTTCGTCGAGCACCACGGTCTCAACGCCGTCGAGCTGGATGTGGCCCTGCGCGATCAGATCGAGGAGACGCCCGGGGGTCGCGACCAGGATGTCGACGCCGCGCGCCATCGTGGCAACCTGCGGATGCTGGCCGACCCCGCCGAAGATAACGGTGGCGCGCATGCCCAGATGCCGACCATAGGCGCGAAAGCTCTCGCCGATCTGGAGGGCGAGCTCGCGGGTCGGGGTCAGCACCAGAACGCGCGCCGTCTTGCGCCTCGTGGCGGCGGGTTTGTCTGCCGCGAGGCGCTGCAGGATCGGCAGCGCAAAGGCGGCGGTCTTGCCGGTGCCGGTCTGGGCGATGCCCAGGAGGTCGCGCCCGGCGAGGAGCTGCGGGATCGCCTGCGCCTGGATCGGCGTCGGCACGCTATAACCTTCCTCGTCGAGCGCACGACGAATCGGCTCGACGAGAGCCAAGTCTTCAAATGAAATCACTGGTAACCGTTCTTTCTGGGAGTGGAGGCCGGTCGAGCGATCACGCGTCCCTTTGATCGGACGGGCGCACCGGCTGTGTTTGCGGAAAAAAGCCAATCGCGGAGCAGTTTCCGCCTGGTTCGCTGCGGGTAATGCGGCCCTCGCTCGGACGGCCGGCGCAGCTCTGCTCCACGGGATGAGCCAAGAAAGCTCTAGGCGTGCAAATGCGCCGTGCCCATATCATTGTCAAGGCGCGCTTTGCCGCGCCCTCCCTGGTTCGCGCCGTTGCACCCCTGGCGCGGATGGGGCAAGCTGTCGCAGCCGCAATGTGGTCTGCGACTGAACCAGCCACACGGAGGGATGACGCCCGCGGCGAGTCCTTGTATAAGGCGCCGCCGCATCGGGATGTGTCGAGACGAAGGCCGGACGGGAGGTCCGGGATGGCTCGCCGGTCGTGTCGCGAGTGAGTTCGGGTCGGCCGGCGGCTGACCGGCAGGAGAAGCGTATTGCAGCCTACCGACATCAGCAAACCGGACTATTTCCATAAGGTTGTCGATTGCCAATGGGCCTGCCCGGCACATACGCCGGTGCCGGAATACATCCGCCTTATTGCCGCCCGGCGCTTTGGCGACGCGTGGGCGATCAACTGGGAATCGAACGTCTTCCCTGGGATTCTCGGGCGCACCTGCGACCGGCCGTGCGAGCCGGCGTGCCGACGCGGCCGGGTCGAGAAGGAGCCCGTCGCGATCTGCCGGCTGAAACGCGTCGCCGCCGACAACAAGGGCGACATCAGCCGCTACCTCCCGGCGATCCCCACGGAGAAAAATGGCAAGCGCATTGCCCTGATCGGCGCCGGACCGGCCTCCTTGACCGTGGCGCGCGATCTGATGCCGTTGGGGTATCACTGTGTCGTCTTCGATGGCGACGCCAAAGGCGGCGGCATGATGCGCAGCCAGATTCCGCGCTTCCGCCTGCCCGAAACGGTTACCGATGAAGAGGTCGATTTGATCCTCGATATGGGGGTCGAGACCCGGTTCGGTCACTACGTTGACAGCCTGAGCACGCTCCTCGCCGAGGGCTGGGACGCGATCTTCGTCGGCTCCGGCGCACCGCGCGGCCGCGAGATCGAGATCTCGGGGCGTCGCGAGGCCGCCGCCCATATCCATATCGGCATCGACTGGCTTTCCTCCGTGTCGTTCGGCCATGTCGACAAGATCGGCCGTCGCGTCGTCGTCCTCGGCGGCGGCAACACGGCGATGGATTGCTGCCGCTCGTCGCGCCGCCTCGGGGGCGAAGAAGTGACCGTGGTCGTGCGCTCCGGCTTCGAGGAGATGAAGGCCTCGCCCTGGGAGAAAGAGGATGCGACGCACGAGGGGATCCCGATCCTCAATTTTCTCGTGCCCGTCGAGTTCACCCATGAAGACGGCCAGCTTACCGGAGTGCTATTCGAGAAGGTGAAGGCGGAATACGACGCGAACGGCCGGCGCAACCTCGTGCCCACGGGCGACCCCCATACCCATATCCCCTGCGACGACGTCCTCGTCGCGATCGGCCAGGAAAACGCCTTTCCGTGGATCGAACGCGATATCGGCATCGAATTCGACCGCTGGGACATGCCCAAGGTCGATCCGAAGACGATGCAATCGAGCTTGCCGAACGTGTTCTTCGGGGGCGATGCGGCGTTCGGCCCGAAAAACATCATCTGGGCTGTCGCGCACGGCCACGACGCGGCGATCTCGATCGACAAGTTCTGCCATAGCGAGGATGTGAGCGAGCGGCCGGCGCCCGGCGTCACCCTGGCCAGCCAGAAGATGGGCATCCACGAGTGGAGCTACGACAACGACATCTCGAACGATCTGCGCTACCGGGTGCCGCTCAAGGATCTGCAGATCGCCCTTCACGACATCAAAACCGAGGTTGAGCTCGGCTATGACGACAAGCTCGCCTTCCTCGAGGCCGAGCGGTGCCTCAACTGCGACATCCAGACCGTCTTCGTCGGTCCCTTGTGTATCGAATGCGATGCCTGCGTCGATATCTGCCCGATGGACTGCATCACCTTTACCGAGAATGGCGCGGAAGAGGAGCTGCGCGGGCGTCTTAACGCTCCGGCTACCAATTTGGGCCAGGATCTCTATATCGGCAACTCGCTGAAGACCGGACGGATCATGGTCAAGGACGAGGATGTCTGCCTGCATTGCGGCCTATGCGCCGAGCGTTGCCCGACCGGGGCATGGGACATGACCAAATTCCTCCTCGACATGACAATGGCTGGGCCCGCATGCCGAAGCCGATAGAGAGCGTCAACGACTTCGTCGTCAAATTCGCCAACGTCAACGGCTCCGGCTCGGCCAGCGCCAACGCGCTGTTCGCCAAGTCGGTGCTGCGGATGGGGATCCCGGCGAGTTCGCGCAACATCTTCCCCTCCAACATCCAGGGGCTGCCGACCTGGTTCGAGGCGCGGATCTGCGAAGCCGGCCATCTTGGCCGACGCGGCGGCGTCGACCTGATGGTGGCGATGAACCCGCAGACCTGGGACCAGGACGTCGCCGAGATCGAGCCGGGCGGCTATCTCTTGTACGATTCGACGAAGCCGATGCCGACGTCGAAATTCCGCGACGACATCACCGTGATCGGCGCGCCCCTGACCGAGATCTGCAATCGCACCTACAGCGATATGCGGCAGCGCCAGCTGTTCAAGAACATCATTTATTTGGGCGTATTGTCGGCCCTCTTGGACATGGATGTCGCGGCGATCGAGGCGTTGATCGGCGAACAGTTCCGCGGCAAGGACACGCTGATCAAACCCAATCTGCATGCGCTCCAGCTCGGGCGCGATTGGGCTCTGGAGGCACTTCATTGCCCGATCGGGCTCAGGCTCGAACGTCGCGACAAGGTCGGGGATCGCATTTTCGTCAGCGGCAACGACACCGCGGCCCTCGGCGCGGCCTATGGCGGGGCGACGGTTTGTGCGTGGTATCCGATCACCCCCTCCTCTTCGCTCGCCGAGGCCTTCGCCGCGCATTGCCATCGCTATCGCCGCGACCCCGAAACCAAGAAGCAGAAATACGCGATCATCCAGGCCGAGGACGAGCTGGCCTCGATCGGTCTGGTGATTGGGGCGGCCTGGAACGGCGCGCGCGCGTTCACCACGACCTCGGGTCCCGGCATCTCGCTGATGCAGGAATTCATTGGCCTCGCGTATTTCGCCGAAATCCCGGCGGTCATCTTCGACATCCAGCGCGGCAGCCCGTCGACCGGGATGCCGACCCGCACCCAGCAGGCCGACATCCTCTCGGCCGCCTATGCCTCGCACGGCGACACCAAGCACGTGCTTCTGTTCCCGCAGGACCCGAACGAGTCCTTTACCTTCGCCGCCGACGCGCTCGACCTCGCCGACCGTTTGCAGACCCCGATCTTCGTCATGATGGACCTGGATATCGGGATGAACGATTGGCTGGTCCCGCCGCTCAGCTGGGACCCGGCCCGCCGCTACGACCGGGGCAAGGTCATGACCTACGACCAGCTCGAAGCCGGCGCCGAGTTCGGCCGCTATCTCGATGTCGACGGCGACGGCATCCCCTACCGCACGCTGCCCGGGACCCACCCCAAGCGCGGCGCCTTCTTCACCCGCGGCACGACCAAGAACCGCTACGCCCGCTATAGCGAAGAGGGGGCGGACTACGTCGACAACATGCAGCGCCTCCTGCACAAGTTCGAGACCGCGAAGCGGATCGTGCCGGCCCCGGTTAAGCGCGAGGCGCGCGAGCCGACCCGCTTCGGCGCCATTTATTTCGGCTCGACGACGCTGGCGATGGTGGAAGCCCTCGAAGCATTGGAAGCGCGCGGCATCCATCTCGACACCTTGCGCATCCGCGCCTTCCCGTTTCACGACGACGTCCTTGACTTCATTACCAGCCACGAGCGGGTATTTGTCATCGAGCAGAACCGCGACGCTCAGATGCGCACGCTTCTGACCACCGAGGGCGAGATCGACCCGGCCCGGCTCGTCCCCATCCTGCACTACGACGGCACGCCGATCACCGCGCGGTTCATCGTCAAGGCGATCTCCGACATGCTTGCCGTCGTCACCCTCGCCCCGTTGCGCAAGGCGCTCCCCCGATGACCTACATCGTCAAGCCCAAGCTCCATCACCCCAAACTGCCGACCAACGCGCTCGGCTATACCCACCGCGATTATGAAGGCGCGATCTCGACATTGTGCGCCGGCTGCGGCCACGATTCGATCAGCGCGGCGATCATCCAGGCGTGCTTCGAGTTGGCGCTGCCGCCGCACCGCATCGCCAAATTATCGGGCATCGGCTGCTCGTCGAAGACGCCTACCTATTTCCTCGGCCAGTCGCACGGCTTCAACAGCGTGCACGGGCGCATGCCCTCGGTGTTGACCGGGGCCAATCTGGCCAATCGCGACCTCATATATCTCGGGGTTTCGGGTGACGGCGATTCGGCCTCGATCGGGCTCGGGCAGTTCGCCCATTGCATCCGCCGCGCCGTCAACATGGTCTATATCGTCGAGAATAATGGCGTCTACGGCCTGACCAAGGGGCAGTTCTCGGCGACCGCCGACAAGGGCTCGAAGGCGCGCCGCGGCACGGTCAACAACGATTCGCCGATCGATCTCGTTGCGCTCGCCTTGCAGCTCGGCGCCAGCTACGTCGCGCGCAGCTTTTCCGGCGACAAGCACCAGCTGGTGCCGCTGATCAAGGGCGCGATCGAGCACAAGGGCGCGGCCTTCATCGACGTCATCTCGCCCTGCGTCGCGTTCAACAACAACCCGGAATCGACCAAGAGTTTCGACTATGTCCGCGCCCATAACGAGGCGGTCAACCAGCTCGACTTCATGGTCGAGCGCGAGACGATTACCGCCGATTACGCGCCCGGCACCGTCGAAACGGTGGTGCAGCACGACGGCTCGATCGTGCGGCTGCACAAGCTCGCGCCCGATTACGACCCGAACGACCGCATCTCGGCCTTGACCTTCCTGCAGCAGCGCCATGCCGCCGGCGAGGTCGTCACCGGGCTTCTATTCATCGAACCCGAGCACGGTGATCTGCACGGCTTTCTCGACACGGTCGACGCACCGCTCAACGCGCTCGGCGAAGCCGAACTCTGCCCCGGCCCCGATATTCTCGAGCGCTACAACGCCGCGCATCGCTGAGCAGCTGCACCATTTTCCGGCCCGCAGCAGCGGGCATCCCGGCAAAGATCCCGGTCGCATGACAGGAGATCGATTGGGCCGGTTGACCCATCGCGCCGCGCCGGGCATTTAGCCAACGATGCTGAAGTTTTTCGAACGCCGGCTTGAGCCGACCGGAGCCTTACCCGACGCGCCGCCGCCGACGCTCCACAGCCCGCATGCCGTGCTGCGCTTCTACTGGCATTTCGTACGCCAGATCCCGCGCCCGATCGCGGCGCTGTTTACGACCTCGTTTTTTGTTGCGATCACCGACGCGGCGATCCCGGTATGCATCGGCCGGATCGTCTCGCTCGTTTCCGCGCAGGATGATCCGGGCACGATCTGGGACCGCGCCGGGCTCCAGCTGCTGGCGATGGCGGCCCTCCTCCTCGTCCTGCGTCCGGCCGCGCATTTCGCGCAATCGGTCATCGTCAACCAGATCCTGATCCCCGGCCTCACCAACATGGTGCGCTGGCAGAGCCACTGGCATGTCGTGCGGCAGGGGTGGACATTCTTCCAGAACGACTTTGCCGGGCGGATCGCCGCGCGGGTCATGCAAACGGGGCCCGCGCTGCGCGAGAGCGCGGTCCTCTCGATCCTCGGCATCTGGTACATCGTCGTCTACGGCACGAGCGCCGTCCTCCTCCTCAGCGCCGCCGACTGGCGCCTGTCGCTACCGATCCTCTTGTGGTTTGCCGTCTATGGCGGGGTACTGACGACGTTTCTGCCGAAGATGCGCGAACGCTCGCGCCGCATGTCGGAGATGCGTTCGAATCTCACCGGCAAGGTCGTCGACAGCTACACCAATATCCTGACGGTCAAGCTGTTCGCCCGCGCCCGCGACGAGGATGAGTTCGTCAGCGAGGCGATCGACGAGCATACCGAGGCGTGGCGCGCGCAACAGCGCCTGGGGACTTGGTGGACCCTCTCGCTGACGGTAATGAATGCGTTTCTGATGGTCGGCACCGGCGCGCTGGCGATCCTGTTGTGGCGGGGCGGCTACATCGCCATCGGCGCGGTCGCGACGGCGATCCCGATGGCTTGGCAGATCAACAACATGTCGGGGTTTGTCGCGCAGTACATCGCCAACATCTTTGATGATCTCGGCCAGGTGCAGGACGGCATGCGCTCAATCGCGGTCGAGCGGCAGATGCCGGATCTACCGGGCGCGGTCGAGATGCCGCGCATCACCGGCGCCATCCGCTTCGACAAGGTGAGCTTCGATTATGGCCGCGCGGCGCGGCTGGGCGGCGTGCTGCATGAACTCGATCTCGACGTCGCGCCGGGCGAGCGGATCGGCCTTGTCGGCCGGTCCGGTGCAGGAAAATCAACTCTCGTCCACCTGCTGCTCGGGTTCTACCGGCCGGAAACCGGCCGCATCCTGATCGACGGCCGGGACATCGCCGGGCTGACCCAGGAAAGCCTGCGCGCCCAGATCGGCATGGTGACGCAGGATACCTCGCTCCTCCACCGTTCGATCCGCGAGAACATCTGCTACGGCCGCCCCGAGGCGAGCGAAGCGGCGATCATCGCCGCGGCGCGCCGCGCTCACGCGCTCGAGTTCATCGAGGGGCTGGAAGATTGGCACGGCCGCACCGGCTTCGACGCCCTGGTCGGGGAGCGCGGCGTCAAGCTCTCGGGCGGCCAGCGCCAGCGCATCGCGCTCGCCCGCGTCATCCTCAAGGACGCGCCGATCCTGGTGCTGGAC
>JBARKH010000448.1:0-5824 GCA_049801295.1 Allostellaceae bacterium | reverse complement strand
GGTCGAGACCGCGCGGATCCCGGTCGAAGCGCTCAACCGCGCGCTCAGCCGCCGCCTCGCCACCGCGCACGAAACCCCGCTGATCGCGCTCCCCTGCGGCACCGCACTCGAACTCGATCACCAATTCCTTGGGCTCATCGGCGGGGAGATGAACCCGGCGTGGCGCGACTTCCTCACGCTGCACGGGGTGTGAGGCGCGCGGTCAACCGGCGGCGACCCGGCGCCGCTCCTGGCGCGCCATCAAAGAGAAGGCGAGCGCCACCATCGTGAAGACGAGGAAAAGAAACAATGTCGCCAGCGCGTTGATCTCCGGGGTCACCCCGATGCGCACGCTCGAATAAACCGCCATCGGCAGGGTCGTCGCCGAGGGTCCGGAGACAAAGCTCGCGACAACCAGATCGTCGAGCGAGAGGGTGAAGGCGAGCAGCCACCCCGAGACCAGCGCCGGGCTGATCCCCGGCAGGGTGATTTGCCACAAGACGGCGAACGGCCGCGCCCCAAGGTCGAGCGCGGCTTCTTCGAGCGTCCGGTCGAAATTCGCCAGCTGGGCGCGCACCAAGACCGCGACATAAGCGGACGTGAAGGTCGCGTGCGCGATCGTCACGGTGAGAATGCCGCGGCTCGCCGGCACCCCGAGCCAACCCTGCGCCGCGACGAACAGCAATAACAGCGAGAGGCCGAGAATGACCTCGGGCACCACCAGCGGCGCCATCAGCATGAAGCCGAAAAGGAAACGCCCGCGAAACCGCGCGAAGCGGTTCATTGTGAGGCCGGCGCAGGTCCCCAGCACCAGCGCGATGCTGGCCGACATTGCGCCAATTTCGAGGCTGGTCAGCGCGGCGGCGCGGAACTTGTCGTCCTCCCATAAGACGCCATACCAGCGCGTCGACACCCCGGCCCAGATCGTCACCAGCCGCGACGCGTTGAACGAATAGAGGACAAGGACCGCGATCGGCAGATAGAGAAAGGCGAACCCGAGCGCGAGCGCGCTCAGGCGAAACACCATGCCGCCGCTTCTGCCCATCACGCCGGCTGCGCGCGCCCGGCCAGGCGCTGGGCGAGGAGGAGCGGCAGCGTTAACACCAGAACCAGCGCCACCGCAACGGCCGACGCCGCCGGCCAATCGACATTATCGAAGAACTCCTGCCACAGGAGCTTGCCGATCATCAGCGTGTCGGGGCCGCCCAGGAGGTCGGGGATGACGAATTCGCCGACCGCGGGAACAAATACGAGGAGCATGCCGGCGGCGATCCCCGGCAGGGTCAGCGGCAGGACCACCCCGACAAACACCTGCCACGGCGGCGCGCCCAGATCAGAAGCCGCTTCGAGGAGGGTTTCGTCGAGCCGCGACAGGGCGCCATAAAGCGGCAGAATCATGAACGGGAGATAGGAATAGACGAGCCCGAGCTCGACCGAAAACCCGTTGTAGAGCAAGGGCACCGGCGCCTCGACGAGCCCGGTGGCGAGAAGCATCCGGTTGATGAGGCCGCTCGGCTGCAGGAGCGCGATCCACGCGTAAACCCGGATCAGAAAGCTTGTCCAGAACGGCAGGATGACCAGAAACAACAAGAGGTTGCGCCACACGCCCGGAGCCCGCGCGATGGCGAAGGCGCAGGGGTAGCCAATGAGGAGGCAGAGCAGTGTCGCCAGCGCCGCGTTGCCGAGCGAAGTCGCATAGACCCGGAGGCACCCTTGCGCCAGTTCACGGTAATTGGCGAGAGTGGCGCCGTTCTCCAGCCCTGTTGGTGTCAGGCTGAGGAGCGGCCGGAACGGCGGGATCGCATCGGCGCTCTCGGCAAAGCTGATCCCGGCCACGATCACCAGCGGCAGCAGAAAAAACACCGCGAGCCAGAGGAACGGCAGCCCGATCAGCACGCGCCGGCCCCAAAGCCCCAAGCCGATCATATGCCACCTCGACGCGTATCCCCGCGCGGCAACCTCAACATCATCGCCGCGCCATTGCAACGGTGCCGGCTCGCCCGAGCCGGCGTTGACAGCCCCGCCGCTTCGCCCGCAAGCTCCCGGCGCTAGAGAGCGTCGCGGGAGGAAGCTGTGGCTGAAGACAATTTCGTCATCTACGAATGCGCCGAGCGGATCGCGACGATCACGCTGAACCGGCCCGACAAGCTCAACGCGGTCAGCGACGAGGTCGTGCATCAGCTCGATGAGGCGCTGCACCGCTTCGACCTCGATCCCGAGGCGGACGTCGCGATCCTCAACGGCAAGGGCCGTGCGTTTTCGAGCGGCGCCGACGTCCGCCAGCGCCAGCTGCGCACCCCGGAAGAATTCAAGAAGCTCGGCGGGCCGCAGGGCCGTGGCACCAATTCCGCCGACCTCTTGACCCGGTCGGTCAACTGGAAGCCGGTCATCGCCGCGGTACACGGCTATGTGCTGGGCCTCGCGCTGGGGCTGACGCTCGAATGCGACCTCATCGTCGCCGAGGCCGGGACGCGGTTCCAATTGACCGAAACCTCGCGCGGCCTTGGCGCGTCGCGCTACTGGGCCCTGTTCCACTATCGGAACGCCGCCGCCTTTGGCGAGGAGATCGCCTTGACCGGACGGTTTTTCACCGCCGAGCAAGGGCTCGCCGCCGGGATCTTCAACCGGGTCGCTCCACAGGGGCAGCATCTCGAGGTGGCGCGCGACCTCGCCCGCGCGGTCGCCAAGAACCCGCCCCTCTCGGTGCGCACGACCGTGCGCACAAGGCGCTGGTATCTGGAGCGCATCACCCGCGAGGCGCAATTCATCGCCGCGCCGTTCGCGCTCTACCTGACCGAGGATTTCCACGAGGCGGCCCTCGCCTTCGCCGAAAAGCGCCCGCCCCGCCCGTTCAAGGGCCGGTAGGCCACCGTGACCCGCGCCAACCGGCCGCTTGCCGGGATCACCGTCTTGGATTTCGGCCAAGTCTATCAGGGACCCTATGCGACATTGCTGATGGCGAAGGCTGGGGCCGACGTCATCAAGATCGAGCCGCCGCAGGGTGAGCCGTTGCGCCGCCGCGCACCGCCCGGCAAGAGCACGACCTTCCCGATTGCCATGCTCAACGGCAACAAGCGGGCGATCACCCTCAACCTCAAAGACGCGCGCGGCCGTGCCCTCCTTTCGCGCATGGTCGAGAAGGCAGATGTGCTCCTGGAGAATTTCGCGCCCGGCGTCATGGACCGGCTCGGCGTCGGCTGGAGCGTGGTGCATGAGATAAACCCGCGCCTCGTCTACGCCTCGGGCTCGGGCTATGGCCTCTCGGGGCCCGACCGCGACAATCTGGCGATGGATCTGACGATCCAGGCGGTCTCGGGCCTCATAGCCACGACCGGATTTCCCGATGGGCCGCCGGTCAAGGCCGGCCCCGCAGTCGTCGATTTCCTCTCCGGCATCCATCTTTATGCCGCGACCGTCACCGCCCTTTTCGAGCGCGAACGCACGGGCGTCGGCCGCCTCGTCGAGGTGGCGATGGAAGAAGCTGCTTACGCAACCCTCACCTCGCCGCTGCAGGCCTATTTCGAGACCGGTAAGGTGCCGCCGCGCACCGGCAATTCGAGCCACGGGCGCTCGCCCCTCGGCGTCTACCCGACCAATGACGGCTACGTCGCGCTCAACGTCGCGGTCGAGGAGCACTGGCATAACCTCCTGAAGGCGATGGGCCGCGAGGAATTGCGCGACGACCCGCGCTTTCTCACAAATGCCGACCGGGTCGCGCACATGGCCGAAACCGACGCCGCGATCGCGGCCTGGACGAGGGCGCTCGGCAAGATGGAAGTCTTTGCGATCGCCAAGCGCTACCGCATCCCCTTGGCGCCGGTGCGTGAGGTCGACGAGGTTATGCACGACGCGCACATGCACGAGCGCGGCATGCTCGAACGGATCGAGCATGACGAGATCGGGCCTGTCGTCGTGCCGAATTCGCCGTTGCGCTTCCACGGCGCCGACAAGGTTCCAACCACCCCGAGCCCCAAGCTCGGCCAGCACAACGCCGAAATCTACGGCGGCTGGCTCGGCCTCACGGTCGCGGAGATTGCCGAGCTGAAGGAAGCCGGGGTGATCTAGCCGGAGGGCACCGAATGGCCAAGCCCTGCGCTTCGATGACGGCTATGGGACTACCCGAATTGCGGTTCCTGGAGATCCCGCCTGCGTCACGCGAGCGCTATGCCGGCGACCGCTTCAGCTACATGAAGGCGGGGCCGGCGGATGCTCCGCCATTGGTGCTGCTGCATGGGATCGGCGCCAATTCGATGGGCTGGCGTTTCCAGTTCGCCGGCCTCGCCGATCGGTTCCGCTTGATCGCGTGGAACGCGCCAGGATACATGCTGAGCGACAACCTGCTCTCCGAGACGCCCGACGGCCGCGATTACGCCGACGCGGTCAGCGACTTCCTCGCGGCGCTCGGCATCGAGCGGTTCGACGTCTTGGCCAATTCGTTCGGTACGCGGGTGGCGCAGTGCTTCGCCTATCACCATCCCGGCCGCATCGAGCGCGCGGTCTTCACGGGCACCGCCGTTGCGCACGACCTCTCGGCCGAAGAGCGCGTGCGGATGGCCGAGGCACGCGCCGCGCAGGTGGCGAGGGGCGGCTATGGGTTTGGTGAGCGTGTCGCCGCGCTCCTCGGGTCACGGGCATCGGCCGACACCTTCGCCATCGTGCAGCACACACTCCGCGCCACGAACCCGAAAGGTTTCATGCAGGCGGCACGCTTTATTGCAAGCGGCAGCGCGCCGCCGCTGGGGGCCGGGCTGACAATGCCGCTATTGGTGATTCAAGGCGCGGAGGACCGCGTTACGCCGTTCGCCAGCAACGCCGCGCTCCTCGCCAAGGCAGTGCCGCAGGCGCGGCTCGTGATGCTCGATGGTTGCGGGCATCTACCCGAGATCGAGGAGTACGCGCGGGTCAACCAGCTCGTGCAAGAATTTCTGTCACCCAAATCGGCTTGAAACCGAGGAGCCGCCCATGCCCTTGCTGTACGAGAAACACGGCGCCGTCGCGGTCCTGACCCTGTCGCGGCCGCAGGCGCGCAATGCCTGGGGCGAGGATTACAATGCCGCCCTCAAAGAGCTGCTGCCCGAGCTTGAGGACGATCCTGCGATACGCTGCGTGATCCTCACCGGTGACGAGGCTGGGGGCGCGTTCAGCGCCGGCGCCAACATCAAGGACCCGAAGACGCATACGAGCGATTCAATCGCCGATGCGATCGAGGCCTTGCCGAAGCGGCGGCGCTTCCAGGCGATGAACCTGCTCTCCGATTTCGCCAAGCCCCTTGTCGCCGCGGTCAACGGCTATGCCATCGGGATCGGCTGCATCGTCACCTATTGCTGCGATCTGATCGTCGCCTCCGAGCGCGCGGAGTGGCGGCTGACCCAAGTCTCGCTCGGCATCTTGCCGGCGCAGGGCGGCACGGTGCGCCTGGCGCGCTGGGTCGGCCGCGGCCAGGCGATGAAGCTGGCGCTGGGATTCCCCTTGAAGGCCGATGAAGCCTATCGGGCCGGTCTCGCGCAATGGGTGGTACCGCATGACCAGTTGATGGGCAAGGCGATGGAGGTCGCCGAGCACCTCGCCGCGCTGCCGCCGCTCGCCGCACGCCTCGCCAAGGAGGCGGTCGCCTTCGGCCTCGACGGGTCATTGCGCGAGGCAGCCAACGCCGATCTCTACCGCTTCATGGCGCTCGAACTGACCGAAGACAAAAAGGAAGCCCACCAGGCTTGGCGCGAGCGCCGCAAGCCGGCGCTCAAGGGGCGGTAGACGGAATTAGCGATGAACACTTCCCCCCGACCCCTGGCGCTCGTCACCGGCGCGTCCGGCGGCATCGGCGCGGCGCTGGCGCGCGAGCTGGCGC
>JBARKH010000447.1:0-3411 GCA_049801295.1 Allostellaceae bacterium | reverse complement strand
GTCGCCGCTGGCGCGCGCCTGCCCGGCACAGCCGCGATCGGCGGCGCGGCGCTGATCGGGTTTCTCGGCTATGGGTTGAGCCTCGTCCTCTTCGTCTTTGCCTTGCGCCATCTCGGCGCGGCGCGGACCGGCGCCTATTTTTCAACCGCCCCCTTTATCGGCGCGCTCCTCGCGGTCGCCCTCTTTGGCGAGCCGGTCACCGCCGGGCTGGTGGTCGCCGGGTTGTTGATCGCGGCCGGGGTTTATCTTCATCTTGCCGAACGCCATCAGCACAAGCACGCTCACCCGGCGCTCGCCCACGAGCACCGCCATGTCCATGACGCGCACCACCAGCATCAACACGCGCCGGGCGATCCCCTAGGCGAGCCGCACAGCCACCCGCATCGGCACCTGCCAATCACGCACACACACGCGCATTATCCCGACCTGCACCACCGCCACGGGCACGCGCAAAGAAGTTGAAGGAGACACCATGCCTAAGAAAGTCGCCGTCGGGGTCGGGCTGATGGAGTTTCCGTTTTCGGGCTCGGCCGCTTATTGGCGCTGGGTCGATCTATGCGAAGCCGGCGGCGTTGATTCGATCTGGCAGACCGATCGCCTGGTCAGCCCGACCCCGTTCCTCGAATGCATGAGCGTGATGGCGGCATTGGCCGGCCGCACGAGGCGCATCAAGTTCGGGGTCAACGTCCTCTCATTGGCGATGCGCGACGCGGTCCTGGTGGCGCGGCAATGCGCGACGATCGACTATCTGTCGAACGGGCGCCTTCTGCCGGCCTTCGGCATTGGCAGCCCCTTGGGGCCCGAATGGAAGACCCTCAACCTCGACACCACGACGCGCGGCCGCAAGACCGACGAGGGGCTCGAGGTGATCCGGCGCCTGTGGAGCGAGGACAAGGTCGATTTCGAGGGCGTCCATTATCACCTCTCGGGCGCCTCGCTTTCCCCTAAGCCGGTGCAGCCCGATCTGCCGATGTGGATCGGCGGCTCGTCGGAGGCGGCCATCAGGCGCACCGCCCGCCTCGGCACCGGCTGGCAGGCCGGCCCGGAGACGCCCGAGCAGGCCGCGCTCGTCGTCGCGGCGATCAAGAAAGCGGCGGCCGAAGAGGGCCGCACGATCGACGACGACCATTACGGCGCCGGGATCCCGTTCCGCTTCGGCTCAGCCGACGACCCGGCCCTCGTCCCATTGTTCGAGGCCTACCGGAAGCGCACCGGCCGCGAGCCGAAAGACTATTTCGCGATCGGCGACGGCGCGGCGATCACGGCCCGCATCGCCGATTATGTCGATGCCGGCGTCTCCAAATTCATCCTGCGCCCGGCCGCCCGCGGCGACGACGAGATCATGGCCCAGACCCGCCGCCTGATCGCCGAAGTCCTGCCGCTTGTCGCGTCGCGCTGGCCGAAGCCGGCGAAGCGCCCGCCGGCGCAAGCGGCGGAATGAGCATCTCTAAAATACCCAAAGCGCATTTCTGCCGTCGATTGACCCGGAAATCAGCCCCGACTCATATTTGCCGCCGACTTCGGAATGGACGGTCAACTGCGCGCCGCTCTCAAAACTGAGCGTCAAGCGGTCGCCGGCGACAGTTGCCGACAGCGCGACCACTCACTGGAAAAGCAGAGCATGGAAGCGGACAGGAGCCTGTATCTTGCAGCCGGCTGAAGGCTCAAAGAGATTCTCGATCTCCGTCGTGCGGTAAGTGAAGGCAGCCCCTGAGCGCAGCTCAACGGCGATTCGGCTGTCGACAAGCAGGAAACGGACCTCGTATGGGTCGATGATGATCTGCACTTCGGCCCCGATCAGAAACGCGATCTCCTCGATGGGCGGGAATGGATGCAAAGTTGATCACCGGATAGTTGCGAAGGTCTGGTCCTTGCGCGGAACGCATGTGCCCCTGGACGAATCCTGATGCAGAAATCAGGAATTTCACACACGGGTCATGCCGATGTGACAACGGCTTAGGTCGTGCATACGGCGAGTGCAAAAATCATTGCTGTGCGCGCCACTGGGACCGACCCGTTCATCTGAATCCTGCGTCTACTCTAATCGTTGTATCAGCGCCTGCGCGGCGGCGGGGGCGCGGATTTTGGCGCCGTTGATGAAGTAGAGAAAGACGTCGCGGCCTTCCGCCGCCCAATTTCTCGCCTGCTCGGCCCAGCGGTCGCGGGCGTCGGGCGGATAGCCGGTCGGCTCATCCTCGGCGCAGCGTCGCAGGCGGAGATACAAGAAATCCGCGGTCGCTTCGGCGAATTCCGGGTAATGCACATCGTCGACCTGCGCCAAGGCGACGCCGTGCTCGCGCAACAGGTCGATAATGGCCGGCGCGCTGAAGCTCTTGTGGCGCGCCTCGATGACGTGGCGGAGCCTTCGGCCGCCGATCTCGCCCGGCAAGAGTTTGAGGAACGCCGCCAGATCGGCATCGTCGAACTGCTTTGTCGCCGCGAATTGCCAGAGGATCGGCCCGAGCTTGTTGCCGAGGTCGAGGAGGCCACTGGCAAAGAAGCGCGCCAAATAAGGTTCGGCGCTCGCCAGTTCGGCGCGATGCGTCAGGAAGCGCGGCGCTTTCAGCGAAAAGACAAAATCATCGGGCGTCTCGTCGCGCCATTTCTTGAAGCTCGCCGGGGTCTGGATGCGGTAGAACGTGCCGTTGATCTCGATCGCGCTGACGTGCCGGCTGGCATATGCCAGCTCCTCGGCCTGGCGTAGGCCGGGCGGGTAGAACGCGCCGCGCCACGGCGGAAACACCCAACCGCCGATGCCGACCCGTATGGTCCCGCTGTTTTTCATCGCGATCGAGCGGTTCGCTCCCGCGGCGCTTTCCCGGCGGAGGCCGGGACCCATTTCCGCCATGGATACCGGCTTTCGCGGGTATGACAAGACTGTTTGGCGCGGGCCGGATTGCGCCCGTTGCGCTTCGCTCCTAAGCTCGGCGCGCATTTCTAATTCGGCAAGGGAGAAAGCCATGCCAGTCAAAGCCGGAGTCGTTCGGGTCGGGTCGCGGCCAACGAAGAGAGGCGCCGCGGAAACCTTTACCGGCGTCGTGTTCCAGGATCCGGTCCTCGTTGCCGAGGCGCCGTCGCGGATGGGCGGGTCGGTCGTGTCGTTCACCCCGGGGGCGCGCACCGCGTGGCATGCCCATCCGGTCGGACAGACGCTCTATTGCCTGAGCGGAGTTGGTCGCATCTGCTTCGAGGGCGAGGCGCCGCAGGTCCTCCATCCCGGCGACACCGTCAATATCCCGCCCAATACGCAGCACTGGCACGGCGCCGCGCCGGACCGCCTGTTCTCGCATCTGGCGCTGTCGGAAGCGGGCGAGCAGGGCCAGGGCACGGCCTGGGGCAAGCACGTCACCGACGCCGAATACACCGCGCCGGCGACCGGCGGGTGAGCCTAAGGCGCGCCGCTCGCCGGGT
>JBARKH010000446.1:0-10592 GCA_049801295.1 Allostellaceae bacterium | reverse complement strand
GGGCCGGGGTCGAGGTGACGATCACCGCGCGCACCGCCGAGACGCTGGAGGAGACCGCCGCGGCGATCCGCCGAGAAACCGGCGCTAAGGTGACGGCGGTCGCCGGCGACATCACCACCGAAGCGGGACGCGCCGCGACGCTCGCGGCCTGTCCCGAGCCGGACATCCTCGTCAACAACGCCGGCGGGCCGCCGCACGGCGATTTCCGTGATTGGGGGATCGAGGACTGGCAGAAGGCAGTGAACGGCAACATGCTGACCCCGATCATGCTGATCAAGGCGACGGTCGACGGGATGTGCGCGCGCAAATTCGGGCGCATCGTCAACATCACTTCGGGCTCGGTCAAGTCGCCGATCCCCAATCTCGGCATGAGCAACGGCGCGCGCGCCGGGCTGACCGGATTTTGCGCCGGGTTGGCGCGTCAGGTGGCGCGTCACAACGTGACGATCAACGGCCTGTTGCCGGGCCCGTTCCTCACCGACCGGCTGCGTTCGGGCATCGAGTTCGAGGCGCGCCGCCAGAACATCTCGTTCGACGAGATGCTGGCCAAGCGCTCCGCCACCAACCCGACCGGCCGGGTCGGCGACCCCGAGGAATTCGGCGCGGCCTGTGCCTTTCTGTGCGCCGCCTCGTCAGGGTTTATCGTCGGCCAGAATTTGCTGCTCGACGGTGGCGCGTTCAACTCGACGATGGGGTAGCCCGCCGGCCCATCGGGACCGCTGACACAGTTTAGTTAGCGGGTACGATCGCCCGGCGGCGTGGATGTGCCGGTCTCGCTGGTTTGGTCGAGGTTGTAGGTCTGCGCCGTCCTCAGCTGGTCCTGCGACATGTCGACTGTGAAGCGCGGCTTGGTGCCGCGCTTGGCGATCGTTATGTCGTCGATGCCGACGGCGACATCTCTCCCGCCCACCCCGAGGGTCGCGCCGACATGGAGGATCACCGCGGCGACTCGTCCGTCGGTCCCGATCACGATGTCCTTGATTTCGCCGATGTTGTCGTTCTTGACGTCGAAGACGGCAGCGCCCTTCATGTCGCTGACGCGGATCTGGCCCGGCAGCGGATGGTTCGTGGTCATCGCCGCGCGCACGAGCGGTGAACCGGGCGCGGCGGCGGTTTGTGCGTTGGCCATAGGCATCGCGGCCGCCATCATCAGCCCAAAAGCCGCAATCGTCGTTGTCTTGGACATCGGCTCCCCTCCTTCGGGATCACCTTCGCTGCCAATCAACGAGAGGAACTCGCGCTCGGTTCCGCCCTTGGCGTATCCGGCCATCGTCCTACCCGAATTCGGCTCCGGCCCATTCAGCCCTGACCGTCGTACTCGGTGGCAACGATGGCGTGGCGACTGACGCACGGCCGGTGGTGTGCGGCGATCAGCTGGGACGGGCCAAAAAGACTGCGCCCGAGGCGGGCAAATGGCCTAAAATCCGCCTCATCCTGCGGGAGGCGGGCCATGCGGCTGAGAGACAACGGCGTCGGCGAAGCATCCCGGTTTGCCCGGCGCGTGGCATGGCTGGCGATCCTGGCGTGCCTTCTGGGTCCGACGGTAGCCGGTCGGGCGGCCGAAACCCCGGCCGCACCGCCCCCCGCGACGGCGGCCGTGGCTCCGGCCAGCGACATGAGTTCCGCCGGCTGGCTCGAACGCATCGCCATGAGGCTCGAAAGCGAGGCGATGTCCGATGTCAGCATGCTGCCGGACACGCCGGCAGCGCTCGTCCGCGAATGGCGTTCGTTTGACAAGAACGGCTCGGCCCTCGGCGCGCTGATCAATCTCGGCTGGATCGTGCTCGCCGCCGTTGTCGCACTCTGCGCCCAGCGGGCGGTCGCCCGGGGGCTCAGCCGTGGCCTGCGCCGTGCCCTGCGATCGCGGCCCGGTGGACCGACGCTGGTTGGCCTCTTCATGTTGCTGGTCTGCGACGGGCTCGGTCTGGCGGTTTTTGGCGCCGTCTTCGTCTATAGCCGGCATTGGCTGATGGCGCTCGGCGCGACCATCAACATCGTGCTCTTCGCCGCCCATGTGCTGATCCGCTGGCGTATCGCCATGCTGGTCGTCGGCGCGGTGCTGCGCCCGAAGGAACCGGTCGCCCGCCTGATCGAGGTCACTGATCTCGAGGCGCATCGCCTCGCGCGGTTTCTCTCGGCAACGATCCTCGCGATCGTCGTGCTGATCGACTTCGGGCGCTATGGCCTGGCCGACGAAGATAGCGGCGCGCCCCACGTCATCAGCCTCATTGTCGCCGCGGCGGTGGCCAGCCTTTATGTGCTGATCGTGTTCCGCGCGCGGGACGCCGCCGAGGCGCTGATCCGCGGGCGTGACCGCAGCGGCCTCATCGGCGCGCTGCGCGCGGGCCTCGCGCGCGCCTGGCTCGCCATTGGCCTCACATCGGTCGCCGGGTTGATGGTGTTCTTTGTCTTCGGGTTGTCGCTCGGCCTCCTCTCCTACTACCATGCCCTCAGCGAGACGCTCGACGTGCTCCTCGTCGTCATCGTGCTGGAGCGGCTGACCGAGCGGGGATGGCACGATGCCGAGCCCTCGATCGGCGGCCCGGCGAACGCGGTCGAGCGGCTGATGGCGCGCAGCTTCCACCGCGTTCTGCGCGCCCTCGTCGTTTTCGTGACGGCGATGACGCTCGCCTGGATCTGGATCGATGCGATCGAGATGCAAGCGGCCGCGGCGGCCCACGCGCTGCAGTCGACCGCCGCGGCCCTCGGGACCTTGTTTGTCGCCTTCTTCGCCTGGGAGCTGATCCGGCTGGGGATCGACCGACACCTGCAGAATGTCGGCGGCGGGCCAAAGCTGCCGGGCAGCGATGACGACGACGAAACGGCGCCGGGCTCGCGCCTGCAAACCATCCTGCCGATGCTGCGCGCCGCCTTCGGGGTGTTGATCGCCGTCGTGGTGACGCTGATCGTGCTGTCGCGCCTCGGCATCGACACCGCGCCCTTGATCGCCGGCGCCGGGGTGTTCGGATTGGCGATCTCGTTCGGCGCGCAATCCTTGGTGCGCGACATCATTTCCGGCCTCTTCTACCTGTGGGACGATGCGTTCCGGGTTGGCGAATACATCGACACCGGCCGCCTCAAGGGGACCGTCGAAGCGCTAGGCATCCGCTCGGTGAAACTGCGCCATCACAACGGCCCCTTGCACACGATCCCCTATGGCCAGCTCGGCGCCGTCACCAATCAGAGCCGCGACTTCGCCACGATCAAGTTCAATCTGCGGCTGGAACCGGGGACCGATGTCGAGCTGGTGCGCAAGACAGCCAAGCGCATCGGCCTGGAGATGCAGGAGATTCCCGAGATCGCGGCCGAGGTGATGCTGCCGCTCAAGATGCAGGGCATCGCCGAGGTCGCCGACAACGCCGTCGTATTCCGCTTCAAGTTCACCGCCCGTCCGGTCAAGCCGAGCTGGGTCCAGCGCGAATATCTGAAGACGATGTACCGGGTATTCTCCGAAAAAGGCATCGCCTTCGCCTCGGGCGCCCTGACCCTGCAGACCGTCGCGCCGCGGAGCGGAGCGATGCCGGCGATCGAGGGCGAGGCGTTGCCGCTCCTCGCCGAGGCCATGGCAACCCCGGCATCCGCGCCGGTCGCGCGGAGCGTCGCCTGAATAACCCCCCGTCATTGCGAGCGCAGCGAAGCAATCCCGCGCCGGATCGGGCTGATCCGATGGGGATTGGGTCGTCGCCGCGCTCTTCGCAATGACATCAAACCCATAGGGAGACCCTCATGGAGATCGGCGTTTTCTATTTCCCGGTCGATTACGGCATCAACATCTCTGAACTCGCTTCCGCGCTCGAGGAGCGCGGTTTTGAATCGCTGTTCGTGCCCGAGCACACCCACATCCCGGTGAGCCGCAAGAGCCCGTTTCCCGGCGGCGGCGAGCTGCCGAAACGCTATGCTCACACCCACGACCCGTTCGTCGCCCTTTCCTTCGCCGTGGCGGCGACGAAGAAGCTCCTGCTCGGCACCGGCATCTGCCTCATCCCCGAGCGCGATCCGATCGTCACCGCCAAATGCGTCGCCAACCTCGACCAGCTCTCGGGTGGCCGGGTCGTCTTCGGGATCGGCGGCGGGTGGAATGTCGAGGAGATGGAAAACCACGGCGCCCGCTACGACACCCGTTTCAAGCTGATGGGCGAGCGGATCCGCGCGATGAAGGCGCTGTGGACCGAGGATGAGGCCGAGTATCACGGCACGATGGTCGATTTCGACAAGGTGTGGTCCCATCCCAAGCCGGCCCAGAAGCCGCACCCGCCGATCATCCTGGGCGGCGAATCCGATTACACGCTGAAGCGCGTCGTCGACTATTGCGACGGCTGGTTTCCCCGCCCGGGCCGCGGCGTCGAGATCAAGGCGCAGCTCGACCGCCTACACCGGATGGCGCGAGAGGCTGGGCGTGACCCGCGCACGCTTTCGACGTCGGTCTTCCGTGCCCCGCCCGACAAGGCGGCGCTCCAGGAATACGCGGAGGCCGGGATCGACCGCGCGGTCCTCGAAATCCCCGATGAGAGCCGCGACGAGATCCTGCGCGTCCTCGACGGCTACGTGCCGCTCCTCGCCTGAGCCTTCCGATAGCAGCGGCAGTGGTGCGTCCTTCGAGACGGCCGCTTCGCGGCCTCCTCAGGATGAGGCAAGTTTTTGATCTCACGTATAAATCCGCTTAGTCCTGAGGAGCTCCCGCAGGGCGCGTCTCGAAGGACGCACGGCATCCATGCCTGTCACCCTTGAGATGGTTTTGGTGGCGCGAGATTGCGTCGCTCTGCTCGCAATGACATCTTGGGAACATCCGACCGGCGTTAGGGAGACCTTCGATGCGGCTCAGCATTTTGGACGATTACCAGGGCGTCGCGCTCGGGATGGCGGACTGGTCGGCATTGAAGGGCCGGGGCATCGAGATCGCGGTCGAACGCTTCCCGTTCGCTGATGAGGACGATGTCGTGCGCTCGCTCGCAGACTCGGAGATCGTCTGCGCGATGCGCGAGCGGACGCCCTTCCCCAGGCGCGTCGTCGACCGGCTGCCAAAACTGAAACTCCTGATCACTACCGGCATGCGCAATGCTTCCTTCGACATGGCGGCGCTGAAAGAGCGCGGGGTTACCGTCTGCGGCACCGGGGGCCCGGGCGGCGGCAACGAAGACACCGCCGAACTCGCCTGGGGGCTCATCCTCGGCGCGGCGCGGCGGATTGCCGAAGACCACGCGTTCATGCGCCAGGGCGGCTGGCAGACGCGTGTCGGCCATCGCGTCGCCGGCAAGACGATCGGGCTATTGGGCCTCGGCCGGCTCGGCAGCGCGGTCGCCCGGGTCGGGCTCGCCTTCGGCATGGAGGCGATCGCCTGGAGCCAAAACTTGACAGCCGAGAAGGCCGCCCAGCAGGGCGTCGAGCGGGTCGAGAAGGACGATCTCTTCCGCCGGGCCGACATTCTCTCGGTGCATCTCGTGCTGAGCGACCGGTCGCGCGGCCTCGTCGGCAGGCGCGAGATCGGGCTGATGAAGCCGAGCGCGATCCTCGTCAACACCTCGCGCGGGCCGATCTGCGACACCGACGCGGTCATCGACGCCTTGAAGGCCGGGCGTCTCGCCTATGCCGGGTTCGACGTCTACGACCAGGAGCCGCTGCCGATCGAGCATCCGCTGCGCCAGGCGCCGAACGTGATCCTGACGCCGCATATCGGCTACGTGACAGACGAGAACTATCGCAGCTCCTACCCGCAGATCGTCGAAAACGTCATCGCCTTTCTCGACGGCAAGCCGGTCCGGACGATCTGAGGGCCGGCGTTTGGATGAGCAATGGGGCGATGAGCGGCGAGGCGCCCTTGATCCGCCCGTCGCGCGACGATGATGTCGGCGCGATCGCGGCGATTTATGGCTATCACGTGATGCATGGCGTCGCCTCGTTCGAGGAAACCGTGCCCACTGTCGAGGAGATCGCCCGCCGACGCGCCGAGATCGTCGCGCGGGGCCTCCCGTACCTCGTCGCCGAGCGCGAGAGGCAGGTTGTTGGGTATTGCTATGCTGGCCTGTTCCGGCCGCGTTCCGCCTATCGCTTCACGCTCGAGGATTCAATTTATGTCGATGCCGCCGAAGTCGGGCGCGGGATCGGCCGGGCGCTCCTCGAACCGCTGCTCCTGCGCTCCGCCGAACTGGGCTTCCGCCAGATGGTCGCCGTGGTTGGCGGAACCGAGACGATCCCGTCGATCCGGCTGCACGAGGCTCTGGGCTTTACCCATGCCGGCGTACTGCCCGCAGTGGGTTTCAAATTCGGGCGGTGGATCGATATCGTGTTGATGCAGCGCGCGCTGGGTCCAGGGGCAGCGACCCTTCCCGATGCCGCGCCTCGCTCGGCGTTAACCGGCGGTTAGCGCGAGGTCGCGTAGCCTTTGGCCCAAATCGCGCCCCACCGAAAGGGTGGACCAGAATGCCAATCTATCGAGTGATCGCCGCCGTGAGCGCAGCCTTTATACTGCTGCTACCCGCGGCGGCGACGGCGCAAGTACCACCGCAGCCCCAGATATCGCTCCAATACCATGAAGTCATCGCCGCCGACGCCGACCCCGCGCCGGTTCTCATCAAAATATTCGAGCGCCTTCGCAAAGACTGCGAGGCCATCGGAACGGCGTATGGCCGGAAATGCGTGATCAGTCAGGCTAACGTTAACATGAGCACCAATTACGGAGGCGATATGGCGGACGCCAAGAACTTGAATGCAAACGCCACCATCATGCTCCTGCCGGGACCGGCGGAAGCCCCCCCGCCATCCCGCTGACTCCGGCCTATCCCCCGGCGCGGCGCCAGCCGCTGGGCCGGTCTGTTTGCGACACCGGTTGATCGGCTATAATTCTTGCGCATCTGCTACGTCGATAACGCGACGCTGGGGAGGACGGCATGGCGGAAGATTTCGTGGACCCGAGCCGGATCCGCTCCTACCACGCACATATCTATTACGACCCGACGACGAAGCCGGTGGCGGAGCGGTTGCGCGAGGCGATCGGCGATGCGTTCACGGTCGAACTCGGGCGCTGGCACGACGAGCCGGTCGGGCCGCACCCCATTTCGATGTATCAGGTCGCCTTCGCGGTCGGCGAATTTCCCCGGCTGGTGCCGTGGCTGATGCTGAACCGCGGCGGGCTCGACATCCTCGTCCACCCGCAGACCGAGGATCCATATGACGACCACGCGATCCACGCGCTGTGGCTCGGCACCAAGCTGCCGCTGCGGCTGGAAGGGCTGCGGCGCAGACGGCAGGCCTGAGCCCGCGATGCCGCCGCTACACGCGACCGGTCAACAGGAGAACGATCAGGATGATGACGATGAGGCCGGCCCCGCCGCTCGGGTAATAACCCCAGCCGCTGCTATAGGGCCAAGTCGGCAGTGCACCGACCAGGATCAGAATCAGGATGACGAGGAGAATCGTGCCCATTGCGCTCTCGATATAGCTGACGATTGCAGCTACGAACGCAGCGCGACAACGACCGGTTCCATTTGCGCCCGATCAACCCGATAGGGATCGGCGCGCGGGCCTTACCAGGTGCGCACTGGCCCGCAATCGACGTGAACGAAATCGGAGCGCGGATAATAGCCGACGCCACCGCCCCTGAGGCTGAGCGCCGCGCCGCAGACCTGTGACAGATCGCGCCGCTCGACCCGCAAGTCGATCGCCATCCCCTTGATATGATAGCTGTTGCTCGCGACCCCCTCGTGGCGCAGGTGCATGAGGTGGTTAGTCGTCGGCGAGCGATAGCCGCAGATCACCAGAAACGGGTCATGGCAGTCGAGGCGGCCGCGCAGCATGCCGAGGAGGTCGAGGATTCCGGCATTCATCGGCCGCACTTCGTCGGAGTGGTGATCGCGCAGCACCCAGTTGATGTCGCGCACCGCCTCGCGGATGTAATGCCCGTCGGCCCAGTAGACGGTGCGAACCCACTCGCCGGTGTGGGTGTTGTAAAGCGATACCGATCGCGGTGCGAAAGAGATGGCCGGGGCGGATCTGACAAAAGCAACCGCGCCAACAGCCGCAGCCGCGCCCAAGACCCGACGCCGGGTCAGCAGCGTAGACTCTCGCAATGGCTCATCCCCCCAAGAAATCCCCAGGGACGCCATAGCATCGGCTCGCCGCTCAAACAAGCCTGTTGTCGACGACGACGGCGGCGAAAGCGGCGGTTTCCTCGATTCTTCGTGCTCGAGTTGAGCCCGCCGGCGAGATGATCAGCTTCTAGGTTGGCTCGTCGGGCCGCCTTGCGCCACCGGCGCCTGCCCCGCCGGGCGCAGGTGCTGCCAGATCTCCTCATCGCGCTGATAGACGTCCGGGCGGAACTCGATGCCGCCGTTCGAATCGGCGAACGCGGTCTGATAGACCATGAACACCGGGATCGACGCCGGCAGCATGCGCCGATTGGTGTAGCCCAGCGCGATCCCCTGATTGATCACCGCGACCGGCTGCTGCAGCAAGAGCGCGGCCAGCTCACGCGGGTTCTGTACGCGCACGCAACCATGGCTCTGGCGGCGGTTGTCGCGAGCGAACAGACCCTTGAGCGGGGTGTCGTGAAGGTATACGTCGAAGCGGTCCTGCATCTCGAATTTGAGCTGGCCCAGAGCGGTTCCCGCTCCCGGCAGTTGCTGGATCGCGCCGTTGTTGCGCATCACCATGTGGTGGTGGTCCAGATAATCCGGGTCTTGGGTCAGCTTGGGCAGGATTTCCTTGCTCGCAATCGAATAGGGGACATTCCACGGCGGATTGAACAGCAGGCTGTCGATCGTCGTTTGGAATTCCGGGGTCTGCTTGTCAACTTCGCCAACCACGACGCGGGTCGTGAATACCGGCTGGTTGTCGCGGTACAGCACGAGCCGTGCGTTGGCGGTATTGACCCAGACGCGGTCGGCCGGGAGATTGCGCGGCAGCCAGCGCAGGCGTTCGAGGTTGACCGCGATCTGTCGCAATCTTGCCTCGGGGCTGGTGTCGACCGCCGGGGCGTGCCGCTGGCGCGTGTTGGGAGTCTCGGCGCGGATTGCCGCGGTCGTGCCGCCTGCACCAGCCGATTGGCCGGCCGATCGGTATGACTGCAACGCTTGCCGCAACGCCAGATAGGCCGGCGAGCGCGGCGCCAGCGCCTCGATCGCCGCGGCCGGATCGGGGCTGTTGATGATCGTGTCGAGCGTCGCGGCGAGGTCGATCGGCTCCGGCCTCAGATCCTCGTCATCGATGCGAATTTCGACCGCCACCGCGCCGCGGGCGAGCGCGTCGGCATAGGCGACGACCGCGTCCGAGATCAGCAACTCCTGCTCGATCGGCGGCAGCGCCCCGGCGTTTCGCAATAGCGCGCCATGGAACAGATCGGGGTCGAGGCCGTGCGCGTCGGCCCGCAGCACCGCACTGACCAGCGCTTGCGCCTGCGCCGGCCGGCTCGCCCACACCGGTTCGAAATTGTGCGCCATGTAAAATTGCCGCAACAAGGCGCCGTGCAGCTTTTCGCCGGCAACGACGAGCCGGGCCGCGCCCTCGATGCGGTTCCGGATGTCGCTGTCGCCGCCGACAGCGGGGTTCGCCCCCGCTGCCCCATCCGCCGGCTGCAGCGAGGCGGGAAGCAGCACGGCCGCGCCATTCGCCGGCATTTCGGCGGCAGCGCTCGCCGCCGCCAAGAAACCGGCGGCCGCGACTGCCATTGCACCGAGAGTGGCCCGGCCGCGTTGCTGCGGACCGCGATTTCCGGCGATCCTGGGGGATATAAACACAATCGCCTCGTTTGTACCGCGAGCGCTACGCGACCCGCGCATGCTGCAGGTTGAACGGCACCGCTATTCCCCGGTTCCGGGGTCGAGCCGCCCGGCGCGAGCAAATCGCCGAGCCACCGATGCGTCGCGGAAACCTAAACGCGAATAGTTTCTAGAACATTGATAACAGAGAGATTGTCTCAACTCTACGGGTTTTCCGCAACCGCCGCGACGCGCGCGCCCTTGACGCAACCCTCGCGATCCCGCCCGACCCGGTGAGGCGGGGGTCGTCCATCGGCGATTTCGGATTCGTCTATTGCGAATTTTCCATGTAACAATGCCGCGCAACCGATGGAACGGGGGCAGTCATGCGCATTGGCGTGTTGGCCGCGATTGCAGCAGCGTCTTTCTTGGCCGCCGGCACGGCGTGGTCGGACTGTCTGCCGAGCCAATCGCACCATTGCGTCGATCTGGCAATTGTCCCGCAGATTTCACAAGATATCGTCGCCGGTGAGCGCATCGTGGCGCCGCCCAAAACCGCGCCGACGGCCGAGCCGCAACCCGCCTATACCGGCCCTACGGTGGGGCTCAGCCCGACGGTGCGGCCAACACCGACGGTGGGCTATCGTTGGTCGATCGATTAGGGACGCGCGGCGGGGTCGCTCAGTCCTCGCCGGCAACGCCCTTCGGTCGCGGTCCGATATAAACAGAGGACGGGCGGACAAGGCGCCCCTCGCGTCGCTGCTCCATCGCGTGGGCGAGCCAGCCGGCACCCCGCGCTACTGCGAAGACAGGGGTGAACGCCCCGCGCGGCAGACCGACCGCGTCGAGCAAGAGAGCGGCGTTGATCTCGATATTGGGCTGCAGCGGCGGGCGGCCCGGCTT
>JBARKH010000445.1:0-2554 GCA_049801295.1 Allostellaceae bacterium | reverse complement strand
TCTGCCTTGAACAAAACCTGACCATCGACGATTTGATCGAATTCGTCGATCACAAGGGTCGTTTCACAATACCACGATCGATGGGGCGATCACCGGCTTCCGTCTTGACCTCGGCGTCATTGACGATCCAGTAAAGAGCCGTGCCGAAGCGAATTCCAAGCTCGTCCGCGATAGGACATGGAGCTGGTTCACCGACGATTTTTTGACGCGTTGTTCCAAGGACGCCGGCCTATTCATGATCATCTCGTTCAACAGCGGCTGGCTGGATGACTGATGTTCACCGTAAACAGCAGCATTCGCCCCCAAGCTGGCCTCCAGTTGCGCGGCGATTTGCCGGCCGCCGAGCAGCAATGTAATCGTTACGTCGCGTCAGTTCGCGAAACCCACCAATCTTCACAGTCGGCGGTTCCTTCTAAATATGCAGGAAATGCCAAAGCCCTCGGCAAAAGACGACCCGCGATCGATAGCGAACGCGCCGCTCGCGGCCTTGGGTCTAGGCGCGCTGGGTGTGGTATTCGGCGACATCGGCACGAGCCCACTCTACACGCTCAAGACGGTGCTCGATTTCACCGGCCCGCATCCTGATGCCGCGACGATTATGGGCGCGCTGTCGCTGATCCTGTGGACACTCTTCATCATCACGAGCGTCAAATACGTCGGCTTCGCCATGCGTATCGACAACGACGGCGAAGGCGGCATCATCGCGCTTTTGGCATTGCTTGGCGTCAAGCGGCAGCATCGCCCCGCGATCGTCGCCGTCGGATTGTTCGGCGCGGCGCTGATCTATGGCGACGGCGCCATCACGCCGGCGATCTCAGTGCTTTCGGCGCTCGAGGGAATGGAGCAGATCGCGCCAAGCCTGCAGGCTTATGTGCTGCCGGCTTCGGTCGCCGTCCTGTTCGCGCTGTTCGCGCTGCAACCCTTAGGCACGGCGCATATCGGGCGTGCCTTCGGGCCGATCATGCTCGTATGGTTCGCCGCAATGGCGGCGCTCGGCCTTTATGGTCTGGCGCAGCACCCGCAGGTTCTCGCCGCCGTCAATCCGCTTTACGGCGTGCACTATTTGGCAAATGGCGGCTTCAAGGGCTTTCTCGTCCTTGGCGGCGTTTTCCTCTGCGTCACCGGCGCCGAAGCGCTCTACGCAGACATGGGCCATTTCGGCGCCAAGCCGATACGGCTCGCCTGGCATGCCATCGTGTTTCCCAGCCTCATCATCAATTACGCCGGCCAAACCGCGATCGTCCTTGCCGGCGCTCCGACGGACGGCAATATTTTTTACCGGCTTTGCCCGGGCGCGCTGCTGACGCCGCTCGTCGTGTTGGCGACGATCGCCACCGTCATCGCCAGCCAGTCGATCATCACCGGCGCCTTTTCGATGACGCGGCAGGCGATTCAGCTCGGTTGGCTGCCGCGCTTGAACATCAGGCAGACTTCGGCGGAGGGTTACGGACAAATCTACATCGGTGCGGTCAATTGGACGCTGATGATCGTCACGCTCGGTCTGACGCTCGGCTTCCGCAAATCCGACAATCTCGCCGCCGCGTATGGCATCGCCGTTTCGCTGACAATGCTGATGACCAGCATCCTGCTCTTCATCGCCATGCGTGAAATCTGGAACTGGCCGCCCGCGGCCGCCGGCGCCGTTGCCGCCGGATTCGTCATTGTCGACGGCAGCTTCTTCGCCGCCAACATGGCCAAGCTGCTGGAGGGAGGCTACGTGCCGCTCATTCTGGCGGCGATCGTCTACGGCATCATGTGGATCTGGCATCGCGGCGCCGGCGCCGTTCACGCCCGCGTGGTCGCCGACCTGACGCCGATACGGGCCTTTCTTGATCTGCTTCATTCCGGACGCATCGCCCGGGTACCTGGCACGGCGGTATTCCTGACGCGCGCCCGCAATGAAACGCCGCCGGTCCTGTCCTGGCATGTGCGTCAGAACCGGGCCCTCCACGAATACGTGCTCGCGCTCACGCTTTCGGTCGCTTCGACGCCACGCGTCGACCCCAGCGCGCGCGTCGTCGTCGAGCGTTTAGACAATAAGTTTTGGCGGGCGGAAGCGCATTACGGCTTCATGGAGCATCCCGACATTGCCGCTGTCCTAGCCGAGTGCAAGGCCAAGGGCGCCGAACTCGAACTCGACGATGTGACCTACTACGTCGGGCATGAAACAATCGTGCCGCGCGAGGGCGGCACCGGCATCCCGCATTGGCAGGAGGCGGTGTTCGCCGCGATGGAGCGCAATGAGACGCGGATCAGCGATTATCTGAAATTGCCGCACGACCACGTCGTCGAAATCGGCCGTGAAATTGCGGTCTGACCGGTCGAGCCGCGCGGTGTCTTATACCAACTCTCGGAGACGCTGACTCTTCGAGCCTAGCAACGGTGCAGCGATCGAACGCAAAATAATTATTTAATTTCAGATAGTTACCTGTGCGCCAGTGTGGTCTGGCCGGGATGTTAAGATGAGTCAGCATCTCCGAGAATTGGTATTAGCTCCGCTCAACCGCGGCGACCCGGCCCTTCTCGATTTGGCCGCCTTATTCAGACTTATTGC
>JBARKH010000444.1:0-1854 GCA_049801295.1 Allostellaceae bacterium | reverse complement strand
ACACCGGCTCGGGGAGCGCCGTGGCGAGCGGCACGCCATTGTCCGCGCCGCTATCCTCACGCGGGCGCCCGACGGGTTGCGGCTCGGCGTCGCCGGCCGGACGGTCGCTTACCGGGATTCGGTAGTAATCCGGGTGGATCTCGCTGAAGGCCAGAAACCCGTGCCGATTACCTCCGTAATCGACAAAAGTTGCCTGCAGCGCGGGTTCGACCCGCGTTACCTTGGCGAGATAGATATTGCCTTTTACCTGTTTTTTTGTGGACGACTCGAAATCGAACTCTTCGAGACGGGTGCCGCTGGTGACCACCACCCGGGTTTCCTCGGGGTGGGCGGCGTCGATAAGCATGCGCTTTGCCATTCGGGCAGAACTCCCAGGCGCGCGGCTGCGGTGCCCATAAAGGCGACCGGCGACGCGGTGCTGTGTGGAAGAAAGGCGTTTGGGAGATAGCCGGGGGCGTTTGAGATCATAGCGTCGCGGAATTCGGTCATCGGCGTCGCGTCTACAAACACGCTCGGCTTCGGGTTTCGGACAATCCGTTTAACCAGGCGCTGCGGCCCGGCACTGCGGCAAGCAAATTGCCGGTAATGCGGCTGGGCGTCGCAGCGCCACCGGGCAACGCGCCCGGTCGGCGGATTCGCACCCGGTAATGTACCGGGCAAATGGCGCCGCCACAATGTTTTCCGCAGCGCTGCCGGCAGCGCTCAGCTCGCCTCACAGCCGGATGCCCAAAACCGCCTTGGAATAGCCATGGCATTGTTGCATAAGGGGCCGCGCGGGGCCCGGTCAGGCATGCCGGCGGCGCGTCACAACGAAGGGGATCTGCGCCGTTGCGCGTAATGGTCAAGCTGGTTCGCTTCCTCTTCGTCTGCACCGTGCTTGTAGGCATCGCCGGCGGCGTCTTCGCCGGGTTGACGATCTGGTATTTTGGGCGCGACCTCCCGGATTACCAGCAGCTGGCGCATTACGAGCCGCCGATCATGACGCGGGTGCAGGCCGGCGACGGGAGGCTCCTCGCCGAGTACGCGACCGAGCGCCGGGTTTTCGTGCCGATCGCCGCGATCCCGAAGCGGGTCATCCGCGCGTTTGTCTCTGCCGAGGACAAGAATTTCTACAGCCATCACGGGGTCGACCCGGTGTCGATTTTGCGTGCCGCGCTGACCGATGTCGGCCGCTGGCACAGCAACCGGCGGCCGGTCGGCGCCTCGACCATCACCCAGCAGGTCGCCAAAAACATGCTGCTGTCGAACGAGTTGTCGGTCTCCCGCAAGGTCAAGGAGATCCTGCTCGCCACCCGGATCGACGAGGCCTTGTCGAAGGACCGGATCCTCGAACTTTATTTGAACGAGATCTATCTCGGCTCGGGCGCGTATGGCGTCGCGGCGGCGGCGCTGACCTATTTCGACAAGTCGCTCGACGAATTGACGCTCGGCGAAGCGGCCTTTCTCGCCGGGCTGCCGAAAGCCCCGAACAATTACAATCCCTCGCGCTTTCCGCAGGCGGCGAAGGCGCGCCGCGAGTGGGTCCTCGACCGCATGGCCGAGGACGGCAACGCGACCGCGGCGGAAGTCGCCCAGGCCAAAGCGGAGCCGCTTCTGGTGCGCCACCGCGAGGAGGCCGAGATCGTCACCGGGCCCTATTTCGCCGAAGAGGTGCGCCGCGAGCTCCTCGCCCGCTACGGCGAAAACGCCCTCTACCAGGGCGGGCTCTCGGTGCGCACCAGCCTCGATGCGCGCCTGCAGGCGGAAGCCGACAAGACGCTGCGCGACGGCCTCATAACCTATGACCGGGGCCATGGCGGCTGGCGCGGCGCGGTCGGGCATATCGATCCCGGCCCCAACTGGCCGGCCCGGCTC
>JBARKH010000443.1:0-2411 GCA_049801295.1 Allostellaceae bacterium | reverse complement strand
CGCCGGGGCGCTCGATCCCGCCGACGATCGGCCCGGCCCACCACAGCTGCCGGGCGGCCTCAGAGAGCCCGCCCTGGAGCCCGGCGAGGTCGCGCGGATCGGCGAGGTCGAGTCCCGCCGAATTCCGCCGCACCGGCTGGAAGAGATCGCGCGGCACGGGGATGCGCGGATGCGGCTTCACCGTCAGGCTCGCCAGCCGCGCGATCGGGTCGGCGACGATGTCGTCGACCGGTTCCCTCTCGTCGACGATGCGGTTGACGAAGGAGGTGTTGGCGCCGTTTTCCAGGAGCCGGCGCACCAGATAGGCGAGCAGATCCTCGTGGCTCCCGACCGGCGCATAGACGCGGCACGGTCGGTTCATCCTGGCGGGGTCGGCGACCTCGGCGTAAAGCGCCTCGCCCATGCCGTGCAACCTCTGGAATTCCCAATCCGCGCGGTCGCCCGCCAGTTCGAGGATCGCCGCGAGGGTATGGGCGTTGTGCGTCGCGAATTGCGGGTAGAAGGCGCCACCGGCGGCGAACATGCGCTTCGCACAGGCGAGGTAGGAGACATCGGTCGCGACCTTGCGGGTGAACACCGGGTACCCCGCGAGGCCGCGCTCCTGCGCCCGCTTGATCTCGCTGTCCCAATAGGCGCCCTTGACGAGGCGCACCATCAGCCGGCGCCGCGCCCGCCCGGCGAGGTCGCCGAGCCAATCGATGAGCCCGAGCGCCCGCTTCTGATAGGCCTGGACCGCGAGGCCGAGCCCGTCCCAGCCGGCTAGATCGGGGGCGAGCGCCAGCGCTTCGACGAGGTCGAGCGACAATTCGAGCCGGTCGGTCTCCTCGGCGTCGATCGTAAAGCCGATGGCGAGGGCGCGGGCATCACCGGCGAGACCGAGCAGCGATGGCAAGAGCTCGCGCATGATCCGGTCGCGCTGTGCCATCTCGTAGCGCGGGTGCAGCGCCGACAATTTGACCGAGATCCCGGGGGCCGCTTCGATGGGGCGCCCGACCACCTCCTTGCCGATTGCGGCGATCGCGCGGCGATAGGCGGCACGGTAGCGCTCGGCATCTTCCATCGTGCGCGCGGCCTCGCCGAGCATGTCGAAGGAATGGCGGTAGCCGTGAAGTTCGGCACCGCGCGCCCGCGCCAACGCCTCTTCGATCGTGCGCCCCATGATGAACTGGTCGGCCATGATGCGCATCGCCGCGGTCACCGCCGGGCGCCATACCGGCTCACCCGAGCGTGCCGCGAAGCGGCGCAGGACGCTGGCGAGATCGGCTTCGCCGTGATCGGGCTGTAACAGGCGTCCGGTCAGCATCAAGGCCCAGGTCGAGGCGTTGACGAAGAGCGAGCCGGAATGCCCGAGATGGCTGTGCCAGTCGGCCGAGGCGATCTTGTCGCGGATCAGCCGGTCGACGGTCTCCGAATCGGGGATGCGCAACAGCGCCTCGGCGAGGCACATCAAGGCGACGCCCTCGGGTGAGGACAGCGCGTATTCCTGCATGAAGGCGTCGAGCCCGCCCTTGCCGAGGCGCTCGCGGCGCACCGCTACGACCAGCCGGCGCGCGGTCGCGGCGATCCGCTCGCGTGCATCGGCGGGGATCTCGGCCGCAGCAAGGATGCGCGAATCGGCCGCGGTCTCGTCGAGGCGATGCGCGTCGCGGATTGCCGCGCGCAGCGGGGTTTCGGCCGCGGGCGAATCGACGAATACGAAATCCATGTATGTAGAACTGGGCCGAGCCAGGCGAGTTGCCAAGTCGACCGGCTAACTAGCGGAAGTCGCGGCTCGGGATCGCGAGGTCGTGCGAATCGTAGCCAGGGATCCGTTCGCGCAAGGCAAAGGGCGGCTTGGTACGCGGCAGCGGCTTCTCGCCCCCGGTGCGCTCGCGCCCCGTCCTTTCGCGCAGGGTGTTGAGCCGCACCGTCATATCGCGCAAATCCTCGGCGACGAGATGGATGACGCTCTCCTCGCGCTGCAGGCGGCCGCGGCAATAGAGGAGGGTGGCGCCGAGCGCGGCGCGGCGGAAGCGTTCGAGGATCGCCGGCCAGACGATCAAGTTGGCGATTCCGGTCTCGTCTTCGAGGGTGATGAAGACGACGCCGTTGGCGCTGCCCGGGCGCTGGCGAATGAGGACGAGCCCGGCGATCGCGAGGCGCCGGCCGACCGGGAGAGTGGCGAGATCGCGGGCGGCGGCGATGCCGTCGCGCCCGAGTTCGGCGCGCAGGAAGGCGAGCGGGTGGCGCTTCACGCTGAGACCCGTCGTCGCGTAATCCTCGACGACATGCTCGCCCAACGGCATCTGCGGCAACAGCGCCGCCGCGCGGATTTCGCTCCTTTTGGCCGGATCGGCCTCGTGCGTCCTTCGAGACGCCGGCTTCGCCGGCTCCTCAGGATGAGGAGAATCCTTGAATGCCATCAGTAATTC
>JBARKH010000442.1:0-11536 GCA_049801295.1 Allostellaceae bacterium | reverse complement strand
CGCTTTTTGATTCACCTGTCGGGTCCGCCATTGCCGCCCCGTCAGACCTCGAATAACATCTTGAATCTTATATCAAATTTAGAGCCCGTGCGCTCAAAATCGCTGTTCAATCCGGGGAATGCGGGTTCACCACGGCGCTTCTCGAGCGCCTAATCACTGAGCCGAAAAGGCTTGAACTAGCCGAAGAACGCCGCACAGGTCGCAGGACACCCCCGACATCTTAGCCAGCGCGTAGGATGGGTTGAGCGCTTGGAACCCCATCCCCCTATGCCTGGCGATATTCGATGGGTTTCGCGAAGATGGCCCAGCTCGTAGGATGGGTTGAGCGACGTGAAACCCACCGCCCTGGATCGGCGCGGTATTATGGGGCAGATCCCTGAAACGGCAGCGGCAGCTGCCCTTGTATTTTTAAGCCGCGTGTTGCGTTTTGTGGATTGGCGTGGGACCGCCGATGACATACCCACCCGAATCTATGATCCGATAATGGCTTACGCCCCATGCCGGAACATTCTTCTGGGTCGTCTGCAGCCAATACATCGCGTCGGCGATAGCGAACTCAATGCTGATTGTATCGCACCGTCGATGGTCAATCGTCTCGATTGGCTCGCTCCAGCTTAAGCCGCGCGTCAGTTCTATCGTGAACATCCGACCTATCCTTCCGGTCTTAGACCACGCCAGATGTTCTCAGGCTAGTCCACACCGGGTTAAATCGTACAGCACATTCGTAAAGGATTTGATAAATATTTATGGGGGAATGCTAATGGGTTCCCCTCCCGTTTGAGCGGAGCGAAACCCATCGCCGCGCCGCATTGCTCGATGGGCTTGGCGTTGCCCAACCCCTCCTGCAAGCTCATAGAGGAGGCGAGCAGCGGCGGGGGTTGGGCCAATGATCAGCGGTCGCACGGAGATCATCGCGCATCTCGGCTATCCGACCGAGAGCTTTACCGCGCCGATGATCTACAATCCCTGGTTCGCGCATCACGGCATCAATGCCGTCGTCGTCCCGATGGGCGTGCACGCGGGGGACTACGCGGCCTTTCTGCGGCCGTTGTTTTCGCTCACCAACATCCGTGGCGCCTTGGTGACGATGCCGCACAAGGTGACGACGGTCGGTCTCCTCGATGCGGTCAGCGTCGCGGTCGAGGTCGCCGGCTCGTGCAACGCGATACTGCGCCGCTCGGATCGCTCCCTCTATGGCGACTTGTTCGATGGCGTCGGGTTCACGCGTGCGGCGCGGCTGAAGGGCTTCGAGTTTGCCGGTGCGGATTGCCTGGTGGTCGGCGCCGGCGGCGTCGGCTCGGCGATCGCGGCGGCGATTGCCGTCGAGGGGCCGGGCTCGATCGCGCTCTTCGACATCCGCGAGAGGGCGGCGGCGGAGCTGGCGGCTCGTTTGCGCGCTCACTTCCCCGCTTTGCGTGTCGTGCTCGCCGACAATGATGCCGCCGGATATCACCTCGTGGTCAACGCGACGCCGCTCGGCATGGGCCCGGGCGATCCGCTCCCGTTTGAGCCGGAGCGGATCGAGGCCGGCGCCTTTGTCGGCGATGTGGTGCTGGGGGCGCAGATGACGCCGCTCCTCCAGGCCGCCGCCCGGCGCGGCTGCCGATATCTGATCGGGACCGATATGCTGTTCGAACAGATCCCGGCCTATCTCGAATTCTTCGGCTACGGCAGCGCGACCGCCGAGGAGCTTCGCGCGCTGGCGAAGATATCCTACTGAATAGGCTTGGCCCCTTGATCATCAACCCGAACATCGCCCTCGGCGGGCCGGGAAATTCGCAGCATGTTGCCCCTATCCTCTCTCGGCCTGGCGTTCTACGTCGTGGTGCTGATCGGCGCCTTCGCGGTGCGCAGCGCCGCGGGGTTTGGCGCGGTCTTGATCGCCGTGCCGATGCTTGCCTTCGTCCTGCCGGTGCCGACCGCGGTAGCGGTAGCAACGGTGCTCAGCATGGTCACCTCGGCCCAGCAGGTAGGCCGCGATTGGAGCCTAATCGCCTGGCCTCAGTTCTTTATCATGACGTTCTATACGATGATCGGGATTGGGCTGGGGTTCTATTTCATCAGTATGCTCAACGAACACGCGATGCGCCGCGGCTTGGGTGCGTTCTTGATCCTTTACTCGCTCTATGCCTTGTGGACGCGCGGCGCATTGCCGGTGTTGCCGACGAGGTGGCATGGCGCCTTGGCCGCTTTTGCCGGAATTATCGGGGGCTTTTTCGGCGCCTTATTCGGCGGCGGGGTCGGACCGATCTACGTCATTTATTTCAACGTCGTGCGGATGAATAAGGAGGTCTTCCGGGTAACCATGAGCATGATCATGCTGGTGTCGGTCGCGGCCCGCATCGCCGGATATGCCAGCTTCGGGTTTTACGGCCGCTCGGCGCTCACCCTCCTCGCGCTCGGATTGCCGCTGGTGTTTATCGGCTCGTGGCTCGGCGACCGGCTGGCGCTGTGGCTCAACCCTGAGAAGTTTGGTTCGCTCGTCGGTGCTCTTGTCTTGCTCAGCGGCCTCGCCCTCATTCTAAGATAGTCCGGCTCGAGGATCGTCTACGCGTCGAGGAGGCAATGATGAACGCCACTCCAACCCCACCCTTCCGCGCCGACCATGTCGGGAGCCTGTTGCGCCCGCCGGAATTATTGCGGGCGCGGGCCGAGCGCGAGGCTGGGCGCATCTCGCCCGGCGAATTGCGCAAGGTCGAGGACGAAGCGATCCGGGGCGCGGTCGCGATGCAGCGCGAAGCCGGGCTCCTCGGCGTCACCGACGGCGAATTCCGCCGCGGCTCGTGGCACATGGATTTCCTCTACCAGATCGGCGGGGTCGGCAAGACCGACCGGCGCCTCACGATCCAGTTCAAGAACGAGGGCGGCACCCTCGAATTCACCCCGGCGGCGCACCAGGTTGCGGCCAAGCTCACCCTCGACAAGACGATCTTCGGCGAGGATTTCGCCTTCCTCAAATCGGTGGCGCCGGCGGGCAGCGTGGCGAAGCTGACGATCCCCTCGCCGTCGATGCTGCATTACCGCGGCGGGCGCGCGGCGATCGACGAGGGCGCCTATCCTGAGATGGACGCGTTCTGGCACGACCTCGCCGAAGTCTATAGGAAGGAGATCGCCGGGCTCGCCGCGCAGGGGTGTACCTATCTCCAGCTCGACGATACGAGCCTTGCCTATCTCAACGACCCCGCCCAGCGCGCCTATGTCACCTCGATTGGCGGCGATGGCGCGACCCAGCACCTCACCAACATCCGCCTCATCAACCAGGCGCTCGCCGAGAAGCCCCCGGGCATGACCGTGTGCACCCATATGTGCCGCGGCAATTTCCGCTCGTCGTGGATGGCCGAGGGCGGCTACGACCACGTCGCCGAGGCGTTGTTTGGCGAGCTCGCGGTCGATGGGTTTTTTCTCGAATACGACGACCAGCGCTCGGGCGGCTTCGCGCCATTACGCTTCGTGCCGCGCGGCAAGAAGAGGGTTGTGCTCGGCCTCGTCACCTCGAAACGCGCCGCGCTCGAAAATAAGGACGCGCTCAAGCGCCGAATCGACGAGGCGGCCAAATACGTACCGCTCGACCAGCTCTGCCTCAGCCCGCAATGCGGCTTCTCCTCGACCGTCGACGGCAATGCGCTGACGATCGAGGAACAGAAAGCCAAGCTGCGCCTCGTCGCCGAGGTGGCAAGGGAAGTCTGGGGCTAGAGCGGCATCGTCACAGACTGAACCATCTAACCGTCGCCCCCGCGAAAGCGGGGGTCCAGGGGGAAGCGATCGAGCGGTTGCCCTGGATTCCCGCTTGCGCGGGAACGACGATTCAATCTGAATGGACAACGCTCTAGCGGGCGTCGGGATTGCGGGGGCCGCAACGGTGAACACCCAGCTGAGACTATTGGGCGCGCGGCGGTTCGTGCCGCTCCTTGCCACCCAGACCCTCGGCGCCTTCAACGATAATCTGTTCAAGAGCGCCTTCGTCATGCTGGTGACCTACGGCACCGCGATGCGCACCGGCTTTGATCCGGGTGTGCTCGCGGCGATCGCCGGCGGCGCGCTGATCGCGCCCTTCTTTCTGTTTTCGGCACTCGCCGGCGAAATGGCCGACCGCTTCGAGCGCGCCCGGCTGCTGCAGATTCTCAAGGCCGCCGAACTGATTGTGGTCATCTGCGCGGCCGCCGCCCTCTTCGCCGACAGCCTGGCGCTGTCGTTCGTGGTGCTGTTCATGCTCGGCGCGCAGGCGACGCTCTCGAGCCCGGTGCGCTACGCGCTTCTGCCGCAGCACCTCGCCGCGAGCGAGCTGGTCGACGGCAACGCCTTATTAGAGGGCGGCACCTTCCTGTCGATCCTCCTGGGGACGATCGCCGGGAGCCTCGCGGTGGCGGTCGATCATGGCACCGGGATCGCCGGTCTTCTCCTCACCCTGTGCGCGATCGGCGGATTTCTGGCGAGCCTCTTGGTGCCGCGCGCGCCGGCGCCCTCGCCCGGTCTGCGCCTCAGCCGCAACCCCTTTGCTGCGACCGCCGCGATCCTGCGCCACGCCCGCGAACGGCGCGATGTGCACCTGTCGATCCTCGGCGCCTCGTGGTTCTGGCTGGTCGGCGCGGTATTCCTCTCGCAGCTCCCCTCGTTCGCCAAGGGGACGCTCGGCGCCGGCAGCGGCGTCGTCACCCTCTTCCTGGCGGCGTTCTCGATCGGCGTCGGGGTCGGCTCAGTCTTGTGCGGGCGGTTGATGAAGGGCGAGATCAGCGCCCGCTATGTGCCCCTCGCCGCGCTTGGGATGGCGGTCTTCTCGCTCGATCTCGCGCTCGCCAGCGAGGGCGCCATCCCACCGGTCTCCGGCGAGCTGCTTGGTATCGCCGCTTTTCTGTCGCGCCTGGTAGGCATCCGCATCTTTGCCGATCTGCTGGCGATCGCGATTTGCGGCGGCATCTTCGTCGTGCCGCTTTACGCGATCATCCAGCGGCGCAGCGACGAAGCGGCGCGCGCCCGCATCATCGCCGCCGGCAACATCATGAACGCGCTTTTCATGACCGGCGCGGCGATCGTCACCGCGCTCCTGCTCGCCGCCGGGCTCCATACCCCCGACCTCTACCTCGTGCTCGGCATCATGAACGCCGGTGTCGCGCTGTGGATCTGCCGGCTGTTGCCGCAGGACACCTTGCGCATGCTGGCGCGGATCGCGCTCCGGCTCGCCTACCGGGTCGAGGTGCGCGGACTGGACAACCTCGCCCTGGCCGGCGAACGCGTCGTCATCGTGCCGAACCATCTCTCGTTCCTCGACGGCCCGCTGGTCGCCGCCTTCCTCCCTGGCTATCCGATGTTCGCGATCGACACAGCGCAGGCTGCGCGCTGGTGGGCGCGTCCGCTTCTCGCCGGGGCCGACATCTACCCGATGGACCCGACCCGGCCGATGGCAACCAAGTCGCTCGTAAAGGCGCTGCGCGAGGGGCGGCAATGCGTGATCTTCCCCGAAGGCCGGCTCAATATAACCGGCGGCGCGCTGATGAAGATCTATGACGGCCCGGCGCTGATCGCCGACAAGGGGAATGCATCGGTATTGCCGGTGCGGATCGACGGGGTCGAGTTCACGCCGTTTTCGCGGCTGGGGGGCCGCCTGCGCCGGCGCTGGTTCCCCAAGGTGACGATCACCCTCTACGAGCCGCGGCGCCTCGCGTTTCCTCCCGAGCTGCGCGGGCGGGCGCGCCGCCATCGCGCCGGCCTCGAGCTCTACGACATCATGTCGGAGATGATGGCGCGGCGCGGTGGTCCGCCAAGCCTCTTCGGCGCCCTCATTGCCGCGCGGCGGGCACATGGCGGCAAGCATCCGATCCTCGCCGATCCGACCGCGGGGCCGCTCAGGTACGACCGCCTCGTCGCGGCGAGCCTCATATTTGGCCGCGTTCTTGCCCGCTCGGCGCGGCGGGGCGATGCGGTCGGGCTGATGATCCCGAACTCGATCGGTTCCGCTATCGCCTTTCTGGCGCTTCAGGCAACCGGCCGGGTCCCGGCGATGCTCAACCACACCGCCGGAGCTGACGCCGTGCTGTCGGCCTGCCGTACGGCGCGCGTGCGCACCGTGGTCACCTCGCGCCGGTTTATCGAAGTGGCAAAGCTCGAGGGTCTGATCGCCCAACTTGGCCATCAGGTCGAGATCGTCTGGCTGGAGGATCTGCGGGGTGAACTTGGCCTCACCGATAAGCTCTACGGCCTCCTCGCACCGCATATCGCCGCAAGGCGGCATCGCCGGCTCGGCATCCTCGCCAGCGATCCGGCGGTGATCCTCTTCACCTCCGGTTCCGAAGGGGCGCCGAAGGGGGTGGTCCTCAGCCACGCCAACCTGTTGGCGAATTGCCGCCAGCTCGCCACCCGGGTCGATTTCAGCCCGGCCGACCAGCTCCTCAATGTGCTCCCGATGTTCCACAGCTTCGGGCTGACCGCCGGCTTTCTGTTGCCGCTCCTGTCCGGGGTGCGGATCTTTCTCTATCCCTCGCCCTTGCATTACCGGATCGTGCCCGAAATCGCCTACGGCATCGGCGCGACGCTCTTGTTCGGCACCGACACCTTCCTCGCCGGTTATGCGCGCGCCGCCAGCCCCTATGATTTCTATGCGCTGCGCTATGTGTTCGCCGGGGCAGAGGCGGTGCGCGACGAGACCCGTCGGGTCTGGGCCGAGCGCTTCGGCAAGCGCATCCTCGAAGGCTATGGCGTCACCGAATGCTCGCCGGTAATCGCTGTCAACACGGCGATGCATTTCAAGGCGGGCACCGTGGGCCGCCTGCTGCCGCTGATCGAGCACCGCCTCGATCCCGTCCCGGGGATCGATGAGGGCGACCGGCTCATGCTGCGTGGCCCCAACGTGATGGCCGGGTATCTGCGGGCCGAAGAGCCGGGCGTCCTCGCCCCGCCCGAGGAGGGCTGGCAAGATACCGGCGATATCGTGCGGATCGACGACGAAGGGTTTGTCACGATCGCCGGCCGGGCTAAGCGGTTCGCCAAGCTCGCCGGCGAGATGGTCTCGCTGGGGGTCGCCGAGCGGATCGCCGTCGCGGCCTATCCGGATTATCGCCACGCCATCGTCGCCTTGCCCGATTCGCGCCGCGGCGAGCGGCTCGTGCTGGTCAGCGAGGCGCCCGAGGTGAAGCGCGATCTTCTGGTCGAGGCGGCGCACCGCGAGGGCCTCCCCGAGATCGCGATCCCCCGCGACGTGCTGGCCGTCGCCCTCCTGCCAATGCTCGGCTCGGGTAAGACCGATTATCCGGCGGTGCAGCGCCTCGCCGCGGCGGGAGCCGGCTCCGATGAGCCGGCGGACCCCGAACGCGTGGGCCTCGTCGCCGAGTGAGTGTGCGCGGGTATCAGGCGCGTCCTCGCGGCTGGCAATTCATCGACCTGGCCGAGCTCGGCAGCAACACCGTAGGCAGCTACGCCGCGGCATTGCTGCGCATCATTCTTTATCCGCTAGCGGCCGCGCTCGCGCTCGGATTGGCGGCCGGGATCGATACGATCGTCAACCATCGCCCGCCGGGCTCGATCGATCCGATCGTCGGCATCCTCGTGCAATACGGCCTCATCATCGTTGTCGGCCTCGCGGTCCTGCGCGGCGTCGTGCGCAGCCACCTGCGGCCGTGGCGCTCATTGGTCGCGGCCGATCTGAGCCTCGATTGGCGGCGCCTGGCGATCGGCAGCGGGGTCCAACTCGGCATCTTCGTGGGGGAACTCGCCCTCGTCCACGCGCTTACCGGATGGCCGTGGCGGTTTTCGCTATCGGGAGGGCTGCCGCTGTTCGTTTTCGCCCTCTGCCTCATTCCGCTGCAGGCGGCGAGCGAGGAGATCCTGTTCCGCGGCTACCTGACGCAAGCGCTGGGGCGTATTGTGCGCAGTCGCGTTCTGATCGCCGCGATCGTGGGTCTGGTGTTTGGCGTGCTGCATTTGAACGCCCACGGCCCGCTGACGGTGCCCTATTTCTTCGTGTTGTCGCTGGTCTTTTCGCTTGTGTCGTTACGCGACGAGCGGCTGGAACTGGTGATCGGCGGGCACGCGGCGATGAACCTGTTTGCCTTCGCGGCCGCCAATTCCGGTCTCGTTGGGGCGGCGATCGGCGGCATCGGGCAGGGGGCGGCCCTCTTCACCTGGGCCGCGATCGCCGCGATGATGGTGAACGGCGCTCTCTTCTACGCCATCACTCGGCTGTTGGTCCGCGTTTTCTGCACGCCTCGATCCCCGATCTGACCCTGTCCGCGACGCCCTGCAGCGTTGTTCGCATCCGCGAAATGGGGTATTTTTACAAGGTCATGATCCACTCTCGATTCGCGGCTGCGCGCCCAGTAGCTCCGGTGGCGCCCGGCCGCGATTTTGGTTGCAGCCCAACACAGAAATAGACCCCAGCACAGAAATAGACCTTGGCCGTCACCTCCTCACCTGCCACACCGCCGCCCGCCGGGCCCGATATCTCGTCGATCACGATCGAAGAGGAGATGCGGCGCTCGTACCTCGATTACGCGATGAGCGTGATCGTAGCCCGCGCGCTGCCCGATGTCCGCGACGGGCTCAAGCCGGTGCATCGCCGCATCCTCTATTCGATGAAGGTGAACGGCAACGAGTGGAACCGCGGCTATCGGAAATCGGCCCGCATCGTCGGCGACGTCATGGGCAAATACCATCCGCACGGCGATCTGGCGATCTACGACGCGATGGTGCGGCTCGCCCAGGATTTCTCGATGCGCTTGCCGCTCATCGATGGGCAGGGCAATTTCGGCTCGATGGACGGCGACGCCCCGGCGGCCAACCGCTACACCGAGGCGCGGCTCGCCCGGGTCGCCGATTCGCTGCTCGACGACCTCGACAAGGATACCGTCGACTTCCAGCCCAATTACGACGAGACCGAGCGCGAGCCCAAGGTCTTGCCGGCCGGCTTTCCGCACCTCCTCGTTAACGGCGCGCAGGGGATCGCGGTCGGCATGGCGACCAACATCCCGCCGCACAATCTGGGCGAGGTGATCGACGCCTGCTGCGCCTATCTCGACGACCCGGCGATCACCGTCGAAGCGCTGATGGAATTCGTGCCGGCGCCGGATTTCCCGACCGGCGGCATCATCATCGGCCGGGCCGGCACGCACGCCGCCTACAAGACCGGGCGCGGCGCGGTCGTGCTGCGAGCGAAGAGCCATGTCGAGGAGATCAGGAAGGAGCGCGACGCGATCGTCTTCACCGAGATGCCCTATCAGGTCAACAAGTCGAAGCTCCAGGAACGCATCGCCGAGTGCGTGCGCGACAAGCTCGTCGAGGGCATCTCCGACATGCGCGACGAATCTGATCGCGACGGCGTGCGCCTCGTCGTCGAATTGAAGCGCGACGCCGACCCCGACATCGTCTTGAACCAGCTCTACCGCCATACCGCGCTGCAAACGAGCTTCGGCGTAAACATGCTGGCGCTCAACGGCGGCCGCCCCGAGCAGATGACGCTGCGCGACGTGATCGTCGCCTTTGTCGCCTTCCGCGAAGAGGTCATCACCCGGCGCACCACCTACCTTTTGAACAAGGCGCGCCAGCGGGCCCACATCCTCGTCGGCCTCCTCGTCGCGGTCGCCAATATCGACGAGATCATCGCGCTCATTCGCGCAGCCGCCGATCCGGCAAGCGCGCGCGCCGGGCTCATCGGCCAGCGCTGGCCGGCGGCCGATATGGCGCCGGTTTTGGCACTGCTCGGGGAGGAGGGTGGCGCGCTCGCCGCCGACGGGACCTATCAGCTCTCCGACGAGCAGGCCCGCGCGATCCTCGATCTACGCCTCCAACGGCTGACCGGCCTCGAGCGCGAGAAGATTTCGGATGAAGTGCAGGAGCTGGTGAGCGAGATCGCCGGCCATCTCGAGATCCTGCGCTCGCGCACCCGGCTGATCGAGGTGCTGCGCGGCGAACTTCTGGCGATCCGGACGCAATTCGCCAATCCGCGGCGCACCGCGATCGAGGATGTCGAGTTCGAGGCCGATATCGAGGCCTTGATCCAGCGCGAGGACATGGTCGTCACGGTGAGCCATTCCGGCTACATCAAGCGGGTGCCGCTGTCGACCTATCGCGCCCAGCGCCGCGGTGGCCGCGGCCGCGCCGGGATGGCGATCCGCGAGGAAGATTTTCTCAGCCAGGTCTTCGTCGCCTCGACCCTGGCACCGGTTTTGTTCTTCACCACGTCGGGGCGAGTCTACAAGCTCAAGGTCTACCGCCTGCCGCTCGGCACGCCGCAGGCGCGTGGCCGGCCGATGGTCAATCTCTTGCCGAATCTCACCGAGGGCGAGACGATCTCGACCGTCATGCCGCTGCCCGAGGACGAGGAAGGCTGGGCCGAGCTGACCGTGATGTTCGCGACCGCCAACGGCTATGTCCGCCGCAATCAGCTCTCCGATTTCGGCGATGTCCGTGCCAACGGCAAGATCGCAATGAAATTCGAGGGCGAGGACGCCGACGACCGGCTGATCGCGGTGGCGACCTGCAGCGACGCCGACGATGTGCTGCTGGCCACCCGCAACGGCAAGGCGATCCGCTTTCCCGCCGCCGACGTGCGGGTCTTCACCGGCCGCTCCTCGGTCGGTGTCCGCGGCATCCGCCTGTTGCGCGATGACAACGTCATCTCGATGTCGATCCTGCGCCATGAGGAAGTCGGTCCGGAGACCCGCAACGCCTATCTCAAGCTCGCCACCGAGCGCCGCCGCCAGAGTGGCGAGGAGGGCGAAGCGAACGGCGCCTCTGATGCGCCCGAACCCGACGACGCTGACGCCGAGAGCGGTGAGGCGGCGATCTCGGAGGAACAATTCGCCGATCTGGCGGCGCGCGAGCAGTTCGTGCTCAGCGTCACCGAAAAGGGCTTTGGCGTCCGCAGCTCGGCCTATGGCTACCGCATCACCGGCCGCGGCGGGCAGGGGATCAACAATATGGACCTGACGCGGCGGAGCGATGCCGTCGTCGCCATGTTCCCGCTCGGGCATAACGACCAGATCATGCTGGTCACCGATGCCGGCATGGTGATCCGCTGTCCGGTCAACGATATCCGCATCGTGCGACGCGGCGGCGTCGGCGTGGTGATCTTCAAGCTCGGCGACGGCGAGCGGGTGGTCTCGGTGGCGCGGCTGCCTGAAGTCGCCGAAGAGAATGGCCCCGAGGACAATGGCGGCGACGCCGAAGGGCCGCCCGAGGACGGCGATCCGCTGACGGACGAAGGTGAGGGGACGACACATGAATGAGCGCGTCGGCGTCTATCCCGGCACCTTCGATCCGATCACCAACGGCCATTACGACATCATCCGGCGGGCGCTGCATGTCGTTGACCACCTGGTCATCGGGGTCGCCCGCAATGACGCCAAGGCTCCGCTGTTCGCAACCGACGAGCGGGTCGAGATTGTCCGAGAAGAGATGAAGCACCTTGAAAACGGCGGCGGCGAGCGCATCGAGGTGCGGCCGTTCGATACGCTCTTGATGCATTTCGCCGAGTCGGTCGGGGCGAGCGTCATCGTCCGTGGGCTGCGCGCGGTCAGCGATTTTGAATACGAATTCCAGATGGCCGGGA
>JBARKH010000441.1:0-10735 GCA_049801295.1 Allostellaceae bacterium | reverse complement strand
AGGCCAAGTGCTGCGAGCGGCAGCAGCACCGGCGCCAGGGCGCGGGCGAGCGCGGGATCGAACATCGCGACGATGATCAGGAGGCGGACATACATGACCGATGTCGCCAGCATGATCCCGGTCTGCGCCTGGCGCAGCATCGCCGGCTCGGCATGGGCGCGCCGCGCCAGGATCACCGTCGTGGCGGTCGAGGAATAAAGCCCGCCGAGGACCGCGACCCAGAGGCCGGCGCCTGGCGGCGCGACGTAGCGCTGCAAGAGATAGCTCGCATAGGAAACCGTGGCCACCGCGAGCACCGCCAGCCACACCTGATGCGGCGTCACTTCGGTGAGGCGCGTCACCGGCTCGCTCGGCAGGAACGGCAGGACCAGGCCGGTGAGGATCAGGAACTTGCCGGCGGTGATGATTTCGCCCATCTCGATGCGCCGGGCAAAGCCGTGCAGTCTCTCGCGCGCGGTCAACAGCAGCACCGCCGCGACCGCGACGCCGATCGACATCCATGGCGGCTCGGCCAGCGCGATCGGACCCAGGAGATATGCCAGGACGTTGCAGACCGGGACCATCAGCCCGACATTCGGGCGGCCCTCGGGGTCGATCTCCTCAACGTGCCGCCAGTAGTAGCAGGTCAGCCAGGCGCCCAGGATCAGGAGCCCGACGCTGAGCGGTAAGAGATGCGTCGTGTCGAGCCGGTAGAGGAGTCCACCCGTTAGCGCCAACAGCGGAAACGTACGCACCCCGCCGGGCCGGGCCTGCCCCGCCTGGGCATGGAACTCCTCGAAGGCGAGGCCGAAGAAAAATCCGAGACCCAGCAGCAGGAGGAACCCGGCGATCGGTGAGATGGTTGCCATCGACTGCGGCTCAGCGCCGGAAGCGGTGCCGCTCGGCGGGGTTGAGCAAGCTCACGCCGCCATTTTGGCGAGCCGCGCGGCGCGGTAGCGGATCGCCTGCCAGGCGAGGCGGCTGGCGAGGAGGCCAAGCCGCCCGTTCGGCGTCAGCCCGACCGCCTTCAACAGCATCGCGATGCCGCGCTCGACATGGTGCGGCCGGTAGAGCGCAAAGGCGCGCCGCGCATAGGCCCTGGTGTTGCGCCGCCGATCGTACGGAAGCTCGCCCTCATTGGCGGCGTAATAAGCGTAGGCCAGTTCGTCGTCTTCCGCTTCCGCGACCCGGCCGAGCGCGATGCGCAGCCGCGCCAGACGCCCGATCGGCTCCCGCGCCAGGCAGCGGTCGAGGTGCTTGTAGAAGAGGCGGTAGTGGCGCAATTCGTCGGCGGCGATGTGGCGGCAGATTTCCTGCAATACCGGTTCCCTCGCCGCCTCGCGCAGCGCGGTATAATAGGCGCTGGTGCCGATTTCGACGATGCAGCGCGCCACCATCTCGCCGGCGCGCGAGCCGCGGCGCGAGCGGGCACTGTCGAAATCGGCCCGAAAACCGGCCTGAAACCGGGCAAACGCCCGCTCGAAATCGAACTCGGGATCGGCGAGCGACGCCCAGCGCGCGAGCGCGCGACCGTGCTGGATCTCCTCCTCGCCCCAGCGCCGCGCGGTTCCCTGGAACGCGGGGTCGTCGGCGAAAATCCGGCAAAGATGATGGGCATAGGCCGCGCCGTTATGCTCGACGAGAGCCGCCGCCTTGACGATGCCGACGATCCCGGGATCGAGCTTCGCGGCGTCGAAGCGGTCCCACGGAATATCGTCAAGCGCCCATGAGCCCAATGCCGCTTCCCCCCGGCCGATCGTCTCGAACCGTCTTATATACCAGAGTGCGGGAAAGCGCCCGCGGCGACCGATCCTTGTGTCATTGCGAGCGAAGCGCCTCGGTGCAATGACGGACCTTCGTCGACGACTAGGTCAGGGCGAGATTTCGGCCAGCGCCTGGAGCTTGGCGCGGGCGACGGCTTGCTGGCGCTCGAGGCGGCGCAGCTCGGTCAAGAGGCGCTCGCGTTCGGTGCCCGCGGCGCGCGCCACCTGCTCGCGCAAGCTCGGGAGGTTGCCCTCGACCTCGGTCAGTTCGCGGTCGAGCGCGGAGCGGTCGAGCGAATCGGGAGCCATCGCCTCGTCGGCCAAAACCGTACAGCGCTCCGGCGTCACCTCGGCGATGCCGCCGACGACAAAGATGCGCTCGGTGATGGCGCGGCCCTCATAGATGTCGATCGTGCCGGGACGGATCGTCGAAATGAGCGGCGCATGGCCCGGCAGCACGCCGAAATTCCCTTCGCTCCCGGGCACCACCACCATCTCGACCTCGGTCGACATAATGAGGCGCTCCGGTGTCACCAGCTCGAACGCAATGCGGTCGGCCATCGGCGTTACGCCGCTTCCGCCGCCATCTTGCGCGCCTTGTCGACCGCCTCCTCGATCGTGCCGACCATGTAGAACGAGGCTTCCGGCATCTCGTCATACTCGCCCGCGACGATCCCCTTGAACCCCTTGATCGTGTCTTCGAGGTTGACGAAGACGCCCGGGGTCCCGGTGAACACCTCGGCGACATGGAACGGCTGCGACAGGAAGCGCTGGATTTTTCGCGCCCGTGCGACGGTCAGTTTGTCGTCTTCCGACAATTCGTCCATGCCGAGGATCGCGATGATGTCCTGCAGCGATTTATAGGTCTGCAGCACGCGCTGGACGTCGCGGGCGATCTGGTAATGCTCATCGCCGACGACCCTGGGATCGAGCATGCGCGAAGTCGAATCGAGCGGATCGACCGCCGGATAGATGCCGAGTTCGGCGATCTGGCGCGATAGGACCGTCGTCGCGTCGAGATGGGCGAACGAGGTCGCCGGCGCCGGGTCGGTCAGATCGTCGGCCGGCACGTAGATCGCCTGCACCGAGGTGATCGAGCCCTTCTTCGTCGTGGTGATGCGCTCCTGCAATGCGCCCATATCGGTCGCCAGCGTCGGCTGATAGCCGACCGCCGAGGGGATGCGCCCGAGGAGCGCCGAGACTTCCGAGCCCGCCTGGGTAAACCGGAAAATGTTGTCGACGAAGAAGAGGACGTCCTGGCCTTCCTCGTCGCGGAAATATTCGGCCAACGTCAGGCCCGAGAGGCCGACCCGGGCGCGCGCGCCCGGCGGCTCGTTCATCTGGCCATAAACCAGCGCCGCCTTGGAGCCCGGCCCGTCGGCGACGATGACGCCGGATTCGAGCATCTCGTGATAGAGGTCGTTGCCCTCGCGGGTGCGCTCGCCGACCCCGGCGAACACCGAATACCCGCCGTGCGCCTTGGCGATGTTGTTGATGAGCTCCATGATGATGACGGTCTTGCCGACCCCGGCGCCGCCAAAGAGACCGACCTTGCCGCCCTTGGCATAAGGCGCCAACAGATCGACGACCTTGATCCCGGTGACGAGGATCTCGGCTTCCGTTGATTGCTCGATGAATTCCGGCGCCGCCCGGTGGATCGGCATGCGGCGGTTGGTGGCGACGGGGCCGCGCTCATCGACCGGCTCGCCGACCACGTTGAGGATTCGCCCCAAGGTCTCCGGGCCGACCGGCATCATGATCGGGCTGCCGCTGTCGATAACCTCGGCGCCGCGCACCAGCCCGTCCGTCGTATCCATGGCGACTGTGCGCACGATGTTCTCGCCCAGATGCTGGGCCACTTCCAGCACCAGCGTGTGCCCGGCGTGATCGACGTGAAGCGCGGTCAGGATCGGCGGCAATTCGCCCTCGAAGCGGACATCGACGACCGCGCCGATGATCTGGGCGATCGTGCCGGAATTGGTTCTTGCCATGCTGGTTGCTGCCATGTTCTAGCCCTGTTTCAACCGAGGGGTTGAGAACCCCAAACGCGTGTCATCCCGTGGGCCTTTAGCCCACGGACTTGATCCGTGGCGAAGGCCGGGATCCATGTTAGCCGTGGGTCCCGGCCTTCGCCGGGAACACGCGAAGAGAGGGATCATCATAACGCCTCGGCGCCGGAGATGATCTCGATCAATTCCTTGGTGATGACCGCCTGGCGCGTGCGGTTGTAGTTCATCGTCAGGCGGTCGATCATGTCGCCGGCGTTGCGTGTCGCATTGTCCATCGCGGTCATCCGCGCGCCCTGCTCGCTCGCCGCGTTTTCGAGGAGCGCGGTATAGGCCTGCACCGCCAAGTTGTTGGGCAATAGCTCGGCGAGGATCTCCTCTTCCGAGGGCTCGAATTCATAGACCGCGCCGGCGAGCGCCGCGGTGGCGGTGTCGGCCGCCCCGGCGGGCGGCGAGAACGGGATCAGCTGCTGCGCCGTGACGATCTGGGTCATCGCCGAGCGGAAGCGGTTGAAGATGATCGTGCAGATATCGAATTCGCCGGCTTCGTAAAGCGCGAGGAGCCGCTGGGAGATGTCGCGCGCCTCCTCGAACGACACCCGGCGGCGGCCGATCTCGGTGAGGCTGTCGTGGATCAGCCGCCCGTAATCGCGGCGCAGGCTGTCCCGCCCCTTCCTCCCGATCGTCAGGACCTTGACGGTCTTCCCGGCATTGTCGAGTTCGCGGATCTGGCGCCGCGCCTCGCGCAGGATCGAGGTGTTGAAGCCGCCGGCGAGACCGCGGTCGGAGGTCGCGACAACGAGGAGATGCACATCATCCTTGCCGGTGCCGGCGAGGAGCGGCGGGGCGCCGGGCTGTCCGGCCATGCCGGCGGCGAGGGACGCCAGCACCCGCTCCATGCGCTCGGCATAGGGCCGCGCCGCCTCGGCCTGCTCCTGGGCGCGGCGCAGGCGGGACGCGGCGACCATCTTCATCGCCGCGGTGATCTTCTGGGTCGAACGGACGCTGCGGATGCGGACCCGCAGCTCTTTCAGCGTGGGCATCTAGGCAAAGGTCCGGGCGAAGCCTTCGAAAAACTCGGAGAGGCCCTTTTCGGTCACCGCCGAGATCTCGCTCTCATTGCGGATCGCGTCCAGAAGCTCGGGATGTTTGGCGCGAAGATCGCCGAGCATCAGCGCTTCGAACCGGCCGATATCGTCGACACCGACCCGGTCGAGATAGCCGCGGGTGCCGGCAAAGATCCCGACCACCTGCTCCTCGACCGGCACCGGCGAGAATTGCGGCTGTTTCAGGAGCTCGGTCAATCGCGAGCCGCGCGCGAGCAGGCGCTGCGTCGCGGCGTCGAGGTCGGAAGCAAATTGCGAGAACGCCGCCATCTCGCGGTATTGCGCGAGCTCCAGCTTGATGCGGCCGGCGACCTGCTTCATCGCCCGGATCTGCGCCGCCGAGCCGACCCGGCTGACCGACAGCCCGACATTGATGGCCGGGCGGATGCCGCGATAGAAGAGATCGGTCTCGAGGAAGATCTGCCCGTCGGTGATCGAGATGACGTTGGTCGGGATGTAGGCGGCAACATCGCCCGCCTGGGTCTCGATGACCGGCAATGCCGTCAGGGACCCGGCGCCGTGCTCGTCGTTCATCTTGGCGGCGCGCTCCAACAGCCGCGAATGCAGATAGAACACATCGCCCGGATAGGCTTCGCGTCCCGGCGGCCGGCGCAGCAACAACGACATCTGGCGATAGGCGACCGCGTGCTTCGACAGATCGTCGTAGACCATCAGCGCGTGCATGCCTTTGTCGCGGAAATATTCGCCCATCGCGCAGCCGGCATAGGGCGCGAGGAACTGCAGGGGCGCCGGTTCGGAGGCTGTCGCCGCCACGACGATCGAATAATCGAGCGCGCCATAATCCTGCAGCGTCTTGACGATTTGCGCGACGGTCGAGCGCTTCTGGCCGATCGCGACATAGATGCAATAGAGCTTTTTCGCTTCGTCGTCGCCGGCGTTGACCTGGCGCTGATTGAGGATGGTGTCGATCGCGAGTGCGGTCTTGCCGGTCTGGCGGTCGCCGATGATCAATTCGCGCTGGCCGCGGCCGATCGGCACCAGGGCGTCGATCGCCTTCAATCCAGTCTGCACCGGCTCATGCACCGATTTGCGCGGCACGATCCCCGGTGCCTTCACTTCGACCCGGGTGCGGGTCACGTCAGTAAGCGGCCCCTTGCCGTCGATCGGCTCGCCGAGCGCGTCGACGACCCGGCCCAATAGCCCGCGCCCGACCGGCACATCGACGATGGCGCCCGTACGCTTGACGGTGTCGCCTTCGCCAATCCCACTGTCGTCGCCGAAGATGACGACGCCCACATTGTCGCTTTCGAGATTGAGGGCCATGCCCTTCATCCCGTTGGGGAATTCGAGCATCTCACCGGCCTGGACCTTGTCGAGCCCATAGACCCGGGCGATGCCGTCGCCGACCGACAATACCTGGCCCACTTCGGCGACATCGGCCTCGCTGCCGAACCCGGCGATCTGCTGCTTCAGGATCGCGGAAATTTCCGCGGCACGAATTTCCATCTCTACCCTTCCCCCATCACCGTCACCCCCGCGCAAGCGGGGGTCCAGGGCAACCGATACGACTTGAGACCCCTGGATTCCTCCCCGGACTTGATCCGGGGATCACGCGGGAATGACGCCATCATAAACAGTTATCCGGTACTTTTCATCGCCAGCCGCAAGCGCTGCAGCCGGCTATTCAACGAGGCGTCGACCATCCGCGAGCCGATCTTGACGATCATGCCACCCAAAAGCCCGGGGTCGACGCGGATGTCGAGCGTCACGCGCGCGCCCATCGCGCGCCGCAGCTGCTCGACGAGCGCGGCCTGGCGTGCATCGTTCAGCGGCTGCGCGACGGTGATTTCCGCGGTGACCTCGCCGCGCCGCTCGGCGAGCCGCCGCAGATAGGCCTCCATCATCGCCGGCACCGCGAAGAGCCGTCGGTTGCGCGCGACCACCCCGAGAAAATCGCGGGTCAGATCGGTGAGGCCGGCGCGCTCGCCGAGCGCGGCGATCGCCTTCCCTTGCTCGTCGCGCGACACCACCGGGCTGCGTATGAGGCGCGCCAGATCGCTGCTCTCGCGCAGCATCGCGCGCAATTCGCGCAAATCGCCGGCGACGGCGTCGAGCGCGTGGCGCTCGTCGGCCAGCTCGAACAGCGCCGCCGCGTAACGTTCAGCCAGGCCGGAGGTGCCTGTCGTTTCAGCCAACGGAAATGGGTCCCCAATCTGCGCACCGGCGGGAGGGCGGTCGCGACAACTCGTAGCCTTTGGGAGATCTCGGCGCAACAGCACGCTCGGAGCCGCCGGGCCCCGCGAAATCCGCGCGGTTGGTAACATATTTGGCCGACCCCGTGCAACCCGCCGGGGATCACGCCGGGCTTTGCCCGAGCGCCTCGACCGCGGCGATTGCGGCACGCGCCAGGCTCGGCGCCCGCGGCAGGAGCGCGCCCTCGAGCCGCCCGTAAATGTGAAAGACCGCGGTCTGCAGGATGACCCCGAGGATCGCCGCGCCACCGGCCAGCGGGTCGAGGGTCGCGACCTCGGCCGCGCGAACCGCGTCCTCGACAACATCGGCGACGGCATCGACCGGGGTGCGCTCGTGCCGTGGGATGCGCGGCAGGAACCCGTGCTGCGCGATCAGCATGAAGCGGAAGAGGGCGGGGTCTTTGTCGTAGAGGGCGCAAAAATGCTCGACCATCGCGCCGACCCGCGCCGGGAACCCGCGGTGCCGGGCTGCGAGTTCGTCGAGTTCGGCCCCGGTGCGCAGATAGGCCGTCGCAAACAGGGTCCAGGCGAGATCCTCCTTGCTCTTGTAGTGCCGATAGAGCGCGCCCTGCGATACGCCGGCCGCATCCGCGATCTCGCCGATCGAGACACCGTCGACCCCGTTCGCGGCAAACAACTCGAGCGCCGCGCGTTCCACCTTCGCCTTGACCCCGCTCGCCCTCATGCCAATCGAGCGCACAGTGAAAATTCCCCTTGTGAGTGAGTGTTCACTCATTATATGATCGCCGCAGCCTTCGTGCAAGCCTGGTGCGCCTGTGTCGCACCGCTCGCGCGATAAGAGGGCCCGGAGGGTCTCGCGATGGATTGGGATGATATGGTCCCCGGCTTCACGGTAGGCGTCCTCGCAGCGCTGGTGCTGGCGCTGAAAGCGTTGGCTGACGTTAACAGGTTGCGTCGGCAGTTCGCGGGTCTGACCGAAAGATTCGTGGCGCTCGATCGCAGTTTGATACGCTTGGCCGAGCGCCTCGGCGAGGCCGCGCCGCCGCCAAACGAGGCCCCGGTCGCCGAGATCGTGCCGGCCGCCCCTGCGGTGACGGAGCTGCCGGCGGCTGCGGCAGAACCGACCCCCGTGCCGGAAGAAGTGAGCGCGGCTCCGCAGGAACCCGACGCTGTTCCCGAGGAACCGGCAGCCCCCGCGCCGACACTGGCGGCCGCGCCGGGGAGGGGTTGGGAACAGCTCCTGGTCGAGCACTGGCTGGTCTGGCTCGGCGGCGCCGCGATGGCGCTCGGCGGGGCGTTCCTTGTCAAACTGTCGATCGATCAGGGTCTCCTGACGCCGCTCGTGCGGGTCATTCTCGGGATCCTCCTCGGCATCGGGATGTCGGTCGGCGCGGAGTGGGTGCGGCGCCGCGAGCTTGCCGAGGATCCAGCATCCGCTGCCGCCTCCTACGTTCCCCCGGCGCTCGCCGCCGCCGGCGCGGCGACCATCTTCGCCAGCCTTTACGCGGCCCATGCGCTCTATGGTTTCCTTCCCGCCGGGCTCGCCTTCCCGCTCCTCGCCGCGACCGCGGGCGCGACCGTCCTTCAATCACTGCAGTACGGGCCGCTCGTCGCCGCCCTCGGCCTCGTCGGCGCGTTCGTCGTGCCGCTGCTGGTCACCAGCACCACCCCGCAGGCCCTGCCGCTTTTCGCCTATCTCGCGGTGGTGACGGCCGCCTCGCTCGCGCTCCTGCGGCACCGCGAATGGTGGTGGCTCGCCTGGCTGTCGCTCGCCGGCGCGATCCTGTGGGTGGCGCTATGGCTGGAGACCCCGCACGCGATCGAGACGCCGGTGGTCGCGGGTTATCTCCTGGTCCAGTTCGGCCTCTTCGTCGTATTCCGCAGCGGCATCGCCCGGATTGGCTTCCTCGCCGGCGTTGCCGACACCCCGATGGTGCGGGCAGTAACGCGCTCGGCGTTCTGGGCGATCGCCTATGGCCTCTTGTTGCTGGCCCAGGCCGACGGGTCCGGCGACATCAGCATCGGCGCCGCGGTCCTGACCGCGATCGGCCTCATGGCGTTCGCCTACCGCGACAACGAGCTCGACGACGTGATCGCGGTGGCCGGCGTCTTGGCGCTGGCACTTCTCGCCACCTGGAACCTGACGCTGCCGATCCCCGAGATGAGCCTCTGGGTCTTCAAGATCGAGACCGATCACGTCGCCGATTTTTCCACCGCGGCGGTCGTCTTCACGCTCCTCCTCGGCGGCGGCGGCTTTGCCGCGCTGACCCGGGTCCCTCGGCCCGGCCGCTGGGCGGCGCTGTCGGCGTCGGTGCCGCTCCTCGTTCTGGTCATCGCTTACTGGCGCCTGCAGCAATTCGAGCTCGACATCGCCTGGAGCCTCACCGCCCTGGCGCTCGCCGGCTTGGAGCTTGCCGCCGCGGCCTCGGTGGCCAAGCGGCGCGGCGAGCCGCCCGAAACTGCGCCCCAGATCGAGATGGCGCTCGCCGCTTATGCCGTCGCTGTCCTCGGCAGCACGATCTTCGCCGCGACCCTGGCGCTGGGCGACGCTTGGCTCACCGTCGCGCTCGCACTGCACCTGCCGGCGATCGGCTGGATCGAGGGCCGCATCCGGCTGAAGGTGCTGCGCTGGCTGGCCCTCGGGGTCGCCATCATCGTGCTCGTTCGGCTGGTCCTCAACCCGTACGTCCTCAGTTACCCGATCGGGCTGACGCCGATCTTCAACTGGCTGCTCTACGGCTACGGCATCCCGGCCGCCTCGTTCATCCTCGCCACCAGGCAGTTCGGCAGAAGCCGCGACGATCTTCTGGTGGCGGTGCTCGAGGCCGGCAGCGCTGTCTTTTCGCTATTGCTGCTGTCCTTGGAGCTGACCCACGCGGTCTACGGCAACCTCGCCACAATGCCGCTCGAGGATTTCGGGCCCGGCGCGGCGCTGATCGCGCTGTGGCTGGCCTTCGCGGGCGCGCTGCTGGCACTGGGCGGGTGGCGGCAGCGTCCGGTGCTGCGCTGGGGCGGCTGGCTGCTCCTCGCCGTGACGACCTACGTCGCGCTCCTGTGGCAGCCGATCATGCTGGCGTTCGGAGTGCGGGTCGGAAACCTGCCGATCATCGACGCGCTCTTCTTGGCCGACGCCGCTCCGGCGTTGATATACGCGACGCTCGCTTGGCTGATCGGATCCCGGCCGGTCCTGCGCACGATCGCGAGGGTCCTTGCCGCCGCCTATGCCTTCGCCTGGATCACCCTCGAAATCCAGCACTTCTTCCACGGCAAGGTGGAGCTTTTCCACAGCAGCACCGAGGTGGAATGGTATCTCTATTCGGTGGCCTGGCTCGCCTTTGCCGTAGCCGGGTTCGCTGGCGGCCTCATATGGCGCAACCGCTGGCTGCGCCAGGCCGGGCTCGTCGGCATCGTCGTCGTCATCGCCAAGGTGTTCCTCTCCGACACGGCCGAATTGAGCGGCGTCCTGCGCGCCCTCTCATTCCTCGGCCTCGGCCTCGCGCTGATCGGCCTCGGTTACGCCTATCGCCGCTTTCGGCCGACGCAGCCGTAGTTAGAGAAAGCTGTAGGGGTCGATATCGACCTGGAGGCGGGCCGAGCCGGCGAGGCGCACGCGTCCCAGCCAGTCCCGCAGCACCGCCTGCAGGTTGACCCGGCGCTCGGCCTTGACGAGAAAGCGCCGCCGGTGGCGCCGGCGCAGGATCGCGAGC
>JBARKH010000440.1:0-19123 GCA_049801295.1 Allostellaceae bacterium | reverse complement strand
ACATCGTCTCGTGCCCGACTTTCGCCGACGCCCAAAGCTGGCTTGACCGCAATCTTGCCGGCCCCGATGTCGTGCTGATCGAGAACGACCTGCCGGATCTGTACGAGCGCCCACTGCGGCTGTAGCTCGGTCGGCTCGCCGATTATCACGCGCCTTCGTAAGAACGCTCTTCCGGCAGCCTGACCGTGACGATGGTGCCTTTGCCCGGCTTACTCTTGATCTCCATGGTGCCGCCATGCAGTTCGATCAGTCGTTTTGTCAGCGGCAGCCCAAGACCTACTCCGTCATTTTTCCGGGCGAGCCCGACATCGATTTGCCCGAACGGCTCCAATGCTATCGTTATTTCGTCGGCGGACATCCCGATGCCGGTATCCTCGACGCGAAACGCCACACCCTGATGGGGTGCCTGCTCCACCCTCAGTCGAACCCGGCCCCCTGGTTCGCAGAACTTGATCGCGTTGGTCAGGAGATTGACGAGGATTTGGGTGAGTTTGGCTGGATCGCCGATCACATTCGCGAGCGGTTCATCGATCTCGCTCGCGAAATCGATCCGTGCCTGGCGCGCCATGTCCTCAACGAGTTGCGAGCCGAGTCGCACTACTTCGGCGAGATCGACCTTCTGCTCGACCAACGAAAGTTTGTCGGCATCGGCTTTGGCGGTATCCAGGATATCGTTGATGATCGCCAGAAGATGACGACCGCTGGCGCCAATAATATTGGCATACTCGACGTAGTTCTCGCTGAGCGGTCCAAACGTGCCGGCGCTGATCATGCCGGCAAAACCGATGATGGCATTGAGCGGCGTACGCAGCTCATGGCTCATATTGGCCAAGAACTCAGATTTCGAGCGGTTGGCGGCTTCCGCGACTTCCTTGGCCGCGATCAGGCGTTCCTCGTTCCGGCGCAACTCCTCGGCTCGGAGAACGTAGCGGACCCGGTAATTGAGGATGGCCCAATTCGTCGGTTTCCACATGAAATCCGTCGCACCGGCATCGTAAGCGCGGGCGATCGCCGACACGTCGTCAATACCCGTCACCATCACGATCGGCACATGCGCCGATCCGGGACGCTTGCGCAACTCGCGGCACAGCTCGTAACCATCCATGCGCGGCATCATGATGTCGACGAGCAGCAGGTCGGGGTAATGCTCCTCGTATCGCAGGCATCCTTCAATGCCATCCGCGGCCTCGATGACCACGAATCCAGCGCTTTCCAGCGTCGCGCGCATCACCAGGCAGACGCCCGGATCGTCGTCGACAACAAGAATCAAGGGCTGCCTGATCGTCGCCTCGTCATCCATCCCGTGCACCTTTGGCACCGACGATAAATTTAGGGTTAAGGAGTGGTTCGGGTGCCCACCTACCCTCTTATGTGCATTAACGCTCCAGGTTAAAGGGAGCGGACCGGGAATTATCGTACTGTCGTCAAATTCTGCCAATCGACAGGCTGGCCGAGCTTTAATCGGGTCCCGGCTTCGGGCATCGGGTATTTGAGCCCGGTGGCGCAGTTGAAGAGGACGGCGCGCTCGCCCGGCTTGACCCGCCCGTCCGCTACCGCCGCCTTATAGGCGGCATAGGTCGCCGCGCCCTCCGGGCAGAGCAGCAGGCCTTCCTCGGCCGCCACTTCGCGCCACGCCTGGGCGATCGCCTCGTCGTCGACCGCAATCGCAAACCCGCCGCTCTCGCGCACCGCGCGCAGGATCAGGAAATCGCCGACCGCCTGCGGCACCCGAATGCCGGCGGCGAAAGTGTGGGCGTCGGCCCATCGCGGCGCATGCTCGACGCCGTCTTCCCACGCCTTGACCATCGGCGCGCAGCCGGCTGCCTGAACCACGACCATGCGCGGACGCTTCGCGCCGATCCAGCCGATCGCCTCCAATTCGGCAAAGGCCTTCCACATCCCGATGATGCCGGTGCCGCCGCCAGTGGGATAAAAGATCACGTCTGGAACGTCCCAGCCGAGCTGCTCGGCCAATTCGATCCCCATCGTCTTCTTTCCCTCGATGCGGTAGGGCTCGCGCAGGGTTGAGCAATTGAACCAGCCGAGCGTCTTTTCGCCCTCGGCGACGAGCTTGCCGCAATCATCGATGAGGCCGTCGACGAGGAAGACCTGGGCGCCCTGCATTCCGATCTCGCGGATATTCACATCCGGCGTGTCGTCGGGGCAGAACACCGTCGCCCTGATGCCAGCGCGCGCGCAATAGGCGGCCATCGCCGCGCCGGCATTGCCGTTGCTCGGCATCGCCATGGCGGTGATGCCCAGCTCCTTCGCCATAGAGACGGCGAGCGCGAGGCCCCGCGCCTTGAACGAGCCGGTCGGCAACCGCCCCTCGTCCTTGACCAGGAGCTCGCCGGTGTTGCCGAGGCGCGGCAGGGCGACGAGCGGTGTCACCACCTCGCCGAGCGCGACGATGCTTTGCGGCTGGCGCACCGGCAACAGCTCGCGATAGCGCCACAGCGTCTGCGGCCGCCCGGCGAGCGCATCACGCAGCAAGGCGCGGCGAACGCCGTCGAGATCGTAGCGCACGAGGAGCGGCCGTCCGGCGCGCGACAGCCCGTGCAGCTGATCGGCCGGGTAGCGCTCGCCCGTGAGGCTGCATTCGAGATGGCTGACGAAGGTCGGCAGATCGCCACCGGTCCACTCGTAATCTAGCATCGTTGCCTCTCCCCTGACCTTCACAGCACGGCCTCGGCGATGACCCGCATCGCCGCGATGTCGGCGCCGACGAGCACCAGCGATCCGATCCAGTTCCTCTTCGCGATATCCTGCCAGGCCTGGAGGCGGTCCTTGATGCGGTCGGGTGGGCCGATCAGCGAAATTTCGTCGATGAGGGCGTCCGGCACCGCTGCGGCGGCCTCCGCGCGCTTGCCGTCGAGGAACAAATTCTGAATCTCGAGCGCCGCCGCCTCATAGCCGATGCGCTTTGTCAGATCGTTGTAGAAATTGGCGCTCTTCGCGCCCATCCCGCCGATGTAGAGGGCGAGGCCGGGGCGCAGCGCATCGCGGCACTTCGCAAGGTCCTCGCCCATGCTGACCCGGACATAGGGCGCGTTGTCGAAATCGGCGAGGTCGGGCGATTTTTCGGCGCGAACCCGGCCCTCGATGACCGGCCCGACGGTCGCCTCGGCCTTTTCCGGCGACATGAAGATCGGCAGGTTGCCGTCGGCGACTTCGCCGGCAGTGCGCAACCCGGCCGAGGTGATCGAGGCGGTGTAAATCCTCAAGGACGGGTCGCCGTGCAGGATGCTGCGCAAGGGCTTCCCAAGTCCGGTCGTGCCCGGCCCGGTATTGGGGATGTCGTAATGCTCGCCGTGGTGTTCGAGCGGCGCCTTGCGCTCCAGCACCTGGCGGATGATCGCGACGTATTCGCGGGTGCGCGCGAGCGGCTTGCCGAAGGGGACCCCGTGCCAGCCCTCGATGACCTGCGGCCCCGACGGGCCGATCCCGCAGAGAAACCGGTTGCCGGAGAGCGCCTGCAAGGTCATCGCGGTCATCGCGGCGCATGTCGGGGTGCGCGCCGGCATCTGCATGATGCTGGTGCCGGCCTTGATTTGGCGGGTCTGCGCCAGGACCCAGGCGACCGGGCTGACGGCGTCGCTGCCATAAGCTTCGCCCGCCCACACCGCGTCGAAGCCGAGCCGCTCGGCCTCCCACACCAGGTCCATGTCGATCCCGGCATTCCCAGGCGCGAATTTGATCGTGGTCGAGAGTTTCATGCGAGCATCCCCTCGCCGGCGCGGGCGATGCGCTCGACCGCGGCGAGCCAGTCGGAGAGCTCGCGCTCGGCAGGCTCGACAAGGACGTGCTCGACCCCGACCGCCTGGTAGCCCTCCAGCCGCGCGCGAAGATCTCCGGCATCGCGGCCGTTCCAGCCGTAGCGCAGTGAGACGGCGAAGCCGGGATCGGGGCGCTGGGCGCGCAGTCGTGCGACAATCGGCGCCGCCTGCTCGGGCGAGGCGCGCGAGCCGTGCCAGCCGTCGAGCCGCATCGCGCGCGCCAATGCCGGCTCCGACGTGCCGCCGATCCAGATCGGGATCGGCTTTTCCGGCTTGGGCAGCATCCGCATGTCGTCGATGACGGCCGGAATGGTCTTCGCCGAAAAGCTCACCGGATCCTCGCTCCACACCGCGCGCATCATCGTTATGCCTTCGTCCATGCGCCGGCCGCGCTCGCGGAACGGCACGCCCAGCGCCTCGAACTCGGCTTCGAGCCAGCCGACCCCGGCCCCGAGGATGAGCCGCCCGTCCGACAAATTCTGCAACGTCGCCAACTCCTTGGCGAGCGGCAGCGGGTGTCGCATCGGGAGCACGAGGACGCTGGTGCCGAGCCCGACCCGGCGTGTTACCGCGGCGGCCCAGGTCAGCGTCACCACCGGGTCCCAGAAGATCGCCGAGGGCGGATAGGCGCGGTCTTTCGGCACGATGATGTGCTCGCTGACCCAGACATCGGCAAACCCGAGCGCCTCGGCCTGGATCGCGGCGTCGCGGATCGCGTCGGGTCCCGCCTTCTGTCCGATATGGGGCAAATGAATGCCGAGCCGCATGGGTCATTCTCCGATGTTTGCGCTGGCCCGTAGCGTGAGCGGAAGCGCCGCCGCACGCAAGCGCCGGCAGCGCGGATGCGCTTGCCGCTTGGCTGCTGCGGGTCCATGCTGCGCCATGAGCTGAGCGGGGGACCGCGATGAGCGCATTGCCGCAGAACGGTCTCATTGCCATCGTCAAGCGCGATTGCCCGACTTGCGTGATGACCGCGCCGGTCCTGGGCGAATTGGCCCGGCGCGCCGGCATTACGGTCTTCAGCCAGGACGATCCGAGCTTTCCCGACACGGTGCCGCTGCGGGAAAGCGATCTCGGGCTCGACATTTCGCATCGCTTGAAGATCGAGATCGTACCGACGTTGATTCGCCTGGAAAACGGCCACGAGGTGGCGCGCACCTATGGCTGGGACCGCGGCGAATGGGAGTGCCTCTCCGGGCTCTCCGGGCTCGGCCGTGACCTCCCGGAGTCGCGCCCGGGCTGCGGCGCGAAGAACATCGAGCCGGGCGTCATCGAGCGGCTCAAGGTGCGCTTCAACGAGACCGGGCTCAAATCGCGCCGCATCGAATTGGGCGCGGACGAGGACGCCCTGGAGGCGATGTTCGCGCGCGGCTGGTCGGACGGGCTGCCGCTGGTGCCGCCGACCGAGGAGCGGGTGTTGCGCATGCTCGATGGCACGAGCCGCGACCCGCAGGAGGTGATCGGGCTGGTGCCGCCGGCGCTCGCTGCGGCGTCGGTCGAGAAGATCGCGATCAACGCCGTCATGGCCGGGTGCAAGCCCGAATACCTGCCGGTCGTATTGGCCGCCGTCGAAGCCGTGCTCGACGAAGCGTTCGCGATGCACGGGGTATTGGCGACGACGCAATTCGCCGCTCCGGTCGTCGTCGTCAACGGCCCAATTCGCCGCCGCATCGGGATGAACGCCAAGGGCAATGCGCTCGGCCAGGGCAACCGCGCCAATTCGTCGATCGGCCGCGCGCTTCAGTTGGTGATCCGCAACATCGGCGAGGGGAGGCCCCAGGAGGTCGACCGCGCCACCCTCGGCAACCCCGGCAAGCTCGGTTATTGCTTTGCCGAGGACGAGGAGGGGTCGTGCTGGGAGCCGCTTTCGGTGGAGCGGGGGGTGAAGCCCGGGGTCTCGGCGGTGACCGTCTTCGCCGGGTTCGGTTTGCAGGGTGTCGTCGACCAGAAATCGCGCGACCCCGAGAGCCTCTCGCGCAGCATGGCCGAGTCGCTGAAGGCGATGCAAAGTATCAAGCTCGCGCCAGCCTGCGACGCGATCCTCGTCGTCTGCCCGGAACACGAGCGCACCTTCCGCGAGGCCGGCTGGTCGAAGGCGCGGCTCTATGAGGAACTCTACCGGCTGTGCGAGATCCCCGGCGAGGAGCTGGTCGCCGGCGCCCGCGGCATCGCTGAGGGGGGCCCGCCCTCGCTTGCCGGCAAAACGATCAACAAATTTCGCCCGGGCGGTCTCATGATTGTCCGCGCCGGCGGCGGCGCCGGGATGTTTTCCGGCATCATCGGCGGCTGGTCCTCGGGCGCCCGCGGCAGCATTCCGGTAACCAAGGAGGTGAAGCAGTAACCGAGCGTGATGTCCGGTCGAAACCGCCGCTGCAGACTTTGTCCAGCGCTTATTCGGCGGGCCGCAGGGCGGCTTCTCGGGCTGATGCTGGCGCATTCGCTGTCGGCTCCGCACCCGGCGGTCGCCGGCCCGCCCTTCCGCACCGACGATCCCATACCGGTCGAGATCGCTCATTGGGAGGTGTTCGCCTTCTCGACCGGCACGGGTGTCGCGGGCGGTACGAGCGGCACCCTGCCGGGCATTGACGCCAATTATGGCGCGGCGCCGGACCTGCAAATGCATGCCGCGCTGCCGGTTGCTTTCGACGCTTCGGCCGGCAGGGCCGCGCGGTTCGGCTACGGCGACACGGAATTCGGCTTCAAATATCGGTTCATGGCAGGAGATCCACAGGGCTGGCGACCGGATGCCGCGATCTATCCGGCGATCGATTTTCCGACCGGCGCTGCCGCGAGAAACCTGGGCAGCGGCCACACGCGGCTGTTTCTGCCGCTATGGCTGCAAAAAAGCCTTGGGAAGTGGACCACCTTTGCCGGTCCGGGCTATTGGGTCAATCCCGGCAGCGGCAACCGGAATTTCTGGTATTTCGGATGGGCCGTGCAGCGCCAACTCACGGATAACCTGAATGTCGGCGTTGAAATCTTCCACCAGACCCCCGATGCGGTGGACGGCAAGGCCCAAACCGGGTTCGATCTTGGCCTGACCTATGACCTGACCGATCACTACCATCTACTGTTTTCGGCCGGCCGCGGCATTCAGCACGCAAGGGCGACGAACGAGTTCTCCTATTACGCCGCGTTGCAGTGGACCTTTTGACCGGGCCGCCAACGGACTGGGGCAGCGCGAAACTAATCCGGGTGCGGCCCTTCGGCCTTGTTCTCCAATACGGCGCCGGTCTGGGCATCGACGCCGATCTCGTATGTTTTGGTGCCCCGCCTGATGTCGAAGGAGTACCGCAGGCCGCTGCCGCCGCTCTCCTTTTCCAGCTCCTGGTCCGAGATCTTGCCGGGCGCTGCCTTGAGTGCGATGGCCCGCGCCTGATCGATCGTCACCTTGGCGCCGGAAGCCAACTCCTCCCCGCTATAGGCGAAGGCGGCGACTGGCGCGCCGGCCAGCAATGCGCACGTAGCGACAAAAGCGGCCGACCATATTGCGTTTCTCATTTGCTGCTCCTGGATAAAGGCTTGATTCACCGCACCTTATATTATGTACGGCGGATTACGGCTCAATGTCGGTAAGATTAAATATATGTAATATTGCCTGATGCGGCCCACCGTACGATGTTATGCATTGCGATAGCCTGCGTACCCGCGTCAAAATGCGCAGGCAATATGAGTTTCCGACCGCTTACCTTATCCGATTATAAGGACAGGTGAGGTCTAAGCAGGGGTTGAAAGAGATGCGTGAGACGGTGTGGAGCAAGGTGCCGGAAGTCACCCTGACGTTCTGGATTATCAAGATCGCGGCCACGACGTTGGGCGAGACCGGCGGCGACTCGGTGACGATGACGCTCTTGCACGCCGATAAAGATGCTCATAACGGCGGTTATCTCATCGGGACCGCACTGTTCTTTTCCATTTTGGTGGCCCTCGTCATCTGGCAGACGGCCGCGAAGCGGTTTCATCCCTTGTTGTACTGGGTGACGATCGTGGCGTCGACGACCGCCGGCACGACGATGGCCGATTTCGCCGATCGTTCGCTGGGGATCGGCTATACTGGTGGATCGTCGCTGCTTTTCATCTGCCTGCTTACGGTCCTCGGCCTGTGGTACTGGTCGCAGGGCTCGATATCAGTGGCAACGGTCAATACCCCGAAGATCGAAGCCTTCTACTGGCTGGCGATCACCTTTTCGCAGACACTGGGAACAGCGCTCGGCGACTGGATGGCCGATACCGGCGGCCTTGGCTACGCGGGCGGCGCGCTGGTGTTCGGCCTCGGCCTCGCGGTGCTGGCCGTCGCCTATTATCGGACCGACCTGTCGCGCGTCCTGCTGTTCTGGGCCGCGTTCATCCTGACGCGTCCGCTCGGTGCGACGGCCGGCGATTTTCTCGACAAGCCGCGCAACCTCGGCGGACTGGCGTTGAGCCGCCCGATCGCGACAGCGGTGATCGGGGTGTTGATCCTGGCGTGCATTCTCCTTCTGCCGCAGCGCGCCGGGGCCCACCCGAGCAAAGCGTAGGGGCTGTGCACGCGAGACTTGTCTGCCGCGAACATCTGCGCCACGCTGGGTCAGCATCAAAGGAGGTGCAACATGACCGTGCTGCTCGATCCGACTTCGGAGCGCAATCCAACTCTGAGATCCCGGCTGCCGCGACCGCAAAGCCTCCAGGGGCTGACGATCGGGCTCCTCGATATCGCCAAGCCGCGCGGCGATGTGTTCCTCGACCGCCTCGACGAGCGGCTCAGCGAACGCGGCATCGCGGTCAAGCGCTACATGAAGCCGACCAATGCGCGCACCGCGCCGGTGCCGCTGCAGCAGCAGATCGCCACCGAAGTCAACCTCGTCATCGAGGGGCTCAGCGACTGAGGGTCCTGCATATCGTGCTGTACGCATGACATGGCGGAACTCGAGGCGCGCGGCATTCCGACGGTCGGCGTGGCGACGACCGAATTCATTGAGGGCGCCAAGGCGCAGGCCAAATCATTGGGCACCGACCCGGCCCTCGTATTCATCCCGCATCCGGTGCAGGACCGCACCGACGACGAGCTCCGAGCGCTCGCCGACGAGCATTTCGACGCGATCATGAAGTTGTTGGTGAAGTAGGGGCCTGTAAGCCTCGGTCACACAGTCGTCGGATCCTCGGCTTCCTGGTGCCACACCAGGAGATGGCGGCGCAGCATCGTCATGCCCCGGACGAGGCACAGCCCGGCGAGCGCGATCTCGACGATGCCGGCAAAGACCCCGGGTGAATCGGCAAAGCGCGAGGCGGCGATCATCGCGCCGCCGAGGCCCTCGCCGCCCATCAGCATTTCGGTGACGATCATCACGATCATCGAGATCGGTAACGCCACCTGCAACCCGGTAAGGATCTGCGGCAGGGCCGCGGGCAGGATGATCTCGCGCAGCAGTTGGCGTTCGCTGGCGCCGAGGCTGCGCGCCGACCACAACAGATACTGGTCGACCCCTTCGGCCGCCGCCATCGTTGCGGTGATCACCGGGAAGATCGCGTTGAACACCGCCATCGAGATCTTCGACACGTCGTAAAGCCCAAGCCACAGCATGAAGATCGGCAGAAAGGCGATCTTCGGCATCGGGAACCCGACCGAAATGATCGGATCGAAGAACCAGCGTACCCAAGGCCGGCGCGTCATCAGAATGCCGAGCACGACCCCCGCTAGCCCGGCGATGGCAAACCCGGTCAGCGCTCGGTAGAGCGTCATGCCCAAATTGATCGCCAGTTCGCCCGACGCTGCGTCCTCGCCGACCCGGGCGAGCACCGCGGACAAGGGCGGCAAGAGGAATGCGCTGACGACCCCGCTGCGTGCGGCGACCTCCCAGGCGACGAGCAGCAGTAGCAGCGAGGCGATCGCTCCGGCACGCCGGACGAGTCCCGCGGCAACGACCTCGAGCCGGAACCCGGGGCCTGCCGGCCGCGCCAGCAGCGGGGTGTCGAGTTCGCTCATTCGCGCCAACTCAGTACCCGGCGCACCAGCATCAGATAGAGCCGGTCGGCGGCAAAGCCCAACAGCGCCACGGTCAATACGACGGCGAACATCGCGTCATAGGCGCCGCCATCGCCGAGCCAGCCGATCATGTAGCCCAGGCCCTGGCGCGCGACGATCAACTCGGAGGCGACCAAGAGCACGAACGAGAGCGCGAGCGCGGTGCGGATGCCGGAAAGGAGCTCGGGTAGCGCACTCGGCAGCACCACCTCCCACAACACCCGCCAGCGGCTGGCGCCAAGGCTGCGCGCCGACCAGATCAGCACCCGCTCGGTGCCGCGCGCGCCGTTGAACGCGGACAATGTTACCGGCAGCAGGCAGCCGATGAAGATCGTCACGACTTTCGATGCATCGCCAAAGCCGAGCCACAGCACCATCACCGGGATCAGCGCCGATTTCGGCATCGGATAAAAGAACTGCACGATCGGATTGGCGACGATCCGGATCGGCTGGTACCAGGCCATCAGGATGCCAACGAGGCTGCCGCAGCCGACTGCCAGGAGTAGGCCGGCCGCGCCGCGCGAGATCGAGGCGACCCCGTTGCTCCACAGATCGCCGCTCGCCGCCAGATCCCACCAGGCGGCCGCGACAGTATCGAGCGGCGGCAATGCCGAGATCGGGACGAGCCCCGTTCGGCTAGCCGCCTCCCACGCCATCGCCAAGAGCAGGATCGGGACGTAGCGCGGCAGGATTTGGCCGAGGCTGGCCGCCACGCCGGTCATGCCGCACCGCTGCGCTGCGCCTGGATCGCTTCCGCGCGCACCAGCTTCCAGACGTGATCGACGATCTCGACGAATTGCGGGGTGCGCAACAGGTCGGGATCGTCCTTGTCGAAGCGGGCCTCGACAATCTCCTTGATATGCCCGGGACGCGCCGACATGACAGCGATGCGCTCGGCCAGAAACACCGCCTCCTGCACGTCATGGGTCACGAATATGACGGTCTTGCGCGAGCGCTGCCAGATGCGCAGCAGCTCGCCCTGCATGAGGCTGCGGGTCTGCGCATCGAGCGCGCCGAAGGGCTCGTCCATCAAGAGGACGCGCGGGTCGATGGCGAGGGTGCGGGCGATCGCGGCGCGCTGCTTCATCCCGCCGGAAAGCTGCGCGGGGTAGCTGTCCTCGAACCCGGCGAGCCCAACCAGCTCGATGAACTCGCGAGCGCGGCGGGCCCGTTCGTCGCGCGGCAAGCCCTGCTTTTCCAGGCCGTAGAGCACGTTTTGCTGCACCGTTTTCCACGGAAAGAGCGCGAAATGCTGAAAGACGATGCCGCGGTCGGGACCGGGGCCGGAAACCGGGCGCTCCTCGACCGCGATCGTGCCGTGCTCCACCGGCAGGAACCCGCCGACGAGGTAGAGGAGCGTACTCTTGCCGCAACCGCTCGGCCCCAGGAGCGCGACAAACTCGCGGTCGCTGACCCGCAGCGACACGTTGTCGAGCGCCAGGACCGCGCGGCCGCGCGCCGGCCGGTATTCGTGGCTCACCTGGTCGATGACGATGTGTGCTGCGCCGGTCACGCCGGCGGGTTCTCTGCCATCGAACAAACCATGAGAGACTCTCGACACCCCGTCCTCGTCATGGCCGGACTTGGCCCGGCCATGACGAATGAGTGGCGCACCGAATAGGGCGTGGATCCCCGGGACAAGCCCGGGGATGACGGTAGGGGTGGGAGACGACGCTCATCGGGCGCTCGGAAAGGCTGTTCATTTCGCGTCGATGCGTTTCTTCGCTTCCTCGATCAGCGACAGATCGACGTATTTCGGCTCTATCTGGATCGCTTTGGGCAAGACGCCGAGCTTCACTGACTCATCGATCTCCTTCTGCACCGAGGCGACGTCGGGGTGGGCATCGGGCGAGCGGTAGAAATCGTCCTTCGTGAAGGCGAACGCCAACTTTTCCTTCGGCAATTTCGTCACGTACGAGGTGATGTCCAGCGCCTCGTCGTGGTTTTTGGCGGCGAGGAGCCAGCGGCGAGCGCGGATGTGGTCTTCAATAAAATCGACAAGCGCGGCGCGGTGTTCAGCGATGACGTTTGACCGCATCGCCCACATCACCGCCTGGCTCGGGCCAACCGCGTCGACCCCACGAAACAGTACCTTGTATTTGGTGTTGTCGAGGATGCCGTGGGCGAACTGCGGCAGTACGATGATCATGTCGACCTTGCCGCCTTCCAGCATCGCCGGCATGTTGGCGAAATTCGCTTCGACCGTGGTGAAGTCGCTGTCCTTGAGGCCGTGCCGGTGCAGCATCGTGCGCATCGCCTCGTCGGCCGCCGAGCCGATCGTGTTGATCGCGACGCGCCGGCCTTTGATGTCCTCCACCTGCTTGATCGGGCCATCGGCAGCGACGACGTAGGTGCCGCTGAAGTAGCCGTTCATGCCGTCGCCGACGACATCGGCAACGAGCCGCTCATCGAGATGTGCGTTGGTAATCGCCAGCGCCAGCGCGGCGCTCGAGAAGGAGGCGACTTCCAACTCGTTGATCGCTTGTGCCTGGATCTCCGGCGTCGTGCCCTGAAAATGCACCGCCTGCATGACATAGCTCTGCCCGAGATGTTTGAAGACCTCGGGATGGCGCTTGCCGAGCTCCTCGATCAGCGGCGCCAGATGCCCGGGGGTCACCACCCAGCCGACCCTGATCGGCAGCGGGTCGGCCCCGGCGGGCGCCGACAGCGCCATCAGGCCGACCGCCATCACCGCGGCGACCGCCCGCTCAATGCGCTTCATCGCGTTCCCTGCTCCTCGCGCTGCTCAGGGCCCGCATCCTAGCAGAGCCGGCAGAGCCGTACATGGCGCATCCTGGGACACTTGCACTATACCGTAGGGCGCGGCCGGAACCCGTCACTGCCGTCATCTTCGGCTTCGTCGACCGCGATCTCGCCGACCCGGGCGGCAAAGGGCCCGTCGCGACACGCCTCGATCATCGCCGCAACCGCATCCTCCTCGCCGATGACCAGCGCCTCGACGCTGCCGTCGGCGCGGTTGCGCACCCAGCCGCGCAGCCCCAGCCGGGTGGCGGTGTCGATCGCCCAGGCGCGGTAGCCGACCCCCTGCACCCGACCGGCGATGCGCAGAAGCGCGCTTCGGATGGCCGGTTCCGTCAGACGCCTCACTCCAGTTCGAGGATGATCTGGTCAACGGCGAGGCTGTCGCCGGGTTTGGCGCGCAGCTTGGCGATCCGGCCATCGCGCCCGGCGCGCAGCACGTTTTCCATCTTCATCGCCTCGACCGTGACCAGCGGCTCGCCGGCCTTCACTTCCTGGCCCTCCTCGACGATGATCGCGGTCAAGAGGCCCGGCATCGGGGAGAGCACTAGGCGCGAAGTATCGGCCGGCTGTTTCTCGGGCATAGCCAACAGCAATTCGGCGGCGCGCGGCGACAGCACCTGGGCCCGGCGCACGACGCCACCATGCACCAGCCGGAACGCGCGCCCTTGCAGCCGCTCGACCTGGACGATCGCGCTGCGTTCGTCGATGCGCAGGTGCAGCAATGGCTGACCCGGGCGCCAGTCGGTCGCCGCCTGGTGGCTCTCGCCCTCGCTCTCGACGATATAGGCGCCGCCGCCGGCGCGAACCGCCACCGGATAGGGAACGCGGTCGAGGAGCACCGTCAGATCGCGCGCGGCCAGCGCGGTTTCGGTGGTTCGCAGCCGGGTTTCCACGAGCGCCGCGGCGATCAGAATCACGCGGTCGGCGGCGACAAACCCGGCGGGCGGCGCGAAGCCGCCGGGGAAATTCTCGAAGATGAAATCGGTCGACAGCCGGCCCTCGCGGAACCCCTCGCTCGCCGCGACCGCCGCGAGAAAGGCAATGTTGTGCCGGACGCCCGCAATGTAAAAGCCGTCAAGCGCCTGGCGCAGCCTGTCGATCGCGCTATCCCGGACGGGGCCATAGGCTATGAGCTTGGCGATCATCGGATCGTAGTAGAGGGTGATCTCGGCGCCCTCGATGACGCCGCTATCAAGCCGCAAGCCGTCGCCTTCCGGTTGTCGATAGCTTACCAGGCGCCCGATCGACGGCAGGAAATTTCGCTCCGGGTCCTCGGCATAGACCCGCGCCTCGATCGCCCAGCCGGTCTGACGCACCGCTGCCTGGGCGAACGGCAGCTTCTCACCGGCGGCCACGCGGATCATCAATTCCACGAGGTCGGTTCCGGTCACCAGCTCGGTCACCGGGTGCTCGACCTGGAGCCGCGTGTTCATTTCGAGGAAGTAGAAGTTACGCTCGCGGTCGACGATGAACTCCACGGTGCCGGCCGAGCGGTAGCCGACTGCGCGCGCCAAGGCGACCGTTTGGGCGCCCATGGCCGCGCGCGTCGCCTCATCGATGAACGCGCTCGGCGATTCCTCGATGATCTTCTGGTGACGCCGCTGGATCGAGCATTCGCGCTCGCCGAGATGGACGATGTTGCCGTGCATGTCGCCGATGAGTTGGATTTCGATGTGGCGCGGCTCCTCGATGTATTTTTCGAGAAAGATCCGGTCGTCGCCGAAGCTCGAACGGGCTTCGTGCTGCGCGCCGCTGAACCCCTCGCGCAATTCGTCGTCGTCGCGGGCGATGCGCATGCCCTTGCCGCCGCCGCCGGCCGCCGCCTTGATCATCACCGGATAGCTTATCTCCCGCGCAACCGCGACCGCACGCTCCGCGTCGGCGATTGTGTCGAGATGACCGGGGACGGTGGCGACCCCGGCCTCGTGCGCCAACAGCTTTGCGGCAATTTTGTCGCCCATCGCGGCGATCGCCTCGGGCGTCGGGCCGATGAAGACAATCCCCGCCGCGGCGAGCGCGGCGGCAAAATCCGCGCGCTCCGAGAGAAAGCCGTAGCCGGGATGCACGGCTTCCGCCCCGGTCTTCTGACAGGCCTCGATGATCCGGTCGATGCGCAAATAGCTCTCGGCCGAAGGCGGCGGCCCGATCAACACCGCCTCATCGGCCATGCGGACGTGCAACGCCTCAGAATCGGCCTCCGAATAGACCGCGACGGTCGCAATCCCCATCCGCCGCGCCGTCCGAATGATGCGGCAGGCGATCTCCCCGCGATTGGCGATCAGGATCTTCGTGAACATCGCGGCACTTATCCGTCATTCCCGCGCAAGCGGGAATCCAGGGGCCGAGCGCACATCGCTTCTCCTGGGCCCCCGCTTTCGCGGGGGTGACGGGGGTGGCGCATCACAGCGGGATGTTGTCGTGCTTCTTCCACGGGTTTTCGAGGCGCTTGCCGCGCAGCATATGGAGGGCGCGGCAGAGGCGCTGGCGGGTCGTCGCCGGCTGGATCACATCGTCGATGAAGCCGCGGCTGGCGGCGACGAACGGATTGGCGAATTTCTCGCGATAGTCTTGCGTGCGCGCCTCGATCGCCGCGGCGTCGCCGAGATCGGCGCGGAATATGATCTCGACCGCCCCTTTCGGCCCCATCACCGCGATCTCGGCCGACGGCCAGGCGAAATTGACGTCGCCCCGCAGATGCTTCGAACTCATCACGTCATAGGCCCCGCCATAGGCCTTCCGCGTGATCAGCGTCACCTTGGGCACGGTCGCCTCGGCGAAGGCGAAGAGGAGCTTGGCGCCGTGCTTGATGATCGCGCCGTATTCCTGGGCGGTGCCCGGCAGAAACCCCGGCACGTCGACAAACGTCACGATCGGGATCTGGAAGCAGTCGCAGAACCGCACGAACCGCGCCGCCTTCCTCGCGCTGTCGATGTCGAGGCACCCCGCGAGCACCATCGGCTGGTTGGCGACGATCCCGATCGTCGCGCCCTCCATTCGGGCGAAGCCGACGAGGATGTTGGCTGCGAAATCGGGCTGCAATTCGAAGAAATCGCCGTCGTCGACGACCTTCCCGATCAGCTCCTTCATGTCGTAGGGCTTGTTGGGATTGGCCGGCACCAGCGTGTCGAGCGAGGGCTCGCCGCGCTCGCGTGGATCGTTCGGCTGCCGCGCCGGCGCCGCGGCGCGGTTCGAGCCGGGGAGAAAATCGACAAAGCGGCGCAATTCGATGAGGGCCTCGACATCGTTCTCGAAGGCGAGGTCGGCAACGCCGGAGCGCGTCGTATGGGTGATGGCGCCGCCCAGCTCCTCCTGGGTGACGGTCTCATGGGTCACGGTCTTCACGACATCGGGGCCGGTCACAAACATGTACGAGCTGTCCTTCACCATGAAGATGAAGTCGGTCATCGCCGGCGAATAAACCGCGCCGCCGGCGCAGGGGCCCATGATCAGTGAGATCTGCGGGATGACCCCCGACGCAAGCACGTTGCGCTCGAACACCTCAGCATAGCCGGCCAATGAGGCGACGCCGTCCTGGATGCGCGCGCCGCCGGAATCGTTGAGGCCAATGACCGGCGCCCCGACATTCATCGCCTGGTCCATGATCTTGCAGATTTTCTCGGCGTGCGCCTCGCTGAGCGAGCCGCCGAACACCGTGAAATCCTGGCTGAACACGAATACGAGCTTGCCGTTGATCGTGCCGTAGCCGGTCACCACGCCGTCGCCCGGGACCTTCTGCCCCGCCATGTCGAAATCATGGCTGCGGTGCTCGACGAACATGTCCCATTCCTCGAAGGATTGGGGGTCGAGCAATACTTCGATCCGCTCGCGCGCGGTCAGCTTGCCCTTGGCGTGCTGCGCCTCGATGCGGCGCGCCCCGCCGCCGGCCCGGGCCGCCTCGCGCTTCTCGTCGAGCCTGCGGATAATGTCTTTCATCGGCCGCAGCCTTTCCCAACCGTCATTCCCGCGCAAGCGGGAAACCGCGGTCGCCGTCCGGTTTCGCGGGGGTGACGACATAGGGGCGGCCAGGGCAAGATGGTGCCGAGCAATTCCAACCAGCGAGGATGTCATGCCCGACCAAACGACCGACCGGAGCGAGCTCTACAAGAAAGGCGCGGCGATGCGGCGCCAGTTGATGGGCGATGCCGCCGTCGAGGCCTCGGCCAAGGGGATCTACAGCGACCCGGTGATGAAGAAATTCATCGATGTCGCGACCGAGACCGTCTTCGGGGCGCTGTGGACCCGGCCCGGGCTCGACACCAAGACAAGGGCCTTGATCTGCGTGGTCTCGGACGCCTGCACGGGCCGCGAGCCGGAGCTCGCCCTCCACATCCGCTTTGCGCTCCGCCAGGGTTGGACCGAGGACGAGCTGACCGAGGTGCTGCTGCATCTGTCCGGCTATATCGGCGTGCCGATCATCCGCGAATCGATGATGGTCGCCTCGCGCGCGTTCCGCGATTACCGTGAGGAAACGGCCGGAAAGCCGTGATCGGGACTACCGTCCGAACCAACAGCTCTTGACGCAAATCAAGGCATGAGCAAGCCCCAGCGCTAGGGTCGCGACGCTTGTCCGCAACCTCGACAGCGGGCGGTTCACCTCAGGGAGTCTAAATCATGATCATGTTTTGCAAACGGCTTCTCACGGCGCTGGCGATCGTCGGGTCCCTCTCCTTCCCGCTGCTTGCCCAAGAGCAACACGGGGAGCGCGGCGGCGGACGCGGAGGAGGCGAAGGACAGGCCGCCGGCGGACACGCTGGGGCAGCCCCGCGCCCCCACGCTCCCGCTGGCGGGTTCGCCCGCGGCGGGCACTTTACCGGCCCCGGTGGAAGCTGGGGTGCGCATCCGGCCTGGCGCGGCGGTGGGGAGTTCCGCCAGTGGCGCGGCGGGCATTGGTGGACCGGCAATTACGGCGGCCGGGTCGGGTCCTGGTGGATTGTCGGCCCCGACTGGTACTGGTACCCAAGCGAAGTCGCACCGGTTCCCGACCCCAATACGCCGCCGGGCATGGCGCCGGGATACTGGTATTGGTGTCAACCCTACCAGCAATATTATCCCTATGTCGGCGCTTGCCCGGTCCCCTGGCAACAGATGCCGGCGCAGTAACCCCGGTCGCTGGCGTCAGGAAGCCGCAATCAGCTCCAGGAACCGCGCCGCCGCTTCGATGTCGGCGGCGATGTTGGAGCGGCGGGCGGCGGCTTCGGCATCCTCGCCCCAGGCCTCGATCTGGAAGGTTTCGTCGAGCTGAGAAGCAGCAAAGGCCGCATTGGTGTCGAGCCGGCCGTCCATGAGCGCCAGCGCGATAACGATGGAGCCGCAGCAGGCGGTCAGGGTGTGCAGCGCGGTCAGGCGGAAATCGTCCTGCGCCGCGACCGCGGCGGCAAAGGCCCGCATCGCCGCCGGGGATTGTGCGGCCGGGACGACCCCTGAGGTGACCGCGAGCCTCGCCCCATAGCGCTGCGTTGCCCAATCGATCAGCGGTTGCCAGACCGCGTGTTGGAGCGCCGCCAAGGCCGGCGGGTGTTCGGCGCGATAGCACAAGAGATCGGTCCCGGCATAACCGGCGACTTCTTCCACGATGAGATCGCGCTGCGCCGGGGTGCGGTCGATCGCGGTCGCGGCTAGCCGGAAGAGCGGCATCGTCGAGGAACGGATTTCGCCCTGCTGCGCGTCCCATTCCGCCGCAATCGCCGCGGCTAGCGCCGCGCTCGGCAGCACCAGCGCGTTCTTGATGGGCGTGCGCATGGGCTTGCCGTCGAGGGTAATCCCCCAGCCCCCTTCTACCGGCCGGGTGTCGACCGCGGCGTAGACGCGCCTCATCGCGGCGCTTCGAGCTCGGCGAAGGGGTCGCCATCATCGCCGGCAAAGCCCAGCAGATCCCAGGTCTCGCGCATATGCGGCGGCAGGGGCGCAGTGACCTGCAACAGGCCGCCCTCGGGGCTCGGGATAGCGAGGCTTCTGGCATGCAGGTGGAGCCCCGCCTTGGCAGTGACGCCGGCCAGGTGAGCGGCGCTGCCGCCATATTTCCCGTCGCCGATTATCGGGGTGCCGAGCGCGGCGCAATGGGCGCGCAGCTGGTGGGTGCGCCCGGTGACCGGCAACAGCGCGAGCCAGCTCGCCCGGTCGCCGGCCTGATCGATCACCCGGTAATAGGTGACCGCGCTCTTGCCGTCCTCGTCGTCGGCTTGCATCCGCTCGCCGCCCGGCCCGGCGTGCTTGGCGAGCGCCAGATCGATCCGGCCCTGAGGCATTTTGGGCATGCCGATCACCGCCGCCCAATAGATCTTGCGGGTTGTCTTCTCGCGAAAGGCGCGGGTGAAGAACGCCGCCGCCGCCGCGCTGCGCGCAATGAGGAGCACCCCGGAGGTGTCCTTGTCGAGCCGGTGCACCAGGCGCGGACGCTCGCCCGCATCAAAGCGCAGCGTGTCGAGGAGGCCATCGACGTGGCGGCCGGTCTTGGTGCCGCCCTGCACCGCCAGCCCGGCCGGCTTGTTGAGGACGATCGCGGAAGCGTCGCGATAGAGCACAAGGTCACGCAACAGCCGCTCGTCGTGCGGGTGGACGCGGCGGACCGGCGGCGGCGCAGAGG
>JBARKH010000439.1:0-17710 GCA_049801295.1 Allostellaceae bacterium | reverse complement strand
CGCTTTTTGATTCACCTGTCGGGTCCGCCATTGCCGCCCCGTCAGACCTCGAATAACATCTTGAATCTTATATCAAATTTAGAGCCCGTGCGCTCAAAATCGCTGTTCAATCCGGGGAATGCGGGTTGAACAGATCGGGGAATTCCACGCCCTTGCGATAGCCGAGATAGTCGGTGACCAAGAAGATAGCGCCGAGCGCCAGCACACCCCGGCTTCGTACCAAGGGGCGATGGAGCTGGTCCCAACCCTCGCGTTTCGGCAGAGGAGCGGGGGCCTCAGGACCGACCGGGAAAGCTGGGGGCTGGGATCGGTCCAGGCGCTCTGGTCTCGACCGTCAGGATGCGGCGCAGCCAGCGACGGGCAGGCACTTCGATCAGCTGGTAGGTCACGAGAGAGAAACTTACCGTGATGAGCAATGCTACTCCGAGCCGGATTAGTACGACCGATGTAAGCGCTCTAGATTGTCCAACATTAAGCACGTCAAGGCCTGCGGCCGGTATGATAATGATATGGAGCAAATAAATAGAATAGCTGGCATCGCCGCATCGAACCATTAAGTTACCGGAAAACGCGGCTGAGATGGCGCTGCGATACCGGGCTAAACAGAAAATAAGCAGCGAAACAGGGATGGCAAAGCCAAAATTCATGTGCAGAAATGAGAGAAAGGGAGCGGGATTTGACGGTTGCGCGATCACCAGCGTCAAACCGACGATAGCCAGCACCGAGAGCCAAGCGAGAATGAAGGCGACGCGATTCTCCAACGCGGACGGCTCGCGAGCCTCAATCTGCCGGTAAAGCGCAGCAATGAGGCAACCCAGCATAAACTCGGGAAGGCGTGAGTAGGGTGCAAAATAAATCAGCCATCGCCAAAACGAGTCCTGTACCCCATACGACAATCCGGCAATCGGGCCGAAATGGCTGACACCGAATCGGTCGATGGCCGGAGAGTAGTCATAGGCACAGCGCATCAGGACCAGTGCGCCAACGGCAATTAGCGCCGCCACGGCGACGATCCGCCGGGGTGTGTGGAGCCTTAAGATGGCGATGCAGATAAACGGATAAGATATATAAAAAAAGAACTCTGTGCTGATCGACCAGGAGATCGCGGCGACATTTGAAAATGGATATCCATAGACCAAAGAATTTGATTCAACGATCGAAAATTTCCAACTCTGCGTCATCGTTAAATAGTACGGAAACAATTCCCAGAATTGTTTTTTAATTTCTGGGGGATTGCCGCTAAAAAGACTGAAGAAATATCCGTGATCGTAAAGAGACAGCATAATGCACGTAATATAGAGCGGATAGAGTCGTGCAAATCGCGCAGAAAAGAAGTTGGCCGCGCCCCGCCACCGGTGGTCTACGATTCCGTCAGAATAATTATAATGAATAACAAAACCGCTCAATACGAAAAACGCACTCATCCCGAAGGCAGCAAAATTTATCAGCCAGATCCGCCAGAACGGGTCGGCACCCGGCAGGGTGGTCATGTGGGCTAAGCCGTGCGCCAGCGCCACCGATATCGCCGCGATGAACCGCAACCCGGTCAGGGCGGGGATCGGCACAGGTCGGGCGTCTCGTGTCGGCATTGTCAGCTCGCTCCCCCAGAAAGTATGGTGAAAACTGACATGCCCGACAAGCTGCACGGAACTTCAGGTAACGTCAGAAGGCTCCTGTCAGCAGGAGAGCGGTGCTGACCTCGTAAGTTCGTGGGACCCGGACCGCCCGGTACGCGGGCGAACCATCTCCGGTGCGTTCATGCGCTTTCGCACCGGTCCGGCCGCGGCGCAAACGGCGCAGACTGCATGAAGCCGGCGAACGCCCGATGATCCGGTGCCAAGAGTATGACATACAGCCCGGGTTAGCGGCCGGCGATAATGCCGCAATCGTAGAAGCCGCCTCGCTTGATCGTTGAAAATTCTTGCGCAGCCCGCGATCCAAAGCCGAAGACCGGCCGGCGTTCGTCGAGTCGGGCCAGCTTTTCGCAATACTCCTGCTTCATCGCCTCGTCGCGATAGCACCATTGTACGGGCGTGACGTCGAAGCGGCTTTGTGCGCCTTTTTCCGCGACGATGACGACTACGGCCTGCTCGAACCCCAGTTCGCGCAGGCTCGTCGCATCGCCGTTCGGGCGCGGCATGTAAGCGTGTACCGTCCATGCGCCGTACAGTAACTCGTCGACATTCTTGAACGTGCAAACGTAGACCCGACAATCCACGAAATCATTCATCACGTAATAATCCAGGAACCAGTCGGTCGAGTATATAAGGTATTCAAAACCCAGATTGCTGGCCATTTCGATATGGATGACGCGACCATCGGGAGCCAACAATTGACTGATATTGCGCAGCGCCTGCGCAGGATCAAAGATATTGTCGAGGACGCTGCCGTTGAATATTAGATCAAACCGGCCGAACAATGTCTCGGGCAGACGATCGCACAAATTGTAGATCAGGTTTGCGCCCTCGTAGTCGGTCACGTCCAAAACATCCAAAGCCACATCGGGACAAAAGGATGAGAAGAGGGTCTCGTCGGTGATGTAGTTCGCGCCTTGGCTGAGGGAGGACTGAACGGTACGGCGGTCATACCGGGCTGCTGCCCGATCCCATCCGACACCGTACGCCGTCAGAATTTCACTCAGACGATCGGCATCAGCGCAAATAGTCTGTCTTCCAAGCGTCAATAACCGACCACGCCAAGCCCGATAAAAATGCTCCATGAGAAAGATTTCGATCAAGGGAGCCGGTATCGCCATCTATGCCTCCAGCGACTACATCCGATGTTCCTCGGCTTCCCATCCCGTTGGACCCGATCTTCCGTCCATGGAGGTGCCGGCGCAACAAAATTCAATCGTGACCGACTCTGTTCCGCTCCAGACTATCAGATCGCCCGCCTAGTGACGCCGGAACCCACCGCTTTTCCGTGATCAGAGCCTACTCCACCATCGCTTCGCCGGATCGGCCGCGGCAGCAATTTGCAGGCTGATTGCCGACGCGCCGGCGCTGGGGCAGGGCGGAGCACGCATCTGTGTCCGCCACGGCGCAGCCCGCTATTTGACATCCCGCTTTGGGTGCGTAGATTGCTGCGAGGCGGTACAGGGGTCGCGCGGATGGGCATCGGGACACAGGATTTGGATGTCCTCCTGCGCCTGCGGGAGGAGGGGTACATCCCCGATCGCGCGTCGATCATCGAGATCGGGGCGCAGCAGTTAGCGAACAGTTTTCTCGAAGCTCACCAGCAGATCGAAGCCGCGGGACGGTGCTTCGGTGCAAGCGGCGAGCTGCGGCTTCCCAAGTCGACGCCGTCGTTCATCGTCCACGGCAGGACCGAGCACCTCGATGAGGCGGCGCCGCTCGCCCGCGATTTCTGGCGCTGGCTCGGCTTCGAATACGCCTCGGTCGATATCGACGAGAGCCCGGGCAGCATCCCGCTCGACCTCAATTATGACGATGCCCCGGCAAACGCGGTCGGCAAGTACCATCTTGTGACCAATTTCGGCACGACCGAGCATGTCGCCAATCAATTGAACGCATTCAAGGTGATCCACGAATTGACCGCGCTCGGTGGCGTAATGTGGCATCACCTGCCCGCGCAAGGAATGTTGAATCACGGCTTGGTGAATTATAATCCTAAATTTTTTTGGATGCTGGCCCGAAGCAACGGCTATAAATTGGTGTATTTGAACTATAGTGGCCCATCTATATATTATGAACTCCCGGCAAACATTATGGACAATGTGGTTGCGTTCGATCCAGGCGTGCGCGAGAGGCTCAAGGACGTGCGGATCTCCGATGCGGGAGTGGTCGTCGCCCTGCAGAAAGTGTTTGATATCCCGTTTGTTGCGCCGCTCGATGTCACTACCGGCGCGACCACCAACAACAGCGCACTGGCGGCGCGGTATTGGACGGTGTTCAATCCGAACGCCTTCCGACGCGTCGTCCTCCAGGGATCGCGCAAATACCTGGTCGCCAGAGCGTCGCAGTATCTCCGTCTCGCGTTTGGTAAATCCATGCTGCTGAGGCTTATCCGAAAAGCTCCCGGCTTCAGGACCGCGCGGGCGATCCGGGCACGGCTGCGCGGCGATTGGCGGGAGGTCGCCGCATCCCCACCCGCTCGCGCCGTGTCTTGCGAGATCGCAAATCCGCAAGCTGCGGCTCCGCAGACCTCTGCCGTCCCTGCCACGCCGCTCAAGCGGGCGGATTGCGCCGGCCGCCAGGCCGCCTTTGTCAACCGAATGGAGCCTTACGCCAATCTATTCGATGGCGTGACACCGTGGAGCGGGGCTGTCCCGAAAGGCTTTCTCGTCGATTTCAGCGGTGCGCTGACCGATGCGCAATTCCGCACGATATTCGGGGTTGACCCGGAAGCCGTCGGCGGTGGGGTCGAGACGACGCGCCTCCCCGTGATCGAAGACGGCGAAGGCTGGTTCGAGGGCGCCAACTGGGTCCTCGCCGCGCGCGAAGCGCACGATCGCTTTGTGATGATCACGCTCGGCGCCTGCTACGGCGCCCAGGCGGTCGGCAGCTACCGCATGCTGCAGCATCTCAACCCGATGCCGTGCAAACTCGTCGCGGTCGAGCCGGTGCCGGAGAATTACCAGTGGATCGCGCGCCATTTCCGCGACAACGGGATCGATCCGACTGCGCACTGGCTGGTGCCGCTGGCGATCGCCGCCAACAACGAACCGGTGCTGTTCCCGATTGGAGCACCCGGCTCCGGGGCACAGAACGCCGTCGCCACCAACAACAAGGCAGCCCGCGAATACTATGTCGACGTGTTCACCCGCGCCGGCGCTGAACCCGCCAAGGTGGCCTTGCGCAATTTACTGCTGCACAACACGACCGGCATCACCCGCGACCTCGTCGAAGGCTATGATTTCAAGGCCGAGATCAAGCTCGTGAGCGCCGTCACCTTGCACGAACTGCTGAGCCCGTTCGAGCGGGTGGATTATCTCGAATCCGACATCCAGCAATCGGAAATCGAGGTCTTTCCGCCGTTCATCGACCTGTTGCGCAAAAAGGTCCGGCGCATCCACATCGGTACCCACGGCAAAGAGGTGCACTGGACGCTGCACGATCTCTTTGCCCAGAACGGCTGGGAGATCGTCTTCAGCTTCGAGCCGAACGCGCGGCACGACACCGTGCTGGGCAGCTTTGACACCAACGACGGCGTTCTGACCGTGCGCAACCCCGATTTCTAGGGCGGGTCCCGGTCTGACGGCGGTCGGCGGCGGCGCGGCGCCAAGAGACGATGCTGAGCGTCATCCTCACCAGCTACAATTACGCACGCTATCTGACGGCGGCGCTCTCTGCACTGGCAGCGCAGACCCGTCCGCCCGACGAGGTGATTGTCATCGATGACGGCTCGGCCGACGACAGCGTGGCGATCATCAATTCGTTTCTTTGCCGGTTTGCAGAACCGCGGCTGGTGCAGAACTCGCGCAATCTGGGGGCCATCGCCAACCTCAACCGAGGGCTCGAGCTGGCGCGCGGGGATGTCGTCTATTTTGCCGCCGCCGACGACATCACCTACCCGGCATTGCTCGAGCGCGGCATGGAGCTTCTCGAGGGGCATGCCCGGGCGGCATTGTTTTCCGCCCGCAGCGACATTATCGACACGGCTGGCAGGGTCAAAAGCACGCTCGCGACGGCGATTCCGCTGCGCCGTCCGGGGTACATCCCTCCGGACATCGTCGCGCAGATTTTGATGCAAGACGACAACTGGCTCACCGGCAATACGACGCTATACCGCCGTGCACCACTGATCGCGGCAGGAGGCTTTGCGCTAGAACTTGGATCTTTCTGCGACGGTTACGTTTCGCGCCTTCTGGCCGCACGAGACGGCGCTTGCTTCTCGCCGGAGGTGCTCGGGGCGTGGCGCTGGCACGCCGGAGGTTTCGCCTGGTCGCAGACAGCGGATTTCACCCGGGCGCAGCAGCTCGTCACGGTGGTAGAACGCCGGATGGCGGCCGATGCGGCCGCTTTCCCGCAGGGCTATTCCCGGCGCTGGGCGGCTCGGCATCTTTTCGGCGCTCGCCGTTTCGCACTCGTCCGCAGACGAGAGGAAGCGCGTTCGTTCGGCTTCGCGGCAGCACTGTCGGCGCGGCTCTATGAGATCGCAATGACGCTATGGTTGTTCATCACCTACCGGCCCCGGGATGCGGTCGCGGTCGCGCGCCGGCGTTTCTACGTGTGGCGCCACCGGACGCGGGACCCACCTTAGCGCCCAGGGCGGCGGTCTTGTGCTGACCCGGTCGATCGACGAAGATCGCCTTTCACTACGCAGCCCGCCGGCCACCAGCCGGATGGCCCAGAGCCCAGAGCCCACAGGGGACGGGATGGCGACGTTCGATATCGTGACCGGGGGCGCCGGCTTCATTGGTAGCCATCTCGTCGATTCCTTGCTGGCGGAGGGGCGCCATGTGCTCGCTATCGATGACCTCTCCATCGGACGGCAGTCCAACCTGGCCAAGCATGACGCTGACCCAAACTTCCGCTTTGTGGAGGCAAGCGTCGTCGACCGCCCGCGGATGATGGAGCTGTTCGAGGGCGCTGACCGAGTGTTCCACCTCGCGGCCTTGGCCGACATCGTTCCTTCGGTGCAGAGCCCGGGTCGCTATTTCGACGCCAATGTCAATGGCAGCTACGCTGTCGCCGAGGCGGCCCGTCACAATGGCGTCAACCGGCTACTCTATGCCGCCTCGTCATCTTGCTATGGCATCCCCGACATCTTTCCGACCCCCGAGAGCGCTGCGCTCACTCCGCGCTATCCCTATGCCCTGACAAAATCTCTCGGCGAGCAGATCATCCTGCATTGGGGGCAGCTGTACGGGGTTTCGGTGACCTCGCTGCGATTGTTCAATGTCTATGGGCCGCGGGCTCGGACCAGCGGCACTTATGGGGCGGTCTTCGGCGTGTTCCTGGCGCAGAAGCTGGCCGGCAAACCGCTGACCATCGTCGGCGACGGAACCCAGACGCGCGACTTCACGTTTGTGAGCGATGTGGTGCGCGCTTTTCTCGCCGCGGCGGAAAGAGGCCGCGACGGCGCCATCTACAACGTCGGCAGCGGCGGAACGGTCAGCGTGAACCGCCTGATCGAGTTGATCGGCGCCGATCAGATTGTCCACATTCCGAAGCGACCGGGAGAGCCGGACTGCACCTTTGCCGATACCACGCGCATCGCTGCGGAGCTCGGCTGGACAGCGCAGGTCTCGATCGAGGCGGGGGTCGCCGAATTGATGGCCAATCTCGATTATTGGCGAGACGCGCCGGTGTGGACGCCGGACCGCATCGCCGAAGCGACCCAGGACTGGTTCAAATACATCACCGATCGTTGAGCTTGGGCGGGGCGCCAGGCAGGGAGGCGTAGCGATGTCATTCCCCGAGGAGACTTACGCGCGGGCCGGCGACTATCTCGCGGCCTACCGCCGGGCCCTGTCGGATGCCTGGCAAAGCGTTGACCAGGATGCCGCGAACCGCGCCGCGGAATTGCTGGAAGCCGCGATTTCCGGCGGCCAGGCCATTTTCTCCTGCGGCAACGGCGGTTCCGCCGCGATCGCCAACCACCTGCACTGCGACTTCCTGAAGGGAGTGCAGACCGATACTCAGCTGCGCCCGCGCGTCACTAGCCTAGCGAATTCGATCGAATTGATCACCGCGATCGCCAACGACATCGCCTATGAGGAGATCTTCGCCTATCAGCTTCGCACGCTGGCGCGGCCGGGCGATGTGCTGATCACAGTGAGCGCCTCGGGCAACTCCGAGAACATCGTCCGAGCCGTTCGCTGGGCCCGCGACAACCGGGTCCACTCGATCGCGCTGACCGGGTTCGACGGCGGCCGCAGCGCCGGGCTGGCCGAGGTGAGCCTGCACGTCGAGGCAGCCAATTACGGCATCGTCGAGGATGTCCACCAATCGCTGATGCACATCCTGGCGCAATACATGCGGCAGCACGCGATGCCACCCGGGCTCATCCCGCAGCGCCCCTTTTGATTAAATGAGGCCCCGCAAACGCGCGTGATAGACGGCCGCCACGGTAAACGCATCGGTAACCTCGCCCGCGCCGATCAGGCGCTCCAGCTCGGCCGGCGCGACCAGCACGATGTCGGCGATGCCCTCGCCGATCGCCGGCGTTCCGATTCCGTCGAGCTCGGCATAGACGAGCACCACCGAATGGCGCATCAGCGCAGAGGCGCCGTGCAGCAGCCCCAGGCGCTGCAACGACCCTATCGTGCCGCCGATCTCCTCGGAGATCTCGACATGCGCCATCTCGAGCGGATCCTCGTCAGCGCCGACCGCGCCGCGGGGAATTTCCAGATGCCAGGCGCGGCTCGGGTGGCGGAAATGCCGCACCAGCACAAACTCGCCCCGGTAGCGCGCCAGAATCGCGACACCGGTCGGCTCGTCGTGGCGCGCGATGACCCGGTGATAAAGACCGGGCTTGCCATCGGGGAAGATCACCGCGTCGCGCAGCAGGATAATATAAGGGTCCTCGTAGAAGAGGCCGGCCTTCGCCCATTCGCGCGGCAATTCCTGCGCGGCGAAACGCTCGGCCATGACGTGCTCGACGCGCGCGGTCTCAACCGGGTCGAGGATGATCGTGATGCCTCCGGGAAGGTTGCGGGCGAGGGCCGGCCGGGCTTCGAGCAGCGCGCGATATCGCTCAGCCGGATCCGTCACCGCCGCGGACCGCAAGCCAGAGCGAGCCGGTAATGCGCCATCGGCCCGAACCCGGTATGCACCACTTCGTCGTTCATCCCAAAGATGAACACATTATCGAAGCGGCGCTGCATCAGGGCCCGCAACTCCGGCTCGGTCTTGCAGTTGATGTGGCCCGCCTTGCTCGGCGGCGAGGCATAGGCCTGCGATTCGAGCGAGGGCATTCCAATGATGACGGCGCCGTGCGGCTCGAGCGCGTCGACAATCCGCTCGATCACCCGGTCTTCCTCTTCCCGTGGGATGTGTTCCAGTACATCGAGCGAATAGATCCCGTCGTAGCGGCCGGGCAGCGGCGATTTCATGATGTCGACAACCTTGGCATCGAAAGGCCAACGGTCCTTCATCCGCGCCTTGGCATCCGCGATATACGATTCGTCGAAATCGACGACGGTCAATTTCCCGACAGCTTGCCGCACGATCGGGGCACAGAACGCATCACCGCAGCCCACCTCCAGGACGCTGGCCCGCCCGGCGAACATCTTGGCGACAAATTTGTAGCGCGCCATCGAGAAGACGAGGCGGCGCGGATCGTCATACCATTCCCAATTCTTCAGGAGGCCGAGCCGGGTCTCGCCGATGCGCAGACTGACATCAAGGCCGGGCTGATTGACTGGGTCCTTGGTTTTCATCACTGCGCTTTCGACAGGTTCCGGCGGGCGGGCGGCGCAACAGCGCTGGAGGCGGACGGCGATTCTGCTGCAGTCGCCCACCCGGACACCATAACCAGGGCCGGGAACGCCCGGCAAGGCCCGGCCCGGCCCGGTGCGGGTGGGGTGACAGCGGTGGGGGTTGATACCATCACGTGCTTTGACTAGCATCCGGAACTGAGGCTGCGTGGCGGGGCGACGTCGGCGGTTTAAGCACATTTCCGCAGGCGGGGGGATAGGTCCCGGGCCGATCTTTCCAAGGCGCGGCGTAGCCGTTGCAAAGGGATGCGATGCCGCTGCCGCGAGGTAATCGGTTGGTTAGGGCGATGCCTGCCATGGATGGAAGAAGTCGGTGCGGTCGCTCTCCCTTCTTGCCGAATCCAGTTGAATTCCACTGCAAACCGAGCGGGGTCACACGATCCATGTCGCGGCAGTTCGTGGCGTGCCGGACCCTCTCGGGCCGCCCCGGGCGGAGTGCGTCGGAATTTCGGGTACGGGCTCGTTAAGGAGGCTGAGCGGTGAACGAAGTCGACCTTTCGGTTGCCACGCCGCCGGTCTGCGAGAGTGATAAGGTTGTCGCGCCGCCAGCTGGGGATCGCGGCGCCGTCGAGCGCAAGCTCCTGCCGTTGCCGCGCCTCGGCACGATCGCCGATGAGCTGCGCGCGACCGGACGATCGGTTGTCCTGGCGCACGGCACGTTCGATCTGCTGCATATCGGCCATGTCCGCCATCTCCAGGCGGCACGCAGCCACGGTGACGTGCTGGTCGCGACAATTACCGCCGACTCGTTCATCAACAAGGGGCCGGGCCGGCCGGTGTTTCCGGAGGGGTTGCGCTCGGAGATGCTGGCCTCTCTCGAGATCGTCGATTATGTCGGCATCGTCGCCGGCCCCGACGCGCTACCCGCAATCCAGGCGATCCGCCCCGACGTTTATGTGAAGGGCCAGGATTACCGTAATCCCGAAGGCGACATCACCGGCCGCATTCTCGCCGAACGAGCCGCGGTCGAGGGGTATGGCGGCCGGGTTGTCTTCACCGAGGAGATCACCTACAGCTCGACTGAACTGATCAATCAGCATCTCAACATTTTCGACCCGCACACCCGCGAGCATCTCGACCATCTGCGGCAAAACGGCGTTGCCGTCCGCATCGACGAGTTCATGCGGCGGATGACCGGCCTCAACGTGCTGGTCGTCGGTGAGGCCATCGTTGACGAATACCGCTACGTGCTGCCGATGGGTAAGGCACCCAAGGAAAACATCATCGCCACGCGGCTGCAGGACCGCGAGGTGTTCATGGGTGGGGCGATCGCGACAGCGAACAATGCGGCGGCCTTTTGCGGGACCGTCGAGGTCCTCACGATGATCGGCGAGCGGGACAGCTACGAGCAGGCGATCCGCGACGCACTGAAGCCGAATGTTTCGATGCGCTGTCTGATGCGGCGCGGCGCCCCGACCATCCACAAATGCCGCTATGTCGATCCGATGCTCTTCAGAAAGCTGTTTGAGGTCTACCAGATCGACGACGTGCCACTGTCGCCGCGCGACGAAGGGCGGCTGTGCGGCATGTTTCGCGATGCCGTGATCGACGTGGACCTAGTGATCGTCAATGATTTCGGCCACGGCATGATCGGCGACAAACTGGTGCGCACGATCATCGAACACTCTCCCTTTTTGGCGATCAACGCGCAGACGAACAGCGCGAATATGGGTTTCAACCTGATCAGCCGTTATCCGCGGGCCGATCTCGTCTGCATCGATGCGCTCGAAGCTCGGTTGGCCTCGAAGGACCGTACCGGCGAATTGACCCAGATCATCAATCAGCGCTTGCCGAGCATGATCGACTGCGACCGCTTCGTGGTCACCAACGGGCGGTATGGCTCGCTGACTTACGAGCGCGGCGATATCGTGCGCTCGATCCCGGCGCTGCCCTCGAAGGTGGTCGACACGATGGGGGCGGGCGATGCGGTGCTGGCGGTTGTGGCGCCACTCGTCGCGGTCGGTGCGCCGCTCGATCTGGTTGGCTTTATCGGCAATGTCGTCGGTGCGCAGAAGGTATCGATCGTCGGCCACCAGCGCTCGGTCGACCGGATCTCCGTACTGAAGGCGCTGACGGCACTGCTCAAATAGTCGGCGCGGTCGCGCCGGCGATTAAGGAGTGTTTATGACAACGCGTTTCAAGCGGGTCCTGGTTACCGGCGGGGGTGGCTATGTCGGTTCGGTTCTGGTGCCGAAGCTGCTGGCGGCCGGCCACGGCGTCAACGTGCTCGATCTCTTCCTCTATGGCGAGGACGTGCTCGATGCCGTAAAGGGCGACCCGAAGCTGCGGCTGGTGAAGGGCGATCTGCGCCATCTGCCGACGGTCGAGGCGGCGCTCGCCGATTGCGATGCGGTCATCCACCTCGCCTGCATCTCCAACGATCCCTCCTTCGAGCTCGATCCCGCTCTCGGCAAGTCGATCAACCTCGACGCCTTCCGCCCGCTCGTGCGCGCCGCCAAGGCGGCGCAGGTCAGGCGCTTTGTCTATGCCTCCTCGTCTTCGGTCTACGGGATCAAGGAGGGGGTCTCGGTGACCGAGGATTTGCCGCTCGAACCGTTGACCGATTATTCCAAATTCAAGGCCGTGTGCGAGCGCATCCTGGAGGAAGAGCGGGCGCCGGGCTTTGTCACCCTGACGCTGCGCCCGGCGACGGTGTGCGGCTACTCGCCGCGCCAGCGCCTCGATCTGGTCGTCAACATCCTGACCAACCATGCGGTCAACAACCGCAGGATAAAAGTCTTCGGCGGCGGCCAGCTGCGCCCCAATCTGCACATCGAGGACATGACCGAGCTTTACGTGCGGTGCCTCGCGGCTCCCGACGAGCAGATCGACGGGCGGATCTGGAACGCCGGCTATGAGAACCACAGCGTGCGGCAACTCGCCGAGACGGTGCGCACCGTCATCGGCGGCCCGATTGCGCTCGATGTCGTGCCGACCGACGACAACCGCTCCTACCACGTTTCCTCGGAACGGATCCGCCGCGAGTTCGGCTTCGTGCCGCAGCGCACGGTCGCCCAGGCCGTCTCCGACCTGAACGAGGGGTTCAAGGACGGCCGCCTCCCCGACCCGATGAACAGCGCGCGCTACTACAACATCCGGGTGATGCAAGAAGCGCGGCTAAAATAGCGGCCTGGTGTGACGCTGAATTAGAGCGGAATCCTACGACGTTCGAGCACCCCAATTGGTTTTCCGCGGGGCTTCGCCCGGCCAAGACGGCGGTGGATTACTCGACCTGCGGGTGAAAGCGCTAGCTAGCCGGGTGCTGTTCGGATCAACACCCGTCCGGCCCTGCCGCTGCGCACGAGATCAAATGCGGGATTGATGTCGTCGAGGGCGAATTCATCGGTAATGATGCCGTCGAACGATAGCCGCCCCGCTTTCACCAGCCGGATGATGCGCGGGATGTCGACATGCGGCACCGAGCTGCCGCCATGCGAGCCAGTCAGGACCTTGTTGAAATGGATCGGCAGAGTGTAGATCGTCACCTTTTCGCTCGGCACCCCGACGAGGACGCAGGTGCCGTCGGCGTGGGTCAGCTCGTAGGCGCTCTCGATGACAGATTTGACGCCGGTCGTCTCGAACACCTTGTCCGGACCGGCGGCGCCGACGATGTCGCGGATCGCGCCGGCCACGTCGGCGACATTGGCGCCGTTGATCGAGTGGGTGGCGCCGCGCACCCGGGCCATTTCCAGCTTATGATCGATGAGATCGACAGCGACGATCGGGTAGCCGCCGGCGAGCGCGGCGAACTGCACCAGATTGAGCCCGACCCCGCCGACCCCGAAGATCACCACCGATTCGCCGATCTTCAGATGCGCGTCGTTGTTGACCACCCCCGCCGCCGTCGTCACCGCGCAACCGAGCAATGGCGCGAGCTTCAGATCGAAATCGGTCGGGATCACGGTCATCCGGTTCTCGGAGACGACAGCGTATTCGTTGAACGTCGTGATCCAACCGGCATTGAGTTTCTGCCCGCGCCAGCCATAGGAAGGGGTGCGGCTCTCGATGCCCCGGCTCGGCCGCCAATGCAGCACCACCGTATCGCCCGGCTTGACCGTGGTGACGCCGGGGCCGATCTCGACCACCTCGGCGGATGCCTCGTGTCCGAGCAGATGCGGCAGGAACTTGTCGACACCTTTGAGCGCGTCGATCTCGTTGATCTGGGCGCCGCAGATCGTCGTGTAGAGAACCTTGACCAGGACCTGTCCGGCGTCGAGCTCCTCGGGCATGGCGATCTCATCAACCACCAACGGCTGGCGCGACTGCGCCAGGATCGCCGCGCGGGCTCGCTTGATTTGCATCGCTGTCTCGCTATTCGAAATAGATGAATTCGTAGTCGCCGGTATACCCGAAATGCTGGTAAAGCCAGATCCACGAGGCGGTGTCAAAGAACGCTTCGCAGGTCAATGCCCAGCACTGCATGTTGAATTGCTCGAGCTCGTTGCGATAGCTTTCGACCATGATATAACCGTGCTTGCCGACGCGCTCGACTTCGGAAAGGGCGGTTGCCAACTCGAAGACCTTGAGGTTGTGGAACGTGCCGAGGGAGACCACGAGGTCGAACGACTTGTCGCCGTAGGGATAGCGGTCCTGCGCCCGGTAGCGGAAAAGATTGTCCTTGACCCCGGGGTGGGCGTCGGCGAGCCCATGCTGCGAGAGGTCGAAACCGACCAGTTCGGCGTCCGGCAATAACCGCTGGAACTCGCGCAGCAGATACCCCTTGCCGCAGCCAACATCGAGAATGCGCACCTTGCCCTTCAGCTCGTGCAGATCGATCAGCCCCTGCGCCACCGGTGCCCAGCGGCCCTCGATATAGCGATAGCCGCCATAGCCGTAACGGCGGTCGCCGTCCCAGTAATCACCCTCGTATTCTTTCGCCTTCAGCATGCAATGGACCTTCTCGTCCATCATCCGCGCCATGTAGTCCCGCTTGGTCGCGCGGTGCAGCGGCGTCACAAGGTTAAGCAACCGGCCCATGCGGTCTCCTGTTATCCACCCAATTGACTACAGGCGAAAAACGCACCCTGCGGAACTCATCGCCGCGCCCGGCAATCGTGTCAAGGCACCGATGAACGCGGCTCAGCGGCAGGTCTCGACGAGTGCGTCGATCACTTCCCACGCGTCGGGAACCGCGATGCCGAAGCGCTCGCGCAGCGCGCTGCTGTCGAGCGTCGTATGCTGCGCGGTCGAGCCTGGCGGCAGTCCCGCTGAATAGGCGCCGACCGGGTCGACCAGTGCCGGGTCGGCGCCAAGGCTGCGTGCCAGATGCGCGGCAACCTCGCTATAGGCGACATCGCGCGGGCCGCTGAGCTGAAAGATGCCGGGATTGGGTTCGGCGAGCAGGCGCTCAATCGCCGACGCGGCCACCGCCACCGGGGTCGGCGCGATCATCATGTCCACAAAGGCGCGAATGGATTTGCCATCGGCGAGGCTGACGACCCATTGCCGCAACAGCGCCATGCCCGGCGAGACGATCTTTGCCAGCCGCAGCACGGTGACCGGCGCACCGGCGCGCATGCGCTCGCTTAACGCGGCCTCGGCCGCCGCCTTCTGCCTGCCGTATTCGCTGACCGGGCAGGGCGCGGCCGAGGCCGCGACGTGCGCGCTTGTGCCGTCGAACACCTTGTCGGTCGACAGAAACAGGACCGGAACCTCGCGCGCCAGCAGCCTATCGGCGAGCGCAATCGTCCGCGTCACGTTAACGAGCGCGGAGGCTTGCGGATTGTTGGCGCAATCGTTGAGGCGGGCGATCGCGGCGCAAAAGCAAACGGCGCCGATCCCGTCCGGGATCGGCCAATCCTCGACCTGCCGGCTCAAGTCGAGAAACGGGTTCTCGGCGCCAGCGCGCTCCGGCCGCCGCGTCGTCGCGGCGACCTCGTAGCCCGACGCGCGCAGATGCGTCGTGGTGGCATTGGCAATTTCCGAATCGCCGCCGATGATCAGGATCCGCCTGGGCATCGCAATGCGGAGGAACGCGGCGGCAAGCGGTTAGGCGGCGAGCGAGCGCAGCCCGTCGCGCACCGATTGGGCGATTTGCGGCGGCTGCAGGCCATAAATCTCCATCAACTGGTCCTGGCTGCCGTATTTGTGCGCGAACGCGTCGGGGATCCCGAGCCGCTTTACCGGCGGCACCGCGCCGAGCAGGTTCTCGACCAGCGCATCGACCACCGCGCTCCCGAGCCCGCCGGCGAGGATGTGCTCCTCGACGGTGACGACGAGTTTGTAGCCGCGCGCGTGGCGCAGCAGCGCTTCGGTGTCGAGCGGCTTCACTGTGTGCATGTGCATGACGCTGCACTCGACCCCCTCGGCCGCGAGAAAGTCGGCCGCGGCGAGCGCGCGCGTCGTGGCGACGCCAGTCGAGACCAGCAGCACCCGGTCGCGGCCTCGGGCGGCCTCGCGCATGACGATTGCCTTGCCGATCTCGAACCCAAGTTCCGGGCGGCTGACGATCGGGTCGTAGCCCTTGGCCAGACGGATATAGATCGGCCCGGGCCACTCGAGCGTCTGCTCCATGAAGCGTTTCATCTCGTCGGCGTCGCAGACCGCCACCACGGTCATGTTGGGCAGCGCCCGCATGATCGCGATGTCCTCGATCGCCAGATGCGTCGGCCCGAGCGGCGCATAGACCAGCCCGCCGCCATTGCCGATCAGTCGGACCGGCAGGTTGTGGAGGCAGACGTCGACCGCCACCTGCTCGTAGCAGCGCCGCGTGATGAAGGTCGCGATCGTATGGACATAGGGGATCATCCCCTCCATCGCCAGCCCGGCCGCCATGCCGACGGCATGCTGCTCGCTGACCCCCTCCATGAAGGCGCGCCCCGGCATCTCCTCCTTCATCCGCCGGGTGATCGGCGGATCGAGGTCGGAGCCGATATAGGCGACCCGAGTATCGCGCTTGGCCAGCTCGAACACCTTGTCGACGCAGGTCGGGCGCATCAGAGCGCTTCCAGCGCGTCGTACATCTGGGCGACGAGATCCGGCTTGATGCTCGATTTGTGGTGCCAGTTGGCGTCGTTCTCGGCGAAAGCCAGGCCCTTGCCCTTGACCGTGTGGCAGATGATCGCGGTTGGCCGCCGGCGATCGAGCGGCACCGCCTGCAAGGTGCCGCGCAGCGCCTCGACGTCGTGCCCATCGACCTCGGCGACGGCAAAGCCGAAGGCGCGCCATTTGTCGGCCAGCGGCTCGAGGTCGAGTATCTCTGCGGTCGGGCCGGCCGACTGAACCTTGTTGTAGTCGATGATCAGGGTGAGGTTGGAGAGGCGATGCTTGCTCGCCGAGAGCGCCGCCTCCCACACCGATCCCTCGTTGATCTCGCCGTCGCCGGTGATGACGAAGACGCGCGCATCGCGCCCGTGGATCCGTAGGCCGAGGGCGCGCCCCACGCCGATCGGCAGTCCGTGGCCGAGCGCGCCGGTCGAGGCCTCGACACCGGGGATCTTGCCGGCCTCCGGGTGCCCGCCCAGGATCGAATCAAGCCGGCAGAACGTGTCGAGGACCGCGTGCGGGAAAAACCCCTTCTCCGCCAGCATGACGTATTGGGCGATGCAGCCGTGCCCTTTGCTGAGGATGCAGCGGTCGCGCTCCGGCCAATCCGGCATGTCGGCACGGAAGCGCAAAATATCGTCGTAAAGCACGCGCATGATCTCGATCAGCGATAGCGAAGAACCGATATGGCCGCGCGCGCCGCCCTGAAGTGCCCTCACGACCAGCCGCCGCAACCCGATCGAGCGCTCGTCCAGCCGCAGCCCGGGGTCGTGCCGCGCCGCTGGCGCGAGGTCATTCGCCATAAGGAAACCATCGGAAGCTTGTCGCTAAAGAGTGCATCCATTCACTGGCTCGATCAAGCTGGCGGCGCTTGGCCAGGTCCCAGTCGGCCGACACGCCCGCATTGCGCCGGTTTACCCAGCGTTCGGGCAGGAACTCGTTCAAGAGGATCAGGCACCACCGCAGCGCGAACAGCGGATAGAGCAGCGCGAGTCGGGCACGAAAGCCAGAATCGCCCTCGTAAACGGCGGCCGCCGCGGCGGCAAACTGCCGCTTCAGCTGCTCAGGCAGAAGCATCCCGGGATGCAGCAGGAAATCGGAGGTCAGCTTCACCGGGTCGTCCCACCCGAAATAATCGAAATCGATGAAGACAAGTTGTCCCGATTTCCGGCGCAGCGTGTTGTGCAGGCCGAAATCGGCGGGGCACAGCGTCGTCCCCGACGCCGCGATCGGTTGGTCGAAGGCGAGCCGCGCTGCCGCATAGCCCGCGCCGGCCCAGGCCTCGATCCGCGCCAGTAGCGGCCGCGCCGTCCCATCGAGGAG